>JBKQKK010000063.1:0-69218 GCA_052147535.1 Solirubrobacteraceae bacterium | reverse complement strand
CTCCGCAGCCGGACCGCTCGAGAACACGTCCTCAGACAGCTCCAGCTCGGGCATGTCCTCGAAGTCGCTGGTGTCTCCCTCGGCAGGTGGGATGATCGGCCGTACCGGCAGCACCTGACCCTCGACGCGCTTGATCGACAGCGACAGACGCCGCCGTTCAGCGTCGATCTCCAGGATCTTGACGCGCACAGGGTCGCCCGGCTGGATGATCTCGCGCGGATTCTCCACGTGGTGCTGAGCCAGCTCGGAGATGTGCACGAGCCCCTCGACGCCATCGAGGATCTCCACGAACGCGCCGAACGTGACGACCTTGGTCACGTTCCCCTCGAGCTCATCGCCGATGTTGGAGGTGTTGACGACCCGCTGCCAGGGATCCTCCTGGGTCTGCTTGAGACCGAGCGAGATGCGCTGGCGCTGGCGGTCGATGTCGAGCACCTTGACCGACACCGTGTCGCCGATCGAGAGGATCTCCGACGGGTGGTTGACGTGCGACCAGGACAGCTCCGAGATGTGAATCAGGCCGTCGATTCCATCGAGGTCGACGAACGCGCCGAAGTCGACGATGTTAGAAATCTGACCTTCGACGACCTGGCCCGGCTGGAGCCGGTCGAGGATCCGCTCGCGATCCTCCTTGCGCTGCTCCTCGAGCACCGCGCGACGCGACAGCACGACGTTGTTGCGCGAGCGGTTCAGCTCGATCACCTTGCAGTCGATCGCCTGCCCCATGTACTCATCGAGGTTCGGGACGCGGCGAATGTCGACCAGCGACGCCGGCAGGAACCCGCGCACGCCGAGGTCGATGATCAGACCGCCCTTGACGACCTCGATCACCTGGCCCTCGACAGGATCGCCCGACTCGGCCGCGGCCTCGATCCGACGCCAAGCCTTCTCGAAGCGCGCGCGCTTCTTGGACAGGATCAGGCGACCGTCCTGGTCCTCCTTGGTGAGTACGAGCGCGTCGACCTCTTCACCCAGCGACACCTCATCGCTGGGGTCGACCGATTTGCGGATCGACAGCTCGTTGGCGGGGATGACCCCTTCCGACTTGTAGCCGATGTCGACCAGAACCTCGTCGTTGTCGATACGGACGACGTGCCCGGTGACGACATCGCCCTCCTGGAAGGGGTGGATGGTGGCGTCGTAGTTGGGGACGATCTTGCCGTCGATCTCGAGCAGCAGGCCGTTGGACCCTTCAACGACCTTTGCACTGGATAGTTCGGTTGTCATGGGCGTTGCGATAGTGGACATTTGTCTGTCTGAGGATAGCCATGTCCGGCGCGCTTGGCCGCTCCGTATGATCTCGGCGCATGCCACGGCGAGCCACCAAGCGGGGTGCCGAGCGGACCGCGCTTGACCGCGACTGCGACCTGTTGATCTGCGGCGCGAGCTTCGCCGGCCTCGCAGTCGCGCGTGAGCTCGCCGGCAGCGGTGCCAGAGTGATCGTGCTCGATCGCTACGAGATCGGCGAGCGGCAGACCTCCGCCTGCGCGATTCCGACCGCGTGGCTCGAGGTTCTGCAGCTGACGCAGTCGCTGCAGCAGACGTTCGGGGAGCTCGTCATCCACACGCCCCTCGGTAGCGCCCGTTACGCGCTGCCGTGGTCGTTCTCGACGTTCGACTACCGGACGTTGTGCGGCCTGCTGGCCGATCAGGGCGAGTTCGAGTTCGAGACGGCCAAGGTCGAGCGGCGCACCGGCGAGACCGTCCACACCGACCGCGGAGAGATCCGCGCACCGCTGATCGTCGACGCGCTCGGCTGGCGGCGCGTGCTCGGCGACGGCGAGCCGATCCAGCCGCCGGACGCCTACCTGTCCCGGGGTCTCGAGGTGCATCCGCGCGGAACCGGCGAGGAGCTCGAGATCTGGATCGACCGCTCCTACGTGACCGCCGGATACGGCTGGAGCTTTCCCGCAGGCGACGAGGTGCGCGTCGGCGTCGGCTCGTTCGACCCTCGCTCCCACGTCAAGGAGCCGACCGTCCGGCTGGCAGCCGACCTGCAGCGGGAAGCGAGCGGCTACCAGGGCAACTGGATCCCGCACCGGCTGCGTGAAGCAGCGGAGAAAGGGATCTTCTTCGCCGGTGACTCAGCCGGGCATTGCCTGCCGCTGACCGCCGAGGGCATTCGTACGGCGCTGTACTTCGGGATCGCGTGCGGTCGCGAGCTGCGCGAGACGGTCGCCGGCCGTCAATCGCGCGCGGCGGCGCTGGCCGGCTACGGCGCCTTCAGCGCCGCTCATCGCAGGAAGTTCGAGTGGATGCTGCGCGTCCAGCGGCTCGTTCCGCGCGTGCCGCCGCGGCTGCTGGCGCCGGCGCTGCAGGCGATCTCCCCGCAGGCGCTGGTCGCCTGGGCGTTCGGTCACTACTTGCGGATCGCGCCGCCCGAGTTCGCGCTCAGCGCGAACGCCGGGAGCGGTCGCGTACCGCCGCGGGCGTGACCGAGACAGTCCTGGTGCTCAGCGCCCAGTTGCCGGCGGCGTCGGTGATTCGCAGCCGCAGATCGTAGGTGCCGACGTGCGCGTAGACGTGCTTCGCGACGCGCCCGCTGGCGCTGGCTCCGTCCCCAAAACGCCAGCTGTAAGCGGCGATCCTGCCGCCCGGCTGGCGCCCGCTGCCGGTGAACGTGATGGGCACACCCGCGGTCGCGACGCCGGGGCCCGCGAGCGACACCGCGTCGGGGCTCGCGCGGGGCTCGCAGCCGCCCTGTAGGCGGCTGTAGATCTCCTGCAGCCAGTAATGGTGCCCGTTGATCACCTCGTCCCACTGCCCGTCGCCGGATCCACCGAGCGCAGCGCCGTAGTCGCGCAGGCAGACGTCGGCGATCTCGTTGCCCGACTGATCGACCCAGGCATTTCCGTATGGATCGGTGATCGTTTCGATCTGCTCGTGGCTGATCGTCGAGAGGGCCGGATCGGCCGTACTCGCGTTCGGCCTCGGGTTGCCCGACTGGCAGTGGTCCGCGATCGCGTTGTAGGGAATCACCACATATAGAACACCGCTCGGCGTGGAGGAGTGGTAGCCGCAGTAGCCGCTCGCGGCGCCACCAAGCGCGCAAGCGCTCGAGCTCGAGTCAATGCAGTCGCCCAAGCCGCTGGGGGTGATCAGGAAATAGATGTCCTCGCCATCGGCTCCCAGCCGGTTGGCGGCGAGCACGTGCTCGAGCTCTTCCTGCAGCTGAGCGTCGGTCAGGCAGACGCTCCAGCCGGGGCCCGTCTGCGCCGGCTCGCTGCAGCCGTTTGGCGGTAGCGGGTCGGTGTCGAGAACCGAACCGGCGTACGTCGAGTCGTACACCGCCGGTCCGGACCCGTCGCCGTACTGACCGGTGATCGCGTATTCGTTGCTGGTCATGTGGCTGTCGCGGGCGACGTCTCCGAGGAACTGCGTCACCAGGTCGACGTAGCCGGAGTCGAAGGTCAGGCCGGAGCCCTGCGGCTGCCAGAAGATCAGGTGCGTGCGATTGGCGTGCAGAACCGGCCCCCCCTCGTAGGGGATGCTCGCGATCCGCGCCGACGGCCCGCCGCCACGCAGACCAGCCGGAGGGAACGGAGCGTCGGGCACGGCGCCCTCCAGCGGCTTGGCGGCTCCGGCGAGGACCGGCGTGCCGGCCTGCGAAGCTGCGGCGAGCAGGCCCAGGCAAGAGAGCGCCGCTGACAGGACCGCGGCGCCGATCCGGACGCGGGCATGCCGGCTCACTTGGCCGACAGCCAATCGGGACCGATGCCGGCCTCGACCGCCAGCGGCGGATCCATCTGCAGCGCGCCGGCCATCTGCGCGACGGCCAGCCCGCGCACAGCCTGCGCTTCTGCTGCGGGTCCTTCGAACAGCAGCTCATCGTGGATCTGCAACACCAGCCGCGAGCGTAGCCCCGACTTGGCCAGCGCGCGGTCGCAGTCGACCATCGCGATCTTCATGATGTCGGCCGCCGTCCCCTGAATCACCATGTTCACAGCGAACCGCTCGCCTTGCTTGCGCAGCTCCCAGCGGCGCGCGCGCAGCTCCGGGACCTGCCGGCGGCGCCCCAGCAGCGTCGAGACGTAGCCGTGCTCGGTCCCCTGCTCGATCGTCGCGGCGATGAAGCGCTCGACCGCCGGGAACCCGGCGAGATAGCGCTGGATGAACTCGTCGGCTTCCGCCTGCGGAATGTCGAGGCGGTCGGCCATCCCGTATGCCGAGAGCCCGTAGACGATGCCGTAGTTGATCATCTTCGCCTTCGAGCGCATGCCGGGGTCGATCTCGTCGGGCGTGACGCCGAACACACGGCAGGCGGTCGCCGTGTGCACATCCTCGCCCCGGCGGAAAATCTCCTTGAGCACGTCCTCACCGGCGATGTGGGCCAGCAGCCGCAGCTCAACCTGCGAGTAGTCGGCGCTCACCAGGAGGCTTCCCGGCTCGGCGACGAAGCAGGCGCGGATCTCACGCCCGAGCGGCGTGCGGATCGGGATGTTCTGGAGATTGGGGTTGTTCGACGACAGCCGGCCGGTGGTCGCCGCCGTCTGATTGAACGTGGTGTGGATTCGCCCGTCGGCGGCGATCAGCGCCGGCAGCGCGTCCAGGTAGGTCTGCGCAAGCTTCGTCAGCTCCCGCCAGCGCTCGATCTTCGGGATCACGGGGTGCTCGTCGCGGATCGCCTGGAGCACGCGGGCATCGGTCGAGAAGCCGGTCTTGCCACGGCGCTTACGGCTGAGACCAAGCTTGCCGAACAGGATCTCCTCGAGCTGCTTGGGAGACCCGAGCGTGAACTCCTCCCCGGCCAGCGCGAAGATCTCAAGCTCCAGCTCCAGCGCCTCGTGTTTTACGCGCTCCGAGATCGCCGCCAGCCGACGGGTGTCGAGCTTGAGCCCGGCCAGCTCCATCGCGCGCAGGATCGCCACCAGCGGCAACTCCACCCCGGTCAGCAGCTCGCTGAGGCCACGGCTGTGGACCTCCGCGCGCTGCCAACGGGCGAGCTCGCTCAGCAGCAGCGCATCGGCACCTGCCGGGTCCTCGACGTCGGCGGCGAGTCCGCGCTCCTCGCACAGCTCGCGCAGCGGATAGCCGCGCCGGGCGGGCTCCAGCAGGTAGGCGGCGACTTCGGTGTCGTGAGCGAGGTTCGCCGGGACGCTGCCAAGCGCCTTCGCGTCGTGCGCGACCGCGGGCCGGTCGCCGATCGCGCCGACCAGTTGCTCCGGGGCCTCGCACGCGCCGATCAGTACCTCTCGGCTGCCTTTCGGATGAACCCCGAAACGCCAGTCTTGCTCGGTCGCGAACAGCGCGCCCTCGGGCGCCACCGGCGGCGCCAGCGCGATCGCGACCTCCGTGGCCGGCAACGCCGAGACGTCGCGTAGCCTCGCTTGGCGCTGCCTGGCGACGAGCGCCGCGTCGACTTGCGGGGCGGGAGCCGCGGCCTGCGCGGAACCGAGCGCTTCCTCCAGACGGCGCAGCGGCTCGCGCAGCTCAAAGCGGCGGAAGGCGTCGCGCAGCTGGGAGCGATCCGGCTCGCTGGCGAGATAGTCGGCGAGGTCGATGTCGAGCGCGATGTCGCGCTTGGCGGTCGCGAGTCGCTTGGAGAGTCGGGCCGCATCGGCGTGCAGTTCGAGATTCTGCTTGCGCTTGGCGCCCGAGATCTGATCGATGTGCTCGAGCACGCTCTCGAGCGAGCCGAACCGCGCCAGCAGGTCGGCGGCGGTCTTCTCGCCGATGCCCGGAACACCCGGGATGTTGTCCGAGGTGTCACCCTTGAGGCCGATGAAGTCGGGCACCAGCTCGGGCGGGATCCCGTACCGGTCGATCACCGCTTCGCGGTCGTACACGCGGGTGTCAGTGACACCGCGCGAGGTCGTCATGATCCGTACGCCGTCGCCGACGAGCTGATAGGCGTCACGGTCACCGGTGACGACCATCACCGGGATCGGCGGGTCGGCGTGGCTTGCCCGCTGCGCGATCGAGGCGATCACGTCGTCCGCCTCGTAGCCATCGACGCGCAGGTTGCGGTAGCCGAACGCCGCCACCAGCGGCTCCAGATGCGGCCACTGCTCCTTGAGCAGGTCCGGGCGGCTCGAGCGCTGCGCCTTGTAGTCGGGATAGATCTCACGGCGCCCCGTGTCACCGCCGTCCCAAACGACGATCGTCGCGCGCGGCTCGTAGTCGGTCAGGATCTTCACAAGCATCGACGCAAACCCGAAGATCGCGTTGGTCGGCACGCCGGTGGAGGTGGCGATCGACTCGGGCAGCGCGAAGAAGGCCCGATAGGCCAGGCTGTTGCCGTCGATCAGAAATAGCTCTTCGGACATGGACGAAGCTTGTACCGGGCGGAGCCAGCACATAGGCCCCCTTTAATGACAGGCTATTGGGCCTGATGAAAGTCCATCCCCACCACAACGCCCAATACAGCTTGACGATGCGCGTCGAGTATGAGCACGTGCCCGGCATGCTCGGAAAAGTCGCCAGTGCAATCGGCGAAGCCGGCGGCGTCATCGGCGCCGTCGACCTGGTCAGTGCCGGCGACGAGCTCACGATTCGCGACTTCAACGTCGAGACCACTGACGCCACCTCTTGGCCACGGCTGACCGCCGCCGTCGGCGGGGTTGCCGGCGCGCGTGTGATCGACACCACAGATCGCACGTTCCTGATGCACCTCGGTGGGAAGATCGAGATCCACAACAAGAGCGCCCTGAAGACTCGCGACGACCTCGCGATGGCTTACACACCCGGCGTGGCGCGTGTCTGCATGGCGATCCACGAGGATCGCGAGAAGGCGTTCCGCTACACGATCAAACGCAACACGGTCGCTGTGGTCTCGGATGGGACAGCGGTGCTGGGACTGGGCAACATCGGCCCCGAAGCAGCGATGCCCGTGATGGAGGGCAAAGCGATGCTGTTTAAGGAGTTCGCAGGTGTCGACGCATTCCCGATCTGCCTCGACACGACCGACACCGACGAGATCATCGCGGTCGTCAAGGCGCTCGCGCCGACCTTCGGCGGGATCAACTTGGAGGACATCTCGGCACCGCGCTGCTTCGAGATCGAGGAGCGGCTGAAGGCCGAGCTCGACATCCCGGTGTTCCACGACGACCAGCACGGAACCGCCGTGGTCGCGCTGGCGGCCTTGCTGAACGCGCTGAAGCTGATCGGCAAGCGGATCGAAGACCTACGAATCCTGGTCTGCGGCATGGGCGCCTCAGGCGTCGCGACCGCGAAGATCATGATCGGCGCCGGCGCCCGTGGCGAGAACCTGATCGGCGTGGACACGCGCGGTGCGCTGCACGTCGGGCGCAAGGACTACCTCGACGGCACGATGAACGCGACCAAGCGGGCGTTCGCGGAGGCGACCAACGCCGAGCAGCGCTCAGGCGGCGTGACCGACGTGATCGAAGGCGTCGATCTGTTCGTCGGCCTCTCAGGTGCCGGTGCGCTACCGGCGTCGGCACTTGCGAAGATGGGCAAGGATCCGATCGTGTTCGCGATGGCCAACCCCGACCCGGAGGTCTCGCCGGAGGACGCCGAGAAGTACGTGCGGATCCTCGCGACCGGGCGCAGCGACTACCCGAACCAGATCAACAACGTTCTGTGCTTCCCGGGGATCTTCCGCGGCGCCCTCGATGTGCGCGCACCGCAGATCACCGAGAGCATGAAGTTCGCGGCCGCGAAGGCAATCGCGGAGATCGTCCCCGAGCACGAGCTGCGCGAGGACTACATCATCCCCTCGGTGTTCAACCGGGAGGTCGTACACGCGGTCGCCGCGGCGGTCTCGCAAGAGGCCCACAAGAGCGGGATCGCCGGCCGCGAGGAGCACCAGAAAGGATTCGGCGCGACCGAGCAGCGCCTGCCTCGCGCCGACTAAGGGCCCGCGAGCCCTAAACGCGCAGCCGTAATCGAATCGAACGGCGCCGGCGAGCTCAGCTTCGCCAGCGTCGCCGAATCGGCCGATCGAAACCGCTGGAGGAGCCGAGTTCGTCACCCATGTCGTCAGCCCGATGCCGCTTCCTAGGCCAGATCCCGTCGCGCTTCCAGGCCGAGCCGGGACGGCCGGGGAGCAGGATCAGCACGATCAGGAAGCCGACGAGCGACAGCAGCAGGCCGAACGTGAGCCCGACACGCTCGCCGTAGCCCTTGCGCTCGGCCAGCCTCGCCGCTCCGGCCGCGGACAGCAGCCAGATGAACAGCAGGTAGAGAGCTTTTGCTCCGATCAGGGCGAGCACGGTCATCGCATCAGGCTCCCAGGTAGGCGCGCTGCACCTCGGGATTGGTCTGGAGCTTCTCGGAGTCTCCCGACAGCACGACCCGACCCGTCTCCAGCACGTAGCCGCGCTTCGATACGTCGAGCGCATAGTTGGCGTTCTGCTCGACGAGCAGGATCGTCACGCCGCTACGGTTGATCTCGGCGATCGTCTCGTAGATCCGCTGGACGAGGATTGGCGCGATCCCCATCGAGGGTTCGTCGAGCATCAGCAACCGCGGGCGGGCCATCAGCGCGCGACCGATCGCCAGCATCTGCTGCTCGCCGCCGGACATCGTCCCGGCCTTCTGGCGCTCGCGTTCCTTGAGCCGGGGAAACAGCTCGAAGACCCGCTCGAGGTCGGCATCGACCTCAGCGCCGCGTCGGCGCCGGTGAGCACCGAGGTCAAGGTTCTCGCGCACCGTCATGCGCGAGAAGCAGTGCCGGCCCTCGGGCGCGAGCGCGATTCCCCGGGAGGGAATCTCGTGCGCGGGAACGCGGGTGATGTCCTCGCCGCCGATCACGATGCGACCCGAGCGGGCCGGCGTCAGTCCGGAGATCGAGCGCAGCGTGGTTGACTTGCCGGCTCCGTTGGAGCCGATCAGGGTGACGATCTCGCCCTCCTCGACGGTGAACGAGACGCCCTTGAGCGCCTGGATCGCGCCGTAGTAGGTTTGGAGATCGGAGACTTCCAGCAGTGCCACGGCGCTCAGCCCTGCTTTCCCAGGTAGGCCTCGATCACGCGCTGATCGGTGCGTACGTCGGCGGGCGCGCCCTCGGCGATCTTCTCGCCGTGGTCGAGCACGGTGACCCGCTCCGAGACACCCATCACGACCTTCATGTCGTGCTCGATCAGCAGGATGGTCAGCTGCAGCTCATCGCGCATCTTGCGCATGAATGCGGTGAGCTCGGCTGATTCCTGCGGGTTCATGCCGGCCGTCGGCTCGTCGAGCAGCAGCAGCCTGGGCTCGCAGGCGAGCGCACGCGCAATCTCGACCCGTCGCTGGTCACCGTAGGAGAGTTGGGTCGACAGGCGATCGAACGACTGCGGCTTGAGCCCGACGAAGGCGAGCAGCTCACCGGCACGCTCGTGCACATCCCGCTCCTCGTGGCGCACGCGCGGCGGCCGCAGGATCGATCCCAGCAGCCCGGCCCGCATGCGCGTGTGGCGACCGATCATCACGTTCTCACGCGCGGTCATCGCGCCGAACAGGCGGATGTTCTGAAACGTGCGAGCCACCCCGTGGCTGGTGATCTTGTCCGGCCGGGCGCGGGTGATGTCCCGATCGCCGAGCGTGATCGACCCGAATGTGGCTTTGTAGAGCCCGGTGAGCATGTTGAACAGCGTCGTCTTACCGGCTCCGTTGGGTCCGATCAGGGAGACGATCGAGAGTGCTGGGACCTCGAAGGAGACATCGGACACGGCGACCAGCCCACCGAACTCCTTGGTCACGTGATCGGCACGGATCACGGCCTCGCCCGTCGGGAGCGACGGTGCCGACGGCGTGGCAGCCTGCTCGGCCATCAGACCGCTCCCGCTCCGCCTTCAACGAGCTGTGCGTCCTCGGCGGCGACCTCGCCGGTCAGTTCGAGCCGGCGCCGGCGTTCCGGAATCAGGCCCTGCGGCCTGAGCACCATGACGAGCACGAGCAGGAAGCCGAAGATCCCGAATCCCAGATCCGTGAGGCTGAAGTTCAACCCGAGATCCTTCGGAACATTGTTGAGCACGTCGGGGATCAGGTAGTAGTTGATGTACGAGAGCAGCAGCGCTCCGGTGACCGCGCCCCAGATCGAGCCGAGACCGCCAACGATGATCATCGCCAGCACGAAGATCGAGAACGTGAACAGGAACTGGCTGGAGTTGACGGTCGTGGCGTACGCGCCCAGGAACGCTCCCGACATGCCGCCGAACGCAGCGCCCATCGAATACGCCATCAGCTTCGTGCGCACCAGCGGGATGCCCATCGAGACGGCGGCAACCTCGTCCTCGCGCAGGGCGACCCATGCGCGGCCCAGGCGGGAATCGCGCACCCGCAGGTTGACGAACAGGACGAACAGCATGATCACGAAGATCAGCCAGTACCACGGGCGCAGGTTAAGCAGGCTGAAGTGCCCGATCAGCGGGAAGTACGGCAAGTCGAGCGCTGAGATGCCGAGGTTGCCGGCGGTCAGCGTCTCGCCGTTGCCGCCGGGGATATGGATGAGCGTGCCGTTGACGGCGACGTCGTAGATGATCTCGCCGAAGGCGAGCGTCACGATCGCGATGTAGTCGCTGCGCAGCCGGAGCGTCGGCAACCCGATCAGCAGGCCGGCGAGCGAGGCGATGATCGCCGCGAGGATCAGGATGATGAGGAAATTGAGGTGGATGCCGATCGACGTCGGGAGCGCCGAGGTCGCCACGTGGATGTGCTCGTTGAAGAAGAACGACGACCCGAACCAGCCCATCGAGTAGGCGCCGATCGCGTAGAACGCGACGTAGCCGAGGTCGAGCAGGCCCGCGAAGCCGACGACGATGTTGAGGCCGAGCGCCATCACCACGTACGCGAGCGCGATGATCGTCGCGTTGATGAAGCCGCTGGCCGCCCCGAAGAACAACGGCAGCAGGATCCCGATGACGATCAGGATCCCGGCCAGGGCACGGCCCGACCACGGCGGCAGTCGCTGCTCGACGGCCGCGCGCCACTCGTGCAGCTGAGCGCCCAGTTCGCTCATCCCGCCTCCCGGATCTCCTCCCCAAGCAGCCCGCGCGGCCGCAGCACCATGACGATGATGAGGAACACGAACACAACCGCCTCGGTCCACACTCCCTGCTGGATGCGTGAGTTCGCCAACTGCTGGATGCAGCCGATCAGCAGGCCGCCGAGGACCGCGCCGCGGATGTTGCCGATCCCGCCCATGACCGCAGCGGTGAAGGCGATCAGCCCGGCCTCGAAGCCCTGGAAGTACCAGATCGTCGTCTCGTACAGGGCGTAGACGAGACCGGCGGCACCCGCGAGCGCGCCGCCGATGATGAACGTCAGCGAGATCGTGTTGTTGACGTTGATGCCCATCAGGCGGGCGGCCTCCGGGTCCTGCGCGGTCGCCCGCATCGCGCGGCCTTGGCGGGTGTTGGAGATGAACCACGCGAGCGCGAGCACGAGCGGGATCATCACCCCGAGCGCGAGCAGATCGGAGCGGTGCACGATCAGGCCGGAGATCTGAAACACGGTCGCGTTCTCGTTGATGAGGTCGGGCACGCCGACCGGTGAGCCGCCCTTCCACAGCAGCCCGACGTTCTGCAGGATGAACGAGAAGCCGACGGCGGTGATCAGCGGCGCGAGCTTCGGCGCGTTGCGCAGCGGCCGGTATGCGACGCGCTCGATCAGCACGTTGAGCGACCCGCAGACGGCCATCGCGACGACGAGCGTCAGCAGGAGTCCGGCAATCAGGCCGATCGTGCCGGTCGCTGCGGTGAGCCCGATCGCGGCCATGAACGAGGCGGCCGTGAACGAGCCGATCATGAACACGTCGCCGTGGGCGAAGTTGATCAGCTCGATGATGCCGTAGACGAGCGTGTAGCCCATCGCGATCAGCGCCCAGATGGCGCCGTTGGACAGGCCCGACATGAGGTTGTAGGCGAGCTTGGAGAGATCGTGCCTGATCACCGCGTGTCCGTTCACGTAGCCGGACTGGTAGCCGGCGACGAGGTCGTGGATCCCGAAGTAGACGGGCAGCGCGAACAGCAGGATCAGCAGCGCATACAACCCGGCATTGCCGCGCAGCGCTGTCTTGATCCGTGATTGTGAGGTGGGAGTTGGCACGTGTCGCCGTGAGGGGAGGGGAGAAATCGGAGGGGGCGGCCAAGCCGCCCCCTCCTAACCTACCGGTTTCGGCGGATGATTACTGCGTCTTCAGCGTCTTGGTGGGGGTCAGCGTCTGGAAGTACACCGGGTCGCCATTGGACCCGACCTTGTAGAGACCGTACGACGTGAGCGTCGTGTCGCCGTTGGCGTTGAACCCGTAGGTGCCGAGCACCGAGTGGCGGGCCTTGGTCGCGAACAGCGCGGCCAGCACGTCGGCGCGGTTGTCGCCGTTGGCGCCGAGGCCCGCGATCGTGCCGAGTCCGAGGCTCATCGCCTCATAGCCGTAGATCGCGTACGGGTCCGGATCGGAGACGCCGTAGGCCTTCTTGTAGGCAGCCAGGAACGTCTTGCCGCCCGGATACGCGCTCAGGTTGAGCGTGGCGACCGTGCAGAGCAGCTTCGGGTCGATGCTCGCCGGCACGCCGCCGTCGGCCGCGTTCGTCCACGAGCTCGTGCACATGCCGTCAGGACCGAGGATCGTCGCGTTCGGCAGCGCCGCATTGACGTCCTTGGTGATCTGCACGCCGCCGTTGGCGGTGATCCCGGCGAACTCGAAGCAGTTCGCGCCCTGGGACTTGATCGTCGAGGCGTACGAGC
The DNA here is from genome assembly GCA_052147535.1 of Solirubrobacteraceae bacterium. Taxonomy (GTDB): domain Bacteria; phylum Actinomycetota; class Thermoleophilia; order Solirubrobacterales; family Solirubrobacteraceae; genus Palsa-465. The sequence goes on along the minus strand of JBKQKK010000063.1, from coordinate 56,588 downwards.
GGTAGTTCGGCGCCTTCGGGTCGATGCCGGTGTTGCTGACGATCGTGATGCCGTAGTCCGGGGCCGTCTTGACGAGCACCGTCGCGAGCCCCGAGCCGTACGCCTCCTTGTCGTTGGCGACGGCGACGCGCGTGCAGCCGGCGCTCTTGAGCGCCTCGAGGTCGGCGGCGCCCTGGATGGTGTCAATCGGGACGATGCGCAGGTATGTGCGCTTGCCGGTCGGGTAGTACTTCTGCGGCTCGCCCGGAGCGCTCACGCCGGGGCTGCTCGTCGTCAGTCCGACGTACGTGTTCGCGGGGCTGACCTGCGGGATCCCGGCCTGGTTGAGGATCGGGATCGAGACCTCGCTCGCCCCCGAGTTGAACTCGCCGATGTAGTAGACGGCCTTCGGGTCGGTCGCGACCTTGCGCGCGTTGGCCGCGGTCTGGGTCGGATCCCAGGAACCGGCCGCCGCCGTGGAATCGTCGAGCGACTGGTAGTTGACCGTGAAGGCACCCGCCTTGCCGTGATTCAGGCTCAAAGCCAGCTTGATCCCGTTGACGGCCGGGATCGTCTGGGCCGACGAAGAGCCCTGCAGCGGCAGGCTCGAGTAGATGTCAATCGTCTTGCCGCCACTGGCGCCGCTCGAGCTCGAGCTCGAGCTGCTGCTACCGCAGGCGGCGATCGCCAGCGCAGCACCTGCGACCGCGAAGACGGTCGCCGACTTACCGAAAAAACGCATGCTCCTCCTCTGGTGGGTGAGAGCTCAGTACTTTGTTACCGAGAAAATCGCAGCCTATTCCGGGAGTGCCCCGGCGGCAAGCCGCGCTGGTCAGATCAAAACCACCTAAAGCAAACCCCTAACAAAACACCAATGTTCTGCTCGCCTTCGCAGCGGCAACCGCCTCACCCTCTGGTTCGCAGCGGCAGCCGCCTCACCCTCTCAGCCCGAGATCAGCCGCGTGAGTCGCAGCCGGCCGGCGACGACACGGTAGACGCCGTAGGTGCGAAGCGTCGTATTGCCGTCGGACTGCATGCTGTAGTCGCCGAGCACGCTCCGGCGATCGCGCGTATCGAACAGCGCCGCCACCACCCGCGAGCGCTCGGCCTGCCGGCGGCCGCCGTCGGTCGCCCGGGAGATCGCGTCCAGCATCAGGCTCATCGCCTCGTAGCCGTAGATCGCGGTCGGCTCCGGCGGGCCGTAGAGCCGCTCGTACTCCCGCTCGAATGTGGCGGCGAGCACGCGCTCGCGCCCAGCCGGATCCGGAGCGGGTGCCGTGATCAGCAGACGGCTGTCCAGCGCCAGGGGGATGCCACCAGCGCGCGGGTCGGCGAACGTGCTCTCGGCCAGCCCGGCCGTCGCAAACAGCAGCGTCGAGGGCGCCGCGGCGGCGATCTGCGTCGCCAGTGCGACGGCGTTGGCGTCGGTGATCGCGGCGATCAGCACGCAGTCAGCGCCGCTCTGGGCGACGGCCTGCCCGAGCGAGGCGTAGTCGGTGGCGGCCGGGTAATACGACTGCTGGCCGACGACATCCAGGCCGCTGATGCTCGCCTCGCCGACGAACGTGTCGGCGGCGTCGTCACCGTCGACCTCGTCAGCGTCATCGAGCACGTACGTCGATCTGCAGCCGTACTGTCGTTGGAGGCGGACCTGGACGTTGGCCTGCACGAGATCGCTCGGGGCAAGGCGCACGAACGTCCGCTCGCCGGTCGGGTAGTACTTCTCCGGCTCGCCGGCGTTGGCGCCGACGGCATCTGAGGTGAGACCGACGGCCGTGCTGGACGGGCTGACCTGGGCGATCCCGTAGGCGTTCAGCAGCGGGATCGAGACGGCGCTCGCGCCGGAGTTGAAGTCGCCGATATAGCCGATCGTGGAAGGCTCCAGCGTCGCGGCCCGGGCGTCGCTGGCCGTCTGTCCCGGATCCCAGCGGTCGGTCGTGGGGTTTGAATCGTCGAGGTGGTCGATCACGATCCGGTAGCGGCCGATCCTCGCCCCATCCGACGCCAGCGCCAGCGCTGCACCACGGATCACGGCCTCGCCGCTGACCGCGGACGGCCCGACCAGCGGCGCGCTGACCCAAAGCGTCAACGTCCTACCGCGGATCTTGTTGCCTGCGCGCTGCCCCCCGCCGCCGCACCCACTGAGCGCAGCAGCCATCGCCAGCGCGGCCGCGAGTAGGCGCGGCGCGGTTGAGCTCAAGGCACGGATTTGAACGGGACCAGCGTTCCTGCCAGCAGACGGCTGAACACGAACGCCGTAAGGCTGCTGTCGCCTTGCTTATCGATCGAGTAGGTACCCAGCACCGGCGAGCGGTCCGTAAGCTTGAAGAAGTCGTGGACCACGGTGGCGCGGTCGCCGGCGGCTGATCCCGCCTCCTGCAGGGCATGCAGGACGTCGACGACCGCCGCGTATCCGAAGATCGCCTGTCGCGCGGGCTTGTGACCGTAGGCCGCGGTGAACTGCGCGACGAACTTCGCGCCGGCGGGATTGAGCTTTCCGGGCAGGTCGCCGGGCGAGGAGACGTAGAGGTTGCGCACGCCCGAGCTCAACGCAGCGGTGAACGATGGGGTGTCGAGCGCCGAGGGTCCGAACAGCTTCGCGCTCGCCGGCGCGAGGTCGAAGAACTTCGCCGCAGCGAGCGGCGAGTCGGATCCGTAGAAGATCCCACCAGCCCCGGACTCGCGGGTGCTAACGGCGATCGACGGCGGTGCGTCCTGCCTGACGGCCAGCGCGATCGCCTTCCCGTAATTGCTGCCATCGTCACCGACATAGAGGCTGGTGAGGTGCAACGAGCGCATCTCGGCGACCTGCGCCTGCGCCTCCTGCGCGGTGCTCGGCACCAGCCGCGCGAACGTGCGCCCGTACACGTCCCAATCCTCATAGAACTTGCTCGGAGCGCCGCTCACCGCCGCTGTGCTCTGGGTCAGCTCCAGCGCCGTGTCGGTCGGGCTGACCTGCAGCAGGTCAAGGGCGTTCGTGATGCCGACGGAGTCCTCCGAGGAGCCGGGCGCGAGCTCGCCGATGTAGGCGATCGCGCCGCCGTTGACGATCGCGGTGCGCGCGTTATCGGACAGCTTGTGGTAAGCGACACGGACGCAGACGGCCTTGAAATCGGTGACCTCGCCGGCGTCCTGCGCGCAGCCCAGCTGCTCCGCCCGCACTGTGTCCAGCTGCCCCGGATCGCTGGATGCGCTCGGCGGCACGCTGAGGTAGATCGAAAGCGTGTTGCCTTTCGCCAGCACCGAGGATGTCCCGGACGTCGTCGTGGTGCCGCATCCGGCGAGCACGGCAGCGATGGCGGCGCAGGCCGCGCCGGCAAGCACGCGAGTCCGCGCCCGCATCAGGATCGCCACTACTTGTCGCGTCGGCCGGTCAGGTGGGGCAGGACGTTACGCACGCCGGTAGCGACCAGCACCATGACGATCGCGATCAGGATCGCGTCGAATCCCGACATGTTCAGCGCCCACAGGACGATCCACAGGCAAAGACCGGCGGTGGCGGTGATGATCAGACCCATCTATCTAATCCTATCCGACCGGCGCTTCGCGGAGCGCGGCCGAGAAGGCGCGCACCAGCTCGCCGACCGCGGCTGCAGGGTCAGCTGCCTCCCCGGCGGCGCGCACGAGCCTGCTGCCGATGATCACCCCGTCGGCCCCAGCGGCTGCAGTCGCCACCGCTTGCTCAGGCGTCGAGATCCCAAACCCCACCGCCACCGGCACGTCGGTGCAGGCGCGAGCGCGAGCGACCACTGCACCGATGCCGCCGTCCACGCCGGTGCGCTCACCTGTCGTTCCCGCCACCGAGACGGTGTAGAGGAACCCTCGTGCGCGCGCCCCGATCCTCGCGAGGCGCTCGTCGGGCGTCGTCGGCGCGACCAGCCCTACGAGCGCGAGCCCGCGCGAGTCGCAGGCAGCGAGCGCCGCGGGCGCCTCCTCCAGCGGCAGGTCCGGCACGATCAGGCCGCTCGCGCCGGCGGCGGCCAGCATGTCCGTGAAGCGCTCCAGGCCGCGGGCGAGGATCAGGTTGGCGTAGCACATCACGACCACGGGAACGTGCTCCGCGAGCTCGCCGGCGAGCTCGATCACGTCGTGGACGCGCACCCCCGCCCGCAGCGCCGCCACGCCGGCCGCGTGAATCACGGGACCGTCCGCAAGCGGGTCGGAGAACGGCACGCCGAGCTCGACGAGGTCGGCGCCCGCGCGCGCGTAAGCGATCCCGATCTGGAGCGAGCGCGTCAGGTCGGGATAGCCACCCATCAGGTACGGCATCAGCGCCGCCCGCCGCCGCTCGGCGCGGGAGGACTCGAACGCCTCGGCGATCCGCTCGGCGCCGCTCATGCGCCGTCCGCGTCCGCGTCCGCCAGACCGCCGGCGCCGAGACGATCCAAGACCTCGACCAGGTCCTTGTCGCCACGACCAGACATGCAGACCAGGTCGAGCTCACTCGACCCCGCCGCCAGCGCCCACGCCATGGCGTGCGCGCTCTCGAGCGCCGGAATGATCCCCTCCAGACGCGCCGTCCGCGCGAACGCGTCCAGCGCCTGTCGATCGCTGACCGCGTAGTAGCGCGCGCGACCGGTGTCCCGCAGCCAGGCGTGCTGCGGTCCGCTGCCCGGGTAATCGAGGCCGGCGGAGATCGAATGGGCTTCAAGGATCTGGCCGTCCTCGTCCTGCATGACCGCCGAGAATGAGCCGTGCAGCACGCCCGGGCGCCCGCGCGCGGTCAGGGGCGCCCCGTGGCGGCCCGTTTGCAGTCCTTCGCCGGCCGCCTCGACGCCAATCAGCTGGACTGCCGCGTCGTCGAGGAAGGCCTCGAACATGCCGATCGAATTCGAGCCCCCGCCGACGCAGGCGATCACGCGCTCTGGCAGCCGCCCGGTGCGCTCGAGGACCTGAGCGCGCGCCTCGTCGCCGATCACGCGCTGCAGGTCGCGCACGAGCGCGGGATACGGCGCCGGTCCGACGCACGAGCCGATGATGTAGTGGCTGCTCTGCACGTTGGCAACCCAGTCGCGGATCGCTTCGGAGACCGCCTCCTTGAGCGTCCGCGCGCCCGCTCGCACGCCCACCACCCGGGCACCGAGCAGCTGCATCCGCTCGACGTTGGGACGCTGGCGGCGCATGTCCTCGGTCCCCATGTAGACCACGCACTCGAGCTCCAGCAGGGCACAGGCTGTCGCGGTGGCGACGCCGTGCTGGCCGGCGCCGGTCTCGGCGATGATCCGGCGCTTGCCCATCCGCACCGCCAGCAGCGCCTGGCCGAGCGCGTTGTTGATCTTGTGCGAGCCGGTGTGGTTGAGGTCCTCGCGCTTGATGTAGATCGGGCGCCCGGCAGCGTCGCTCAAGCGCCTCGCCAGGTAGAGCGGTGAGGGCCGGCCGACGTAGTCGCGCAGTAGCGTCTGCAGCGCCAGCCGGTACTCCGCATCCGCGCGCGCGGCAAGCCACTCTCGCTCGAGCTCTGAGAGCGCCGGCATCAGCGTCTCGGGGACGTACTGGCCGCCGTACGCGCCGAAGCGATGCTGCAGCGCGGTCACGACACGCTCACGACGCGCTCACCGCAAACTGGTCGGCGACCGCCTCGGCAAACCGTCGCAGCTGCTCTGGATCCTTGATCCCGGGCGCCGACTCGACGCCGCTGGCGACGTCGACCGCGTACGGTCCGACAACCCCGATCGCCTGCGCCACGTTGCTCGGCGTCAGACCGCCGCTGAGGATCAGCGGCACCTTGGTTGCGCGCTTGCGCGCGAGCTCCCAGGCGAACGTCTCGCCGGTGCCGCCGGGAACGCCGGGAACGAAGCTGTCGAACAGATGGAAGTCGGTGTGGAAGCTGCCCAGGGCCTGGATCTCGGCGCGGCTGCGAACGCGCGCGGCCTTGATCACCTTGCAGCCAGTGCGCCGCGCCACCTCGCCGCAGAACACCGGACCTTCCTGGCCGTGCAGCTGGATCAGCGTCAGTCCGGCGCCGTCAGCGACGCCCGCCACTTCGTCGAGCGCCGGATTGACGAACACCCCCGCGATCTCGACGCGGCGCTTGACGGCGGCGGCGATCTCGGCGGCTGCCGCTGGCGCGACCGCGCGGGGCGAGCGCTGCCAGAAGACCATCCCGATCGCCCACGCACCCAGCGAAACCGCCAGCTCGGCGTCGGCGAGCCGGGTGATCCCGCAGAACTTCATCCGCACGGCCCGTTGACTCACCGGTACATCCTAGAAGCGCCGGCAGGCGCTGCGCCACCGTCCGGGCTGCGCTGCGGCTTCACGTACGCGGTCGCGGTCGCACTCGAGCTCTCGCCCGCCAGCCCAACCGCCGCCTGCCGATCATCCCCGGTGGCCGCAAGGAACTGGTCCACCGTGTCGATCGGCACTGCGAACGGAACCTCGACGCCACCGCCTGCGCCCTCCTCGGAGACGGCCAGGATCTGCGAGCCGATCCCGATCACGCGGCCGTCCGCGTTGAGCAGCGGCGCGCCGCTCTCACCGAGCAGAGCCGGAGTGTCGGTCTGGATCACGTTGTCGACCGAGAACCCGTCCGGCGTCTCGATCTGGGACTGCAGCGCCGACACGATCCCGCTCGCGAGCGTGCGGTCGGATCCGAACGGGTCGGCGATCGCCAGCGTCGGATCCCCCACCTTGACGCTCGCGGAGTCGCCGAACGTCAGCGGGCGGATCGACGGCAGGCCCGCCATGTTCACCCGCAGCAGCGCCAGATCGTCGCCCTGGTTGGCGCCGACGACAACCGCCTGAAGCGGGCCCGCGGCATCGAACTCGACGGTCACTCCGGTGAGCGGGTCGGCACCCTCGATCACGTGGTAGGTAGTAAGGATCAGACCGCTGTCGCCGAGCAGTCTGATCAGGAAGCCGGAGCCGGTCGAGCTGCCCGACTGGCGCTGCGAAGGCGACCTGCCGAACGGGCTCAACCACGGCCCGGTGCTGAGCGCCTTGACGAACACGACGCCCGGTGCGTCGCGCACGTAGATGTCATGCGCGCTGAGCTCGTGGCCGTGTCCCGCAAGCGACCCACCCGCTTCGAGGGTCTCGTAGAGGACTGTCTGCGTCGGGCGCTTGCCGACGACTCCGAGCGCGAGGAACGCTCCGGCCACGACCAGGCCGCCGGCCACGGACACGAGCAGGTGCGAGCGGATCGAGCTTGTCATCCTCAGCCCAGTGTCCGGCGGTCGGTCAAGCCAGCCTAAAACCCGTGAGCTGACGGCAGGAGGCTTCGATATCCGCAGAGCGCATCAGCGCCTCGCCGATCAGAACGCCGTCGACGCCCGCGCGCTCGAGCTCGTCCAGCTCCGCGCGCGTGCTGAAACCGGACTCGGCGACGACCAGTGAGCAAGCGGGAACGTGCTCACGCAGTTGCAGTGTGCGGCGCGTGTCGACGGTGAGGGTCGTCAGGTCCCGGTTGTTGATGCCGATCAGCCCGGCTCCAACCTCCCCCGCCACGTCCAGCTCCGGCCGATCGTGGACCTCGACCAGTGCATCCAGGCCGAGCTCGTCCGCAAGCGCCAGCAGAGCGCCCAGCTCTGAGGCGGTGAGCGCCGCGACGATCAGCAGGATCGCGTCGGCACCACCCGCGAGCGCCTCGTGCACCTGGTAGCGATCAACGATGAAGTCCTTGCGCAGGATCGGCAGGCCGCTGGCCCGGCGAGCAGCCTCGAGATCGGCCAGCGACCCGCCGAAGCGGGACTCCTCGGTCAGGACCGAGAGCGCGCGGGCGCCGGCGCGCTCGTAGGCCCCAACCACTTCGGCCAGCGAGACGCCGTCCCGGATCAGCCCAGCTGAGGGCGAGCGCCGCTTGTGCTCGGCGATCACCGACAGGCCGCCAAGCGCCAGCGCATCGCGCAGCGAGCGCCGATCGCGCGCGCCGGCACGCTCCTGTGCAGCCTGCGCGACAACCGGCAGCGGGCGTTGCGCGCGGCGCTGCGCAACCGCTGCGCGGGTGTCCGCGACGATCTCCGCCAGCACGTTCACGACCGCGCGTCCGCCGGCACGTTCACGACCGCGCGTCCGCCGACACGTTCACGACCGCGCGTCCGCCAACACGTTCACGACCGCGCGAGCTCCCGCGTGCGTACGACGAACGCCTCAAGCTTCGCGATCGCCGCCCCCGAGTCGATCGCCTCCTGCGCGCAGCGGACCCCCTCCGCCAGCGACTGCGCGCACGAAGCCGCGAAGATCGCGGCGCCCGCGTTGAGCACTGCCATATCGCGCGCGGCGCCGGCCTCGCCGGCCAGGATCGCCCGTGTGGTGGCCGCATTCGCGGCGGGGTCTCCCCCCGGGATCGCCTCCGGCGGATGGCGCGGCAGCGACACCTCCTCCGGAGTCACCCGGTACTCGCGCAGATCACCGTCGCGCACCTCCACCACCCGCGTCGGCGCCGAGATGCTGAGCTCATCGAGGCCGTCGTCGCTGCAAACCAGCAGCGCATGATCAGCGCCGAGCAGCGCCAGCGCGCCCGCCATCGTCTCCAGGTACGCGGCATCGGACACGCCGATCAGCTGGCTCGTGGCGCCCGCCGGGTTTGTCAGCGGTCCGAGGAAGTTGAAGATCGTGCGGACCGCTAGGGCGCGCCTGACAGGGACCACATAGCGTGTCGCCGGATGGTGCGCCGGCGCGAACATGAAGCCGAAGCCGACCTCCTCGATGCAGCGCGCGACCGACGCCGGATCGAGATCGATGCGTGCGCCGAGCGCCTCCAGCAAGTCCGCCGAGCCCGACAAGCCAGTCGCCGAGCGGTTGCCGTGCTTGGCCACCGCGCAGCCGGCGCCGGCCGCGATCAGCGCCGCCGTCGTCGACACGTTGAAGGTGCGCCGGCCACCGCCCGTCCCGGCGGTGTCCAGCAGACCCTCGCCGTCGATCGGCACACGCGCAGCCAGCGCGCGCATCGCGCGAGCAAGCCCGGCCAGCTCGGCGACCGTCTCGCCCTTGGTCCGCAGCGCGATCAGGAACGCCGCGATCTGCACCTCGGATGCCTCCCCCTCCATGATCAGCGACAGCACCGCGGCGGCGTCCTCGAGCGTCAGATCGCGGCCGCTCGCGAGCGCGTCGATCGAGCGTGTCAGCAGCTCCGGCCCGCCCGGGGCGGTCATCCGCCGACACCCCCGGACCCCACCGTCAGGCCGGGCACCGTCAGCGCTGCTCCAGGAAGTTGGACAGCAGCTCGCGCCCGTGCTCGGTCAGCACCGACTCGGGATGGAACTGAACGCCCTCGGCGGGAAGCTCGCAATGGCGCACGGCCATCACGACGCCGGCGCCCAGCGCGCTCCGGCGCAGTGTCTGCGGAAGCTTCGGATCGGCCACCAGCGAGTGGTAGCGGCCGACCTCGAGACCCTGCGGCAGACCGGTGAAGATCGTGCGCCCGTCGTGCTCGATCGTTGTGGTCTTCCCGTGCACAGGCTCGTGCTGCATGACGCTTCCCCCCCAGGCCTGCACAAGCGCCTGGTGGCCGAGGCAGACCCCGAGCGTCGGGATTCCCGCCAGCGGAAAGCGGCGCACAGCCTCGAGCGAGATGCCGGCCTCGTTGGGCGTGCATGGACCCGGCGAGACGATCAGCCGATCGTAGCCGCGCAGCAGCAGCTGATCGACGGTCGCGTGGTTGTTGCGCACCACCTCTAGCTGCGCCCCGAGCTCCCCCAGATACTGGACGAGGTTGTAGGTGAAGCTGTCGTAGTTGTCGAGGACCAGTACCCGCACCGTGCTCCTAGAGCCAGCCAGGCTGTCTGACCGCGAGGTCGATCGCGGCGAGCACGGCGCGCGACTTGGCGACCGACTCCTCGTACTCGTAGGCGGGCTTGGCGTCGGCGACGGTGCCGCCGCCCGCCTGGATGTGAGCGATGCCGTCCTTGACCACGACGGTGCGAATGTGGATGCACGTGTCGAGGTCACCGCTATAGCTGGCGTAACCGATCGCGCCGCCGTAACCCCCACGCTTGACCGGCTCGAGCTCGTCGATGATCTCCATCGCGCGCACCTTGGGAGCGCCCGAGAGTGTTCCGGCGGGCAGCACCGAGCGCAATGCGTCAAGCGCTCCGACGTCCTCGCGCAGAGTCCCGGTCACGTTGGAGACGATGTGCATCACGTGGCTGTAGCTCTCCACGCTCATGTAGTCCTCGACTTTGACGCTGCCGTACTCGCATACGCGGCCGAGGTCGTTGCGCCCGAGATCGACGAGCATCACGTGCTCGGCGCGCTCCTTGGGGTCGGCGAGCATCTCGTCGGCGATCCGCCGGTCCTCGTCGACGTTGGCGCCGCGCGGGCGCGTGCCGGCGATCGGCCGGGTCGCGACGCGCTTGCCGCTAACCGTGATCAGGGGCTCGGGGCTCGCGCCCGCGATCTCGAACTCGCCGAAATCCAGGAAGTACATGTATGGGCTGGGGTTCACGGCGCGCAGGCCGCGGTAGATCGAGAACGCACTCACTGGCACCGGGGCCGACCAGCGCTGCGACGGGACCACCTGGTAGGCGTCGCCAGCGCGGATGTACTCGATGATCCGCGACACCATGCCCTCGAACTGCTCGCGCGGCATGTTCGAAGTGAACGTCGGCGCCGTCCGGCCGGGCGGGCAGCCGGATGACTCGAGCGCCGCCTGATCGGGCGAGGCAGAGTGCCGAGCGGGCGGCGAGCTCGAGCCGGCCGGCCGGGGCACGGGCCCCGCCAGCCGGCGGCGCACGTCGGCGATCGTCTGGCGCGCTCGCTCGTAGGACGCCTCGGGGTCGTCGTCGGCGTACACGTTCGCGAGCACGGTCACAGTGCGCTCGAGATGGTCGAACGCGACGAGCGCGTCGGTCAGCATCAGCGCCAGATCCGGGATCCCGAGCACGTCCGGGTTCGGCTCCCCGAGCGGCTCGACCGTGCGCACGAGGTCATAGGCGAACACGCCGACCGCACCGCCGGCGAACGGCGGCAGCCCCGGCAACGGCGCCGCCCGGCAGCTCGACAGCTCCGCCGCGACGAGCGCGTACGGGTCGCCGGGATCGCCCAGCGACCAGCGCAGCACCTTGCGCGGGCGGTAGCCGATGAACGAGTAGCGCCCGACGCGACCGTGGTCGGCGGACTCGAGCAGGAAGCACGGCCCGTCCTCGCGCAGCTTCAGGAACGCCGACACCGGCGTCTCGCAGTCCTCGATCAGCGTCTCGCGCAGCGGCACGAGGTCATGGGAGCGCAACAGCTCCCTGGTTTCCGAGAGCGACGGAACGAGCTGCGCCTCGGAAGCGCCTGTGCTAGTTGCGGCGACGGCCATCCAGAACCCGTTCCGCGTCGGCCAGCTTCAAGCCCCGCGCGGCGAGCAGCACGCACAGGTGGTAGAGCACGTCTGCCGCCTCCTCCGCGACGCGCTCGCGTGACTCCTCGCGGGCGGCGCGCGCCACCTCCTCGGCCTCTTCCTGGACCTTTTCACCGATCCGCGCCGGGTCGGCGAGCAGCGCTGCGGTGTATGATCCGTCGGGACGTGCCGCGGCCCGCGCAGCGATCGTGCGTTCCAGCGTGGGCAGCGCTTCGTGCGTTGCCGCCGGCTCCAGCTCGCCGCTGTAGAAGCAAGTGCGCTCGCCCGTGTGACAGGCGGGGCCGGCGGGCTCGACCAGCGCCAGCAGGGCGTCTGCGTCGCAGTCGTAGCGGATCGCGCTGAGGTGCTGCAGGTTGCCGGAGGTCGCTCCCTTGCGCCACAGCTCGCGGCGCGAGCGGCTCCAAAAATGCATCTCGCGGGTTTGCAGCGTGCGTGCCAGGGCGTCGGCGTCCATGTACGCCAGCATCAGCACCTCGCCGCTGCCGCTGTCCTGCACGATGCAGGGCACCAGCCCGGCGTGGTCGAATTTGATCGTCGAGGCGTCCACTGCGGCCCCAAGTGTAGAAGCACGTGGTTGGGATGCGAGCTCGCTGGCGTTCGGCGGGCGGGGGCGGCACGCTCAGCGGGATCGGACGGGCCGGCGGCCGCGATCCGATCGAGATCCTGACCGAGCTGCAGGCAATCGGGATCGGCTGAACGGGTCTCGATCAAAACCGACCCTCACCGCCCCTGAGCGCACTGCGAGCGGCGCGAGCAGCGACAGCGGCGAGCCGAACGCCGCAGCGTCCACGCATGCCGATCGACACACCGAGCGGGCTTGGCGCTCCTGCGCCACCGCTCGAGCGGGCCTTGCGCTGGGCGCCGGCGGGGTCGCCCCCGGGGTCGCCCGCGGGGCGTAGAAGTCGCCGTACAAGGCGGCGATCGCGGCGACCGTCAGAAGCAGCTGTGCTGTCGCTATCCCCCTCAGCTGCCAATCAAGGAACGTCGCGAGGACGTAAGCAGCGCCCGCGCAGATCATCGCGATCAGCAGTACCCACTCCCACCACCCGCTGACCTGCTCGAACTTGGCAACAGCCACAGCCAGGCCGAGCAGCCCAGTCAAGCTTCCTGCGATCAGCTGCGCAGCCTTCGTCTTGCGGCTCCGTGGCTGCCGCGCCTCCGGGCTCGCATCAGCCGGCACGGCTTCCTGTTCGTGCGTTCCCGCTTGGCGCAGCGCCTCAGACGCCTTGAACAGCCTCACACGCTCATCACTGTGCGCGCGCGCCTGACGCTCGGCGTGCAGCTCGGCGCGAACCCGAGCCGCTCCCTCCCGACATTCGACGAGCTCGGCCGAGCGGGCCACGAGCTCGCGCTGCGCGGCGGCCCGAGCGCCGTCCAAGCTCGCAGCGTGACGTCGAAGCCGCTCGGCCACCGCCTTTGCCGCAGCGACGAGGCATGCCAGCCCGAATAGCGCCAGGACGCGGCTGGTTGCCGTGTAGCGCCCGCCTCTGTCAGTTGGGCCGTCGGTTCGGTGACGCGCTCGCCAGATATCCCTGACGAACCTGGTTGCGGCAGCCAGCTCAGCTCTGCGGCGTTTGAAGCGCAACGATCTTCGAGCGCTCCGGTTTGTCGATGACGCCCTGGAGATCAAGCGCGATCCCCGCCGCGATCAAAAGCGTTGTCGGTCACCAGCCGAAAAGCTAACCACCCGGGCAGGACGGCACGCTCTCGATCGGTTAGGAGTCTAGCCTCGCTGTTGAACTTGAAACGTTCGGTACTAGCAGTTGAAACCGGCGTGCTGCGACGGTGTAGATAGCTCGTTATGACGACAATCCTTGGATATGGCGATATCGCCCTCATCGTGCTCGCGAGTGGCTACGGGTTGAAGCTGACCTGGGCGCGCTGGCACTGATGTACCAAGGAGGAGAGAGCGCTGAACGGGTCAAATGCCGGCCTTCGGGCCGGCACTGACCTAGTCTCCCACCCAGACAGCGCCCCGCCTAGTCTCCCGCCGGGAGGGTGCCCGCGACCTGGAGTCCACGGTCGATGGCCGAGCCGTCACTCGATCCCGAGGCGGTCCAGCACGCGCTCGTCCGCGCGCCAGTGCCGCTTTACGCGCACCAACAGCCCGAGATGCACACGGCTACCGAGCTCGCGCTCGATCGTGCGGCGGGCAGCGGTCCCGATCGCCTTGATCATCCTGCCGCCGGTGCCAATCAGGATCGCCTTCTGCGACTCGGTTTCGACCAGCACGACGGCCTCGATCCGGACCAGGCCCTCACGCGGCTCGGTGATCGACTCGATCTCGACCTCAACCGCATGCGGTATCTCCTCACGCGTGCGTGCGAGCACCTGCTCACGCACGAGCTCGGCAAGGATCACGGTCTCGGACTGATCGGAGAATTGGTCGGCGCCGAAGTAGAACGGCCCCTCCGGCAGCAGCGCAACGAGATGCTCGGCGAGCTCGCCGACGCCGGCGCCGGTGCGAGCGGATACCGGGAACACGTCTTCGGAGATCCCGAGCGCCGCCGCATCGCTCAACGTGGTAACGGTCTTTTCCTGATCGGCGCGGTCGATCTTGTTGACGGCCACCACCACCGGCACGGGCGAGGAGGCGAGCAGCGACGCGATGAAGCGGTCCCCCGGTCCCACCCCCTGCTGGGCGTTGACCAGCAGCAAGCACCCGTCAGCATCGGCGAGCTCGCGCTCGACCCGTCGCTGCATGCGCTCGGTCAGCGCGTCGCGGGGCCGCTGCACGCCGGGTAGGTCGACCAGCACCAGCTGCCAGCCGGCCCCCGTCGCCACGGCTCGGATCGCACGGCGGGTCGTCTGCGGCTTGTCCGAGACAATCGCCACCTTGGCGCCCACGATCGCGTTGGCGAGCGTCGACTTGCCGACGTTCGGGCGGCCCGCGAGCGCGATGAACCCCGAGCGGGTGCGGGGCGCGCCGCTCGCGCCGCTCGCGGCGCGGTTCATGTCAATCGGCTCATGTCAGATCCGATCACGGCCGAGCACTCATGCGAGCCAGCGCATCAGCTCGGCCTGGAGCGCGAGCATCTCACCGTTGTCGCGCTCGTGATCCATCCCGGTGAGGTGTAGCGCACCGTGGACGATCGCCTCGCGCAGGTCGCTCGTGCACGCCGGGCAGATAACCACATCGCCGAGCTCGCGCGGGCCCGCGACCGGACTGGACTCGTCGATGCCGAACGAGAGCACGTCGGTCGGCGCGTTGATCGCGCGGTACTCGCGGTTGAGCTGAGCGATGCGGTCCTCATCGACGAACTCGACGGCCATGTGCCCGTCATCGATGCCGGCCGACGCGAGCGCCAGTATGCACAGCTCCCTGACCTCGAGCGCCGTCGGAGCGCCGGTGCCGAGGCAGTCGACGCCGATCACCTCGATGTCCAGAGCCGGGCTCATCCGCGCGGGTTACCGCCGCGAGTTGCGCGGTTGCGCGCGAGCAACTCCGGCGCCTGGCGCTGGGCATGCTCCGAGTAGGCGGCGACGATCCGTCGTACGAGCTTGTGGCGGACGACGTCCTCCTCGCCGAAGCGCACGAACTCGATCCCGTCGACCCCGTCGAGGATCTCGCTGACGACCACCAGGCCGGAGCCCTGGTCGGCGGGCAAGTCGATCTGGGTGATGTCGCCGGTCACGACCATCCGCGAGTTGAAGCCCAGCCGTGTCAGGAACATCTTCATCTGCTCGGGGCTGGTGTTCTGGGCTTCGTCGAGGATGATGAAGCTGTCGTTGAGCGTTCTGCCCCGCATGAAAGCGAGTGGTGCGACTTCGATCACGCCGCGTTCCAGGTGCTGGGTGACCCGCTCGGCCTCGAGCATGTCGTGCAGTGCATCGAACAGTGGCCGCAGATACGGATCGACCTTGGCCATCAAGTCGCCAGGTAAGAATCCGAGCCGCTCACCGGCCTCGACCGCCGGCCGCGTGAGGATAATCCGGTTGACCTCGCGCCGATGCAGTGCTGCAGCCGCGAGTGCGACCGCCAGGAACGTCTTGCCGGTCCCCGCTGGACCGATCCCGAAGGTGATCGTGTTCGCGCGGATCGAATCGACGTAGCGCTTCTGGTTGACCGTCTTGGGGGCGACCTTGGTGGCACGATGGCGCCACACGACATCATCGAGGATCGAGGCCGGTGACTCGTTCTGGTCGAGCGCGCGCGAGACCGCTTCGATCGTCCCAGACGCGATCTCATGCCCCTGCGCGACCAGCTCCGACAGCTCGCGGACGACCGCGGCACCGGCTCGCACGGCGTCCTTGTCGCCCTCGAGCGTGAGCACGTTCCCGCGCAGGAAGACCGAGCAGCCCAGATGGCCCGCGAGCGTGCGCAGGATCGCATCCTCGCTGCCCGCGAGCTCCGTCGCGACCGCGTTGTCGAGCTCGATGCGGTCTCGCAGATTGCCGCTGCTCACGCGCTCAACGCCTCGAGAGCAGCAGCCGCAATCCGCCGACCAGATCTTTCTCGCCGGCTTTATCGCGTCTGTGAATGTCGACGCGGACCTGTTCGGTGACGCTCAAGCCAGACAGAGGATACGACCCCGGGGCGATGCGCTGGTCAAGTTAGTGTGACGCAGCGGATCCCGTCCGCCTGCAGCGCCACACAGCCGACGTCGAGCAGCTCGCCGCGCACGCCGGCGCGCGGGGGCAGGTAGCAGCGCGTGTAGTCGGCGGTGTAGCCGGAGCACTGCGTGTCGGCGAGCTTGTCGATCAGGACCCGCTCGCCGCGCCCGAGCTTTGCCAGCCGGTGAATCCGCGAGCGCGTCTCGGAGTGGGCGCGCAGAACCTGCGAGCGGCGCTTCTTCTCGGCCGGCGGGATGCGATCGCCGAGCTCCGCCGCGGCAGTTCCTGGACGCGCCGAATACGCGAACGCGTGCACGCGCGTGATCGCGGCGGCCTCGATCAGCTCCAGCGTCCGCTCGAAGGCGCTTTGATCCTCGGTCGGGAAGCCGACGATCACATCGGTCGTGATGCTCACATCCGGAGCCGCTGCGCGCAGCGCAGCGACGCGGGCGAGATACTCCCCGGCGTCGTAATGGCGTCCCATCGCCGCCAGCACCTGATCGTCGCCAGACTGCAGCGGGATGTGCAGGTGCGGGCAGATCCTCGGCTCGTGCACCAGGGCCTCGGTCAGCGCATCGTCGACATGGACGACCTCGACGCTGGAGAGCCGTACCCGCTCGACGCCGTCGATGCGGGCGACTTCGAGCATCAGCTCGCCGAGCGCGAGACCTCGATCAGGGTCGCGATAGTCGCCCACGCTGATTCCGGTCAGCACGATCTCGGCCTGACCCGCTGTCACGCGGCGGCGCACTTCGCCGAGCACGCCGCCCGCCGCGCGGGAGCGCGCGGCGCCGCGGACGCTTGGGATCACGCAGTAGGAGCAGTGGCCCGCGCAGCCGTCCTGCACCTTGACGAAACCTCGGGTTCGAGCTGCCGCCTGCGGCTCGGTGCGCCGCGCCCGCGCGAGGATGTCGTGCTCGAGGTCGGCGCAGGCGCCGGCAGCGGCCCTCAGCGAAGCGCACGCCTGCTCGGCGGTCCCGATCAACGGGCGCACGCGCGGATCGATCGCGGCGAACGTGCCTGCTCGCAGGTTCGTGGCGCACCCCGCGACATAGACCTCGCGCGCATGAGCCAGAGAGCGCCGCACGGACTGCCGTGACTTGGCCTCCGCTTCGCTGGTGATCGCGCAGGTGTTGACGAACTGCAGCTCTGCCTCCTCGGCGCTTGCCTCGAGATGCCCGGCGGCGAGCATCGCCGTGCGGGCCGCCATCGCGTCGGCTTGCGAGACCTTGCAGCCGAGGAACTTGACCGCGAACGTGGCCACCGCTCAGCTTCCCCGCACCAGCAGCAGCGCCGCCCAGTCGCCGCTGCCGCGCCGCCCGCGCTCCTGCAGGCCGGCGCGCGCGAAAGCGCCGGCAATCGCGTCCGCTTCGTTGCCGAGCAGGCCGCTCGCGATCACCGTTCCGGGGGCCTCTGCGCCCTCAGCGAGCTGCTGGCACCAGGTCAGCAGCAGCGGCGCCAAAAGGTTTGCGAGCACCAGCGCCGCCGCCGGCACGATCTCGCCGCGCAGGTCGAACCGGCGGACTCCGATCAGGTGCGCGACCCCGTTCGCGATCGCGTTAGCGGACGTCGCCCCGACGCTCAGCGGGTCGAAGTCGAGCGCCAGCACCGGACCCCAGCCGAGCTTCGCGGCGGCGATCGCCAGCACGCCGGAGCCGCAGCCGAGATCGACCGCGCCCGGCGCGGAGCAGCTGGCGCCGCCGATCCGGGGCGGCGCCAGCTCGAGCAGCAGCTCGAGGCAGAGCCGCGTGGTGGCGTGCGCGCCGGTCCCGAACGCCTGCGCCGGGTCGATCACCAGATCGATGCCGGCAGCCGCCGGCGGCTCCCACGGCGGACGCACTGTGAGGCGCTCGCCGAGCACCAGTGGCCGGTGGAACTCGCGCCAGCGATCGGCCCAGTCATCGGCGATTTCGGTGGTGATCACTTCGACCAGCGCAGTGCCCGCGGCGGCGCGCAGATCCGGCAGCGCGGGCAGCTCGCCGGGCGGCCCGTAGACGGCGTATTCGACGACGGCGCCGTCCACATCGACCTCCTCGACGCCGCCTGGCGCAAGCTCGAGCAGCTCCGCCAGAACGATCTCCGACTGCTCGCGAGCGACCCGAACTGCGAGCCGGATCATCAGCCGCTCCTCCGCTCAGCGTCGGTGTCGCGCAGCGTGCTCTCCCCCCAGCGCGCGCTTGAGCTTGTGGAAGACGCCGTCCTCGCTGTGCAGGTTCTCGTGGGTCAGCGACTCGGCGAGCTTGGTCGTCAGCTCGCGCTGCTCGCGTGTGAGGTGGCGCGGGATCACGACGTTGACGACGGCGCGCAGGTCACCGGCGCGCCGTCCCCGCAGGGACGGCATCCCACGGCCACGGATCACGAGCGTTTCGTGCGGCTGCGTGCCGGCCGGAATCTCGAGCTCGACGGGACCGTCGATCGTGGGCACCTGAACGACGGTTCCGAGCGCGGCCAGGGGCGCCGACACGTCGACGCTGGTCAGGAGGTCATCGCCATCGCGGACGAACCGGGGGTCCTCCAGGACGGCTACCAGGACGTACAGGTCGCCGGGAGGACCCCCGCGCTCGCCGGCATGGCCGCGTCCTGCGACGCGGATCCGCTGACCGGAGGCGATCCCCGCCGGGACGTCGACCGACAGCTTCACGTGCTCGACGATCCGGCCGCGACCGTCGCATGTGCGGCAGGGGCTGCTCGCGGTGCGCCCGTCGCCCTGGCAGACGTCGCAGGGAGTGGTGCGCACCACCTGCCCGAACGGGGTGCGCGAGACGACGCGCAGCTGCCCGGTTCCGCTGCAGCGCTGGCAGGTTTCGATCGGAGTTCCCGGCTCGGCGCCGTTGCCGTGGCAGTGCTCGCACAGCGTGATCGCCTCGTAGCCCACGTCCACCTTCGTCCCATGCGCGGCGCCCGCCAGGTCGATCTGGGTCTGAACGGACACGTCAGCGCCCTGGGTGGGCCCGCCCTGGCGGGCACCGCCACCGCCGAAGGCACCCCCGAAGAACGCGTCGAAGATGTCTGCCACGGATCCGAAGCCCTCGAAGTTCGGGGCGTAGCCGCCCCGGTTCAGGCCCTCGCGACCGTAGCGGTCATAGGTGGCCCGCCGCTGGGCATCGGACAGCACCTCGTAGGCCTCGGCGGCCTCCTTGAACTTGTCCTCGGCATTCGGATCGTGACGGTTGACGTCGGGATGCAGTTCCCGGGCCAAGCGGCGGAAGGACTTCTTGATCTCGGTTTCGTCAGCGTCCCGGCGAACCCCCAGGACCTCGTAGTAGTCGCGCGGCATCGTGTTCTCGCTCAGCGCTCGTCATAGACGTCGGCAACGAAGCTGGACAGCTGCGCTGCGGCTTCACGGACCGCGCGGATCACGCGAGCGTAGTCCATCCTCAGCGGTCCGATCACCAAAACGGTCCCAAGCCGGCGCGCAGGCAGGCCGTAGCCGGCCGCAACGAGCGCCAGCGAGCGTAGAGCCGGCGCGTCGTTCTCGGCTCCGATCCGGACGAGCACATCGCGCCCCGTGAAGGCGCGACGGAGAACCTCGAGCATCGTCACCCGGTGCTCGAGCATGTCCATCAAAGTGTTCAGCTCTGAGACGTCGCCAAGGCGCTCAAACCGCATCAGGCGCGATGCCCCCTCGATATAGAGCGCCTCCTGCGCTGACTCCTCCAGTTCGGTGAAGACCGGCGCGAGCGCGTCGATGAACGCCGCCTCTCGGATCGAGAGCGAGCTGTCTCGCAGCTTCTGGCCCAGCATCCGCGCGCCGAGGCCGGTCCCGACGAGGCGCTCATTGAGATAGCTGACCGCCCAGTCCGCAAGACCTTGGTCCACGGGCCGCTCGAACGTGAACAGGCGCTTTGTGACGCCGCCGGTCGAGGTGATCACCACCACCATCAGCACCTGTGGCTGCAGCGTGAGCACCTCGACGTGGCGGATCGTCGAGGTCTCCAGTGGCGGCGCCATCACGATCGCCAGCAGGTTGGTGACCTGCGAGAGCGTTTCGGTGGTGACGCGCATCGCTTCATCGAGTTCGCGGCGCACGAGCGAGAGCGCCAGCCGCGGCGACTTGTCGTCGGGCGGAAGCAGGCGGTCGACGAAATACCGGTAGCCGGCCTGCGTCGGGATCCGTCCGGCCGACGTGTGCGGCTGCGCGAGCAGTCCAACCTCCTCGAGGCTCGCGAGCTCGTGGCGAATCGTCGAGGGACCCCACGCGAAGTTGACGGCAAGCGACTTGGAGCCGACGGGAGCGCCGCCGTCGAGGTATTCCTCGACGACCTTGCGTAGCACCGATTCCTGTCGCTCTGTAAGCACGACGCTGATTCTAGGATCGTCGCGACCCCGGCTCAGCGGATCCGGAGCTCCGCGACCGCGTTGCGGATGATGCGCCGGCCGCCCTGCGTTACCTGTGAGCTGACGATCGCCCGCTCCCGATCGACCTCGCCGACGACGCCGCTGACGACGACCTCCTCGCCAATCCGGCCGGCGCCGCGGAACTGGACCTGCAGCGAACGCAGCGTCTGAGGACCCCCGCCGGCGTCCGTCAGCGCCCGCGCGACCTGCGCCATCGTCCACATTCCGTGCAGGATCCGGCCGGGAAGACCGACCTCCCGGGCGAACTGCTCGTCGAGGTGGATCGGATTGAAGTCCAGCGATGCGCCTGCGTAGCGGATCGTTACGTACGCGTCCGGAGTGACCTGCAGGCCGATCTCATCGCCGCGCGCGAGCGTCACCCCGTGCCCCTGACGATGTTCGTCCACAGACCGACGCAGACGATCTCGGAGCGCTGATTCTCAGAGGTCGTCTCGAACACATAGAACCCCAGCCCGGCGCGCTGCGCGACGTCCTTGACCGTCGCCACCGTGCTGATCTCGTCGCCCGCCACCACCAGCGCTTCCCAACGGAACCGCTGGTAACCGTGAACCAGCATCCCGAGGTCGATCCCGAGCTCCGGGTCGAACAGGCACGGCGCCACCGCGCGTCCCGCATACACGGCGGCGAACATCGGCGGCGCGACGAGATCGGCATGACCGGCGCCGCGCGCCGCGTCGAGGTCATAATAGAGCGCAAGCGTCTCGCCAACCGCGGACGCATACTCGCGGATCTTCTCGCGACCGACGGCGTAGGTGTCAGCGGGGTACCGCCTGCCAATCGCCGCGATGTTGACGCCCACCGGTCCAGTCTCCCAGATCAGAGCTCAGCATCCGGCATGATTGTCCGATGGCCACCACCACATTGCACGCGCCGCAGCAGACTGTTGACGAGAGCTCAGCGATCATCCGCACCTCGAAGCTGACCAAGGTCTATTCCGGAACGGACTTCAAAGCGGTCGACGCGCTTGACCTGAGCATCGATCACGGCGAGATCTTTGGCCTGCTCGGCCCCAACGGCGCCGGCAAGACGACCACCGCCGGGATGCTGACCACGCGCGTGATCCCCACCTCGGGCACGGCGCACATCGGGGCGGTCGACGTGATCGCGCACCCGGCACTGGCCAAGCAGATGATCGGCGTCGTCTCCCAGCAGAACACGCTCGACCGGCAGCTGACCGTCTGGGAGAACCTCTATTTTCACGGGCGACTGTTCGGCATCAACGCGGCCGAGTCGCGCCTGGAGTCCGACCGGCTGCTCGGACAGTTCCACTTGTCGAAATGGGCGAAGGCCTCGGTCTACGCGCTGTCCGGCGGGATGGCGCAGCGCCTGATGGTCGCGCGCGCGATCTTCCACCGTCCCGCGGTCCTGTTCCTCGACGAGCCGACCGCCGGGCTTGACCCCCAGAGCAGGCTCGCGCTGTGGGAGATCCTCGGCGAGCTGAACCGCGCCGGCCAGACGATCATGCTGTTGACGCACTATATGGAGGAAGCCGACCAGCTCTGCAGCCGCGTCGCGATCATCGATCACGGCAAGATTCTCGCGCTCGGTACTCCCGCAGCGCTCAAGCAGACGATTGGCGCCGACACGATCGTCACGGTCAAGGCGATCGGCGACGGCGACACGCTGGCGGCGGCGCTGAGCGCCGGGGTACCGGGCGTCACCAGGACGCGCGTGATCGACGGGGGCGTCGAGTTGCACGTCAAGGACGCCAAGCGGATCATCCCATCGGTGGTCAACGCCGCAGACGGCGCCGGACTGCAGCTCGTCGACCTGGCGGTGTCCGAGCCGACGCTCGAGAACGTGTTCATCAACCTCACCGGCAAGGAGTTGCGCGAATGACGTCAACGACGCAGAGCCCGCCCTCCGCGAGCGCGTTGGCGCCGGCTTCGATTGCGCGCCAGCCGACGCGCACGACGATACAAGCGAGCCGCACGGCGCTGGGCGCCCTGATCCTCCGCGATCTGACCGTCCTCAAGAAGAACTTCGGGGAGTTCGTAGCGCGCACCATAGTTCAGCCGTTCCTGCTCGTATTCGTGTTCCTCTACGTGTTCCCGCGCATCGGGCAGGGGATCGGCGGTGGTCACGGCCAGGCCTCCGAGTCGGACTTCGCGACCGTGCTCATACCGGGCGTGGTCGGCATCTCGATCATGTTCCAGGGGATCCAGGCCGTCGCGATGCAGATGTCGACCGAGTTCGGCTTCACGCGCGAGATCGAGGACCGTGTGCAAGCCCCCTGCCCGATCTGGCTCGTCGCCGGCGCCAAGGTCCTGTCGGGCTCGGTGCAAGGCCTGCTCGCGGCCCTGATCGTGTTCCCGATCGCAGCCGTCGTCCACGCCCCCGGCGTGCATGCGCACCTGTCGGTCCACTGGGCGATCGTCGTGACGCTGATCCCGATCGCGTGCCTTGCGATGACCTCCCTCGGGCTGCTGCTCGGGACCAGCTTCGAGCCGCGCAACATCGGGCTGATGTTCGGCTTCGTCGTGCTGCCGCTGACCTTCCTCGGCGGCACCTACTACCAGTGGACGCGCCTCGCACCGGTCACCGTCGGCGGTATTCACTGGCTGCAGATCCTGGTGCTCGTCAACCCCCTGATCTACATCGCGGAGGGGATGCGCGCAGGTTTGACCGAGGCGTCGCACATGCCGTTGTACGTGATCTACCCGGTGCTGTGCGCGTTCGCGGTGTTCTTCTGGACGCTGGGGCTGCGAAACTTCAAGCGCCGCGTGCTGCTGTGAGTGGCGCGCCGGCTGACGGGCATGCCCTGGTGAGCACCAGGGACGCCGTGCCCTGGTGGAAACAGGAACGCCGTACCCTGGTGGACACAGGGGCGGCGCGCTAATCTGCGTGTGTGGCCAGGCGTTCAACGATGAGGGCTTCGGACGAGGACCGCGAGCACGTGACTGAGCGGCTACGTCAGGCCGCGACCGAGGGCAGGCTGCTCGCCAGCGAGCTGGAGGAGCGCCTCGCCCGCGCGCTGCGAGCGAGGACCTACGGAGAGCTGGATGCGACCGTCTCCGATCTACCGAGAGCGCCAGTCACGCAGCGCTCGCGTTCACACCAACTTGCGCGATCGCACCCGCTGACGGCGGTCGCGCTGGTCGCGACGGCGACCGTCGCGGTCGCCGTCGTCGTGGTTGTCGTGGTCGCCTGGTTCCTGATGGCGTGGGGTCTGTGGCTGATGATCGGCTTGATCGTGATGGCGACCCGGCGCTCGCGCCGCGCGCACTACCCCCACACGCCACCGAGCCACCCTGGCCCCCAGGGCGGCTTCGGCGCCCGGGCTCATCCGGGCTCGCACCGCTCGCGGTAGCGGAGCGCCCAGTGCGCCCAACGCGGGTAGCCGGCGAGCTGTACGAACCACTTCCCTAGCTGACGCCGGCGACGTCCCGCGAGGGTCGATCGATCGGCTGGCGCGGGTACGCGCGCAGAGTCGCCACGATCTCGGGATCCTCGCCCTCCAGGGCCATCCAGGCTGCCCTTAGACCATGGCTGGCGGCAAGCTGGAGCGTGGCGGAGCGATGCTCGAGCTGACCGATCATCAGCGAGCCGACCGGCGGCCGGATGACGCAGATCGACGGCGACGCCGAGCGGTCGGCGGCGCGCGCGGACAGCATCGCGCTCAACGCGTCGTAGCGCTGCGAGCGGGTGCTGTGGAGGGTCACCAGGGCTGGGTTGATCTTCCGCAGGTAACGGTCGGTGAGCCGCGCCACCACTGGCGAGAGCGGCGAATGATGCACGCCGCGAGGGCGTGTCTGCAACACCAGCACGTCGGTCGCGCTTGCCAGAGCGGCCTGCACGGGGATCGCCTCGGCGAGCGTGGCGTCTAGCAGACGGCGTCCGCGAAACCGCACCGGCGGGCCCGCGAGCCACGGAAGTCGGGCCGAAGCCCGCAGCGCACAGCGGATCTCCTGATCGCTGCTCAGGTCCGTCAGATCGAAGATCTCGGCTCGGTCCGCGTCGGTAGCGGTGCAGTGCAAAGACACTCCAGCCGCCAGGATCGCGTCGAAGCGCAACGGCCGCTGGCGCGTCCAGACATCGTCGATCACGTAGTCCAGTTCCAGCGCCGGCCCATTGCGCAGCGCGCGCGTGAAGCTGACGAACCGCGGGTCACCGAAGCCATGCAGGTACAGCGCGGTCAGGTACGCCGCCTGTCCGGCCAGCAGGAAGGCCGCGTTGAACGCGCCGGCGGATGCGCCGTGGACTTCGTCGAAGCAGTCGCGCAGGCCGAGATGCTCGAGCGCGGCGGTCATTCCCGCCGAGATCACGCCGCGCATCCCACCGCCCTCGATCGCGAGCGCCACGCAGCGCCCGTCATCGCGTTCGCCCGGCCGTGATCCCTCACGGCGGCGCTGGCGAATGATCTCGACCACCGGATGCCCGCGAAGGTCGTCGGTCATCGCGATCGAGGGCCGAAGATGGTCTGGTGCTAAACGTCGGGTGATCATCGTGGCAACCCCGCTGCTCGATCAGAGTAACAGTCTCGGCGCGGGAAGCAACGTTTGGCGGCTAATGTCTGCAACCAAGTGACTCACCTGCTCGGCCGGACTTCGCTGACGGTAAGCCGGATCGGTCTTGGCCTGGCCGCGCTGGGCCGCCCCGGCTACATTAACCTGGGTCACGCGGAAGACTTCGCTGGACGCACCGACGAGGAGTCGATGCGAGCGAACGCACACGCGGTCCTCGACGCGGCGTACGCAGCGGGCGTGCGGTATTTCGACGCTGCGCGCTCATACGGTAAGGCTGAATCGTTCCTGGGATCGTGGCTGGCAGGTCGCGAGCGCGGACCCGTCGACGTCACCGTCGGCTCGAAGTGGGGTTACACCTATACAGCTGGGTGGCACGTCGACGCCATCGTGCACGAGGTGAAGGATCTGTCTGCGCAGACCCTGCAGCGGCAGATCGGCGAGAGTCGCGAGCACCTCGGGTCGCATCTGCGTCTTTATCAGATCCATTCCGCCACGCTCGAGAGCGGCGTCCTCGATGACCCGCGCGTGCTCGAGAAACTTGCCCGCTGGCGCGCCGGCGGACTGGCGATCGGCTTCACGGTCACGGGACCCAGACAGCGCGAGACGATCGAGCGCGCGCTCGAGCTCAGCGCCTTCGACACAGTGCAGGCGACCTGGAACCTGCTGGAGACCTCGGCCGGCCCGGCGCTCGCCGACGCCAGCGCTGCGGGCCTCGGAGTGATCGTCAAGGAGGCACTGGCGAACGGCCGCCTGACCGACCGTGGCGACGCGCCAGTGCTCACGGCAGCCGCCCGCGAGCGCGGTGTCAGTGCGGACGCGCTCGCGCTTGCGGCCGTGCTCGCGCAGCCATGGGTCGACGTCGCGCTGAGCGGGGCGGCGACGGCGACGATGATCCACAGCAACTTAGCGAGCAGGGAGATCACCGTCGGTGACGAGCTGCTGGAGCAGCTTGGAAGGCTGGTGGAGGGTCCCGAGGCGTACTGGTCAACACGGGCCGCGCTCCCCTGGAATTAGGGCTCCCGCGGGCCCTTAGGGCCAAATCATCCGTGAACCCTCAGTGGGCGTGCGTGGGCGCAGTGGTTGCTGCCTGAGGAGGTCGGGGATCGGGACCGGCTTGCCGATGTGGTAGCCTTGGGCGTAGTCGACTCCGAGTCGCGCGACCATCCGTTGGGTCCTCTCGTTGACCACGAACTCGGCAATCGTTTCTTTGCCAAGGCCTTGCGCGATGCCAACGACCGCTTGGATCACCAGCTGGTCGATGCCGCCGGCGGTCGCGTGCTGAACGAACTCGCCGTCGATCTTGACGTAGTCAAACGGCAGGTGCTTGAGGTAGTAAAACGAGCCGAAGCCCGCTCCGAAATCGTCCAGAGCGAACCGGCATCCGTGGTCGCGCAGGTGTCGGGCGAACGCTTGCGCATGGGTGAGGTTAGCGACCGCCGCCGTCTCGGTGACCTCGAAGATCAGGTGCGTGGGATCGATCTGGCTTTCGCGTAAGCGCTGATCGATCGCTGCCAGCAGCCTTTGATCGCCTAGCGACCTTCCGGAGAAGCTGCAGCTCGGGGTGTTGCTCGATCAGTTCGATCGCTTGCGTGACAACCCACTCGTCCAGCTTGCCGATCAGTCCGAAGCGCTCGGCGATGTAGAGAAACGCGGCGGGCGGGACCAGGTCGTCGTGCTCGTCGAGCATGCGTAGCAGCAGCTCGTGCTGGCGAACCTGTCCGGCGTGAAGGTCGAGGATCGGCTGGGCGACGAGCGCGAAGCGGTCGCTCTCCAGCGCCTGCTCTATCCGGCCAACCCATGTCAGCCGCGCCTTCGTGCGGCTGGTCCGATGCTCGGAGGTGGCGTAGAAGGCATGGCCGTCGCGGCCGGCCTCCTTGGCGTCGTACATCGCCAGGTCCGCCTCGATCAGGGCCGTCTCGCTGGAGAGCTCCTCGCTGTCGGCGTCGAACATCGTGACGCCGATCGAGGTGGTGACCTTCTTGCGCTCGCCACCCAGCAGCGCCGTGTTCATCCGCACGGCGCTAACGAGGGTCTCGGCGACTTGCGCGGCATCGGAGGGGTCGGCCTCTGGTAGGAGCACCGCAAACTCGTCGCCGCCGAGGCGGGCGAGTACGTCTGATTGGCGTAGGCGCTGGCCCAGGACGCTGGCGATCGACACGATCAGCTCATCGCCGGCGTTGTGCCCGAGAGTGTCGTTGACGATTTTGAAGTGGTCGATGTCCAGCACGAGCAACGCACCTCCTGACCCGTAGCGCTTGACGTGCGCGATGTGCCGGTCGAGCTCGGCTTCGAACTTGCGGCGGTTCAGGAGGCCCGTGAGCGGGTCGTGGTCCGCCATGAATTGCAGCTGTGTCTCAAATCGCTTGCGCTCGGTGACATCCTGGAACTGGCAAAGCAGCTGTACAGGCCGCCCATCGTCACAGCGCAGGCGCGTTCCATGCACGGAGGTGTCCAACGCGGACCCGGCCGCGGGGATGATCCGCAGCTCGGCGGCGAGCTGCTCGATCTCGCCGGCGGCCAGCGCTCGCAGCGCCTGGCTGCAGGTGTCTGCGTCGGCTGGGTGCAGCAGCTCACGTAGGTTGATCCCATGCAGCTCGCTGCGTGTGCGTGCACAGATCACCCCCAGCGACGCGTTGGCCTGCTGCAGAAACCCGTCGGCAGAAATCAACGCCATCCCGATCGGAGCCTCATCAAACGCGCGACGGAACCGCTCCTCCGCGTCTCTGAGCGCAAGCTCAACCGCGCGCAGCTCGGTCACATCCTGGACGGTGCCCAGATAGCAGCCGGCCCGCGCAGGATCCGGGTGAGCGAGCACATGCAGCGTGCGTTGGACCCCACGGCCGGCGATGATGTCGTGATCGAGCTCAACCGCCGGGCCGCCACCAAACGCCTGCGTGAACGCCACCGCAACGCGTTCGCGATCGTCGGGATGCACGTACTCCAAGGCCTCCTCCCGGCTCGCCGGGCCGAGCATCGGGTCGCGGCCGTAGATCTCATACATCTGTGCAGACCAGGTCATCTCGTCCGCGCGCGGATCCCAGGTCCATGATCCCAACCTCGCGAGTCGCTGAGCTTCTTCTAGGTCGACAAGCGCCCGCGCGCGCGCACGCTCGCCCAGCTTGCGCTCGGTGACGTCGCGCGCGACCGTCGAAGCGCCGATGATCCGGGCGGTTGCGTCTCGGATCGGCGAGACCGTTAGCGACATGTCGATCAGCTGCCCGTCTTTGCGCCGCCGGACGGTTTCGAAATGGCGGACGCGCTCACCGCTCGCGACGCGCGCGAGCAATCCGCCGATCTCGTGCCGGTCACCGGTTGGAGTGAGCATCGAGATGTGATCGCCGACGGTTTCGACCGCGCTGTAGCCGTAGATCCGCTCGGCGGCCCGATTCCAGCTCGTGATCCGCCCCTCGAGCGTCTTGCCGATAATCGCATCATCCGAGGAGTCGACGATCGCCGCCAACCGGGCGGTCGTCTGCGCGGCCTGCCACCGCGTCCGGTTCGCGCGGACGGCGGCGGCCGCCGCGAGCCATGCGACCGTAATGACCGCGAGCGTCACCGCGCTCACGAACAGCCACACTCCGGCGACGGTCGAGAACACATGCAGACGTTGGGCAACCAGCGTCAGCGTCGCGAGGCCGACCGGCAGCGCAATCGCGGGCCCGACCAACCGCCGTATGATCACGCCCGTCTGACCGTCGCTGGCCAGCCCGGCGACCCAGCCGCTGCCCGGGCGTGCCAGCAGGACAGCAAGCGACAGGACCGACAGCGCGACCGCGGAGCTCAGCGCGAGGGCCTGGTGTCGCGGGATCGCAACCAGCGCCGCAGCGCCGGTCACATAGCCCGTCAACACCAGTAAGCCGAGGGTCCCCGCCGCCCACGCCAGCACGTTGCTCGGCCACCACCTGCCCAGCCGCACCTCTCGCAGCAGCAGAGTCCCACCCAGCAGCACGAACCCGACGGCGGCGGTCACGGCCGGCCGCCCCGGATATAGAGCATTGGCGCCAGCACGATCGCGGAACAGCAACTCGTCGATCCCGAGCCTCAACCCAAACGCGTATTCCGCGAGCGTCGCCGCACCCACGAGCACTACCACCAAAGCGCACACCGCCGCCCCGCGTCGCAACCCTAACCGCGCCGGGGCCGAGTACGAGACCACAACCAGCGAGAGGCTCAGGAGCAAGTAACAGATCGCCTCGTTTGCCTTGATCGGCGCCAACCCCGGCCCCAGCCGCTTCAGCGCCTCGATCTGCAACGTCCAGCCGACCAGTGCCAGTACCGCGAGCGCTGCGACGATCGCGGCGCACCCGACCGACGCACGCCCCAGCCCTGAGAGTACGGACTGCGACGCGGCCGTCGCCACGCCGCCGCCGTCCTGCTTATGCGAATCGCCCGGCAGCGCGCCAATCAGGCGGCGCGATCGACCAGGGAGCAACCAGCTCACACCAACATCTATCGACCTTGACAGTCAAAGCTAAAGGGCCGACCGGTCTTGCGGCGTCGTTACGGCGTCTCGGGACGCAACAAGCCCTGCGAGCGCGCCCACTCGACCGTGCGCGCGATCGTCTCGCGCGGCTCCGTGTAGCGCAGCCCGAGCTCGCGCTCGGCGCGCGAGCCGTCGTAGCGGTGGCCGTGCAACAACGTCCTTACCATCTCGCGGCAGACCGGGGGACGCCGGCCAGCGAGCCGGAAGCTGCGCTCGACGACCTCCGCCGCCGTGATCGCCACCCCGCGCGGCAGCATCCTGGGCTTATTACGCACCCCCGCAATCTCGCCCGCCAGCGCGAGCGCCTCGCTGATCGTCAGCGCAATCCCGCTCAGCAGGTACCGCTCGCCGCCGGCTCCGCGCTCGGCGGCCAGCAGGTGACCTTCGACGCAGTCGGCGATGTCGACCAGGCTGATGTTGGTCCGCACGAACACCTTCAGCCGGCCGTCCAGGAACGCGAGCAGGAAGCGAGCGGTTCCACCCGCCCGGCCGGGCCCCTGCACCGACGATGGGTTGACGCAGACGAGGTCGACGTCGTGCTCGCGCGCCGCCGCCAAGGCGGCTCGCTCGCCCTCCGTCTTGGTGCGCTCGTAAGTCGACAGGTACCAGCCGCGGTGCGGCGTGCGCTCGTTCCCGATGGTGCCCGGCGGCTCCCCGATCGTCGCCGCCGAGGAGGTGTGAATGAATCGCGCCGCGCCCACACGCGCGGCGGCACGAACCGCCACCGCCGGCCCGCCGGCGTTGAGCAGCTGCATCGGCTGGGGGTCCTCAACGCATAGCGAGTTGATCCCGGCGAGGTTGAAGACCAGCGTGCATCCGTGCATCCCGCTGCAGAGCGCATCCTCGTCGAGCGCGTCGCCGCGCACCGCCCGCGCACCTGCCGCCTGCAATAACCGCGCCGAGCGCTCCGAGCGCGCGAGCCCTACGACCTCGTCGCCGCGCGCGACCAGCCGCGCCACCAGGGCACTACCGATCACGCCGGTGCCGCCGGTGACGAATACGCGGGCCATCGTCGCTCCAGCTAGGCCCGCAGCGCAGCCCCGAAGCGCGCGAGGTAGTCGACCCCCGACCAGATGCTCACGAGGGCCGCGAGCGCCATCGCCCACTGATCCAGGTAGGCGCCGGCGAACTGGAGGTCGGGCCGCAGCATCGCCAGCGCGATCGCCACGAACTGCACGCTGGCCTTCCATTTGCCCGCCGCCGAGGTCTGAAAGGACCGACCTTCGGACACGACGGCGAGCCGCAGTCCGAGGATCGTGAACTCGCGGCCGATGATGATCAGCGCCGCCCAAGGCGACGCCCGGTGAACGGCTACGAGTCCGATCAGGGCTGTCGAGACGAGCACTTTGTCGGCGGTGGTGTCAAGGAACGCGCCGAACCGCGAGGCGACCCCCCAGCGTCTGGCCAGGCGGCCGTCGAACCAGTCGGTGGCCGCTACGACCGCGAACAGGATTGCCGCTGCGTCGTATGAACTCGATAGCAGCAGCGCCATCACGACTGGCGCCGCGACCACTCGAAGGCTAGTGCCGGCAGCGAGCGTCCGCGCCGAACGCAACGCGCTCAACGTGCCGGCGTCCACAGAACGGGAAGAGTACATCACAGCAGCGCGGCGGACAGCGCGACGTCACAGCAGCGCGGCGGACAGCGCGCGAGCCGCGCTTGCATCCTGCGCGACGAGCGCCGCTTGCGCCGTCCGCCGGGCGGTCGCCAGGTCGACGGCCCGCAGCGCCGCCTTGACCTCGGGCACGAGCGCGGGGGTCATGCTCAGCTCGGTCACGCCGAGGCCGACCAGCAGCACGGCGGCTGCAGGATCGCCCGCCAGCTCCCCGCACACCCCCACGGTCCGTCGGCGCGCCGCTGCGCCCTGAACGGTGGCTGAGATCAAGCGCAGGACCGCCGGCTGGGGCCCGGTCAGCAGCGCCGCCAGCCGCTCGTCACCGCGCTGGGCGGCCATCGTGTATTGCGTCAGGTCGTTGGTGCCGATCGAGAAGAACTCGGCGTGCTCGGCGAGCTCGGCGGCGTTCACGGCCGCAGCGGGAATCTCCACCATGATCCCCAGCGGCAGCGGTACTTCGATCCCGGTGTGAGCGCGCGCACGGGCAAGCACCGCGCGTGCCGCCTCGATCTCCCCCGCGGTTGCCACCATCGGCAGCATCGCCCACAGCGGGAATTGCGCGGCAGCACGCAGGATCGCGCGGAACTGCGTCTCGAGTACCTCGGGGCGCGCGAGAGCGAGCCGAATCCCGCGCACACCGAGGAACGGGTTGGCCTCCTTGGGCATCGGCAGCGCCGGCAGGGGCTTGTCGGCCCCTGCATCGAGCGTGCGCACGATCAGCGGCCGTCCCTGCAGCGCGCGGGCGATCTCGATCAGCGTCTGAGCCTGCTCCTCCTCGCCAGGCAACTCGGAGCGCTGCAGGAACAGAAACTCGGTCCGAAGCAGACCGACGCCCTCGGCTCCGAGCTCGACGGCGTGGCTCGCCTCGGCGCTCGACCCGAGGTTGGCGAACACTTCGATCCGCACCCCGTCCCTGGTCATGGCGGTCTCAAGCGCGCGCGCGCGCGCGAGGTGCGTGCGCTCCTGCGCGCGGCGGCGGCGCGCCTGCGCTGCTGCGATGAGCTCCGCCGACGGCTCTACCTGGAGGCTGCCCGCGTCCCCGTCGAGCAGCACCGGCGTGCCCTCTGCAATCAGCAGCACCGACGCACCCAGACCCACGACCGCCGGCAGGTCGAGCGCGCGAGCAAGGATCGCGGCGTGCGCGGTCGCGGTGCCGTGCGCTGTGGCGATCCCCTGCACCCGCGTGGGGTCGAGCGCGGCAGCGTCGGCTGGTGTCAGCTCGCCGGCGACCACGATCCCGGCGGCCGCTGGCACGGCTGCCGGCTCGCCGGTCAGCGCGCGCACGACGCGCCGGCCGACGTCGAGCACGTCGATCGCGCGCTCCTGCAGCAGTGGCTGATCGAACTCACGGTAACGCGCGCCGAGCGCGACGGCGGCGTCGTAGATGGCGCGCTCGGCCGTCGCTCCGGCCTCGATCGCCGCGTGCGCGGGTTCGACCATCGCTTCGTCGTCGAGCAGGGCGAGGTGCGCGTCCATGATCTCCGCTTCGGCCGCCCCGGCGCGGCGCGCGACGGACTCGCGGTCGCGTCCGATCGCCTCGCGCGCGGCGTCGATCCCCGCCCGCAGTCGTGCCAGCTCGCGCTCGGGGCACTCCGCCGCGCGCGCCGCGGGAGGAGCAAAAGCGCCGCCATGGAGCAGCTGAACGAGGCCTACCACGAGCCCTCGTGATGCCGCTACACCGCTCAGGACCGCGCCGGTCTGCGGCGCTTTCGCCGGTGCCTCACAAGCGCGCTCGACCGCGGCCTCGGAAGCCGGCGCACGCCGGCTCGGCGGCGGTGGTCCGGCGGCGACTCCGTCCCCGAAGCCGCCGTCGGCGAGCGCTCGAAGCGCGTCGAGCACCTCACGGGCCTGTGGACCGGTGGCGCGCAGGAGCAGCGTGTCGCCCCAGCGCGCCCCTAGCGACACCACACCGGTCATGCTGGAAGCACGCACGCGCCGGCCGCCCGGCGCCTTCGCGACTGAGACTTCGGCGTCAAATGCACGCGCGGTCGCCACCAAGCGGGCCGCTGGACGAGCGTGCAAGCCGACCGCTGCCAGTACCGGCAGCTGCTCGCTGATCTCCACCGGGGCTTGCTGCCCGGGATCCGGCGCCGCGCCAGCAGGATCCGGGGCCTCGATGCCGCCGAGCTGCGCATCCTTCATCGTCAGCGCCGCGCGTGCCTCGGCGTCGACCTCCTGTAGTGAGGCGCCGCCGCTGGCGGCGACCGCCGCGGCTACGGTGCCCTCAACCAGCGCCGCGGCGCTGAGCAGGATGGGTCCCGCCGGCGTGTCGAGCAGCTCGATCGCGAGCTCGGAGCTCATCAGCGCGCTGCCGAGGTCCATCAGCACAAGCACGCCGTCGGAGGACATCGCGCGCCGCACCGCCGCCGCCACCCGCTCGGCATCCGTTCCCAGGACGCCCGGCTCCCCGATCCCGCCAGCGGGCTCGAGCATCAGCGCGGCGCCGGCCATCTCCCGGGCGAGCCGGACAACGCTGGCGGCGAGCACATCGGAATGAGAAACGACGACGATCCCGACCAAGCTGCTCCCTCACTGACCCCGGCGCCCTAGCTGCCGGCGCGGTCGAGCCCGTAGGCGCGGTGCAGGTAGTCGATCGGGTGCACCGAGGGCAGCTGCGTCGCCTTGGCGATCTGCCAGCGGCAGGTCTCGCTGTCGCACGCCACCGTTGAGGCACCCGAAGCCCCGACCTGCTCGAACAGATCGCGCCCGACAGCCATCGAGATCTCGTACTTCTCAGCCTTTAGGCCGTAGGTACCGGCGATCCCGCAGCAGCGGGCGTTCAGCTCCCTGACCTCAAGGCCGGGAATCAGCGCGAACAGATCGAGCGCCGGCTTGCCGATCAGGTGGCCCTGCTGTTGGCAGGGCGCATGGTAGGCGATCGTCTCGTGCACGGGCTGGAAGTCCGTCCGCAGCTCGCCGCGGTCGTGGAGCTCCAGCAACAGCTCGCAGATGTCGTAGGTGCGCTGGGACACCAGCTCGAGGTTCGGCTCGCGCTCGAGGCCGAGGAACTCTCGCGCCTCGCGCTTGAGCATCAGCGTGCAGCTGGTGGCGTTCCCGACGATGATCGTCTGCTCGTCGTGAAGCTGCGCGGCGAGCGCATCGGCCAGCGCCAGCACCGTCTTGCGAGCGTCGGCGAACAGGCCGCTCGACTGCAGCGGCAGTCCACAGCAACCCTGCTTGGGAACCTCGACCTCGAACCCGTTGTGCTCGAGGACGGCGACGACCTTCTCCCCTTCCCAGGGCTCGTAGTACTCCGTGCCACAGCCGTGGAAGTAGACGGCTCGCCGACCCGTCCGCGGAGTCTGGTGGTCACGCATCGAGCGCGAGAACCGCCGCCCGGCGAACTTAGGAACAGGCGCGTCGCGGTGGACCTTGAGCGCCTTCTCGGTCAGGACTCGGACGGTACGCGACTGCAGGGATGCGTTGAGGAGCGGCGCCACCGGCGTACCGAGTCCGCCCAGCAGGGTCGGGCGAGTGATGATCCGGTCGCGCAGCGGCACGCCGTTCTGGAGCTTGAGCTTGTTGCGCGCCTGGGCGTTGATCTCGGCGACCTTGACGCCCTGCGGACAGACCAGCGTGCAGATCCCGCAGCCCGAGCAGTAGTCGACCGACGCGTCCACCGAGGGCTCATCCTGGACCCGGTAGCGCTCGGACTGAGGCCCGGCGTACTTGGGTCCCGGGAACAGCGGCGTGGCGTTTGCGAACGGGCACGCAGTCTCGCAGATCGTGCACTTGACGCAGTGGTCCAGCGACCCGCGCAGAAGCTCGTGCCACTCGCCGTTGTGGATGCCGTTGCCGTTGCTCATAGCGCCGCCTCGGTCAAAATTGCCGACTGGTTGCAGATCGACCGCGC
This sequence comes from Solirubrobacteraceae bacterium, assembly GCA_052147535.1. Taxonomy (GTDB): domain Bacteria; phylum Actinomycetota; class Thermoleophilia; order Solirubrobacterales; family Solirubrobacteraceae; genus Palsa-465. Next base: position 21,998 of record JBKQKK010000063.1, on the reverse strand, counting down.
CGCCAGATAGCCGCTTGCCAGCGCGATCCCCTCACCCGAGCCTTCGCGCCACGGGATCGCGCCCGGCAGCGCCGCCCCCGCGACCAGAACATTCGGGGCGTCGTGGGCGCGCAGCTCGCTGTCCACCGCCACGCCCGCCCGCGCCAGCGGCTGCTCGCTCATGTAGCCGGCCACAAAGCGCGCTTCGCCTGGCGCCGGAACGCCGCGCAGGCCGAGCCCCAGCACGCGCTCGTGGGCGGTCCAGTGCGAGTCGAGCTCGATCGCCCCGGACGCGAAGCCACCGGTGGCGAGCACGAACGAGGGTGACACGTACCACCTGTCCCGTCCCGCCGTACGGGCGCGGACCGCGGTCACCCGCTTCCCGTCTCGCTCGGAGCCGATCACCTCGGAACCCAGCACGAGCCGCCCACCGGCGGCGCGCAGCGCCGCCAGGAGAATCTCGAAAAGCCTGATTCCGGGCACGGAGGGCGGCAGCGACGGGATCTCGAACACGCGCCGGCCAAGACGGTATTCGAGGTCTGTCCAGACGCCATGCGGGTCGCTCAGTCCGAGCATCGCAGGCAGGCCGACGTGCTCGTCGGCGTGCAGCATCGGCGAGAGCTGCGCGCAGAAGCGCGCGCGCCACGCCGCGTGGTCGAAGTGACGGGCGATCCCGAGCGTGTTCATGTCGGCTCGCTCGAACTCGATCGGCATCGTGACCGCGCGTGCGTCGATCCCGGCCTCGCGCAGATTTGCCGCGCACAGGCTGGCGTGGAAGTCGCGCAGCGCGCGCGTGCCGACGATGCACGCGCGCGTCAGGCCGCTGCCGTCGCCGGCCGCCATCGTCTCGGGTATGACGGCAGACGGCCGCAGCGCCCCGACCGCCGTTGGCAGCCGATGGTTGCGCGCCAGCGAGCCGACGTAGCAATAGCCGGGCAGCGGCCCGGCTGCGACGGTCGCGGTGAGCCAGCGGAGCGACTGCTCGACGGCCTGGCGGCCGAGCAGCGCGTACGGATGAGCGCGGTGGGAGACGATCAGCTCCTCGAGCGCGCGCCCCGGTTCCTCAACGCGGGAGGGGACGTAGCCCAGGACATCGATCGTCGCTGGAGCGAGGTGCGTGCAGCCGACGCCCTTCGCGAGCACGCACACACGTGCTCCCTCCTGCGCGAGCCGCGTGGCGGCGACGAGCCCCGCCGTGCCGGCGCCGATCACAACCGCGTCGAAATGCAGTTCGCTCCTCATGACGGCAGGTGCTCCACGTCGAGCACTCCGTGAAAGATCCACTCGTCCAGGCGCGCCTGGCGCAGCTGGTCGCCGTACAGCACCGGCCACATGCCCTTCCAGCGCTCCTGCAGGAAGTCGAGCAGCGTGGCGTCCGCCTGCTCGGCGCTCAAGCCGTCGATCCCGTGCAGGATCCCGGTCGCGCGATATATGCAGAAGCCGCCCTGACACGGTCCCATCCCGAGCCGCAGCTGCCGGCGGATGTCGTCCAAGTTGGTGGTGCCGAGGCGCTGCATCGTCTCCTCGAGCCTGGCCCGCGAGATCAGCTCACACTCGCAGATCATCTGCTCGCCGATCAGCTCCGCCTCCTTGGCTTGCAGGCGCGAGCCGAGCAAGTAGTGCTCGCCGCTCTCCGAGCCCGGCAGCGGCTCGGTCTTCGTGGTGCACGGCCGCGTCTCACCGAGCTGCCGGCAGACCGCGTCGACCGTCTCCTGCGCCATCATCCGGAAAGTCGTGAGCTTACCTCCCGTGATCGAGACGAACCGCGATACGCCGTCGCGCTGGAGGTGGTCGAGCAGCGCGTGCGCGCGAGTAACGTCGCGAGTGTCGGTGTCAGGCGCTTTGGCGTCCTCGAACAGTGGACGGACGCCGGTCCAGACGCGCAGGGCGCGCGCGCGGCGAAAGCCCGGGACCAGCTTCTCGCCCTCGTCGAGCATCAGGTCGACTTCGCCTTGAAGCACCGTTTGGTCGTCGGGGTCGTCGGTGTGACGGTCGGTGGTCCCGATCACGCTGACGGTGCGGATCGGAACGATGATGTCCCCGTCCGTCGGCATCTGGCAGCGGTTGACGACGGCGTTCACGAGCCGGTGGTTCATCGCGATCATGATTCCGCGTCCCGGCAGAATCCGGACGCCCTCGATCCCCGCCAGCTCGGCAACCTGGCCGACCCAGGCGCCGGCGGCGTTAACCGTGACTCGCGCCTGGACCTCGGTCTCGACGCCGCTGCGCGTGTCTCGCAGGCGCACGCCGGTCACCTCGTCGCCCTCGCGGTGGACGGCCACGACGGCGTTGTACGGAAGGATCCTGGCACCGCGATGTTGAGCGCCGTGACTCATCGCCCAGACCAACTTCCAGATCTCGATGTTCCCATCCGGTACGCGAAAGGCACGTGAGATCTTCGGGTTCAGCCGCGGCTCGTCGCGCAGAGCCTGCTGCGGGCTGATCTCCTCACAGGCGACACCGGTGCGCGCGCACCCAGCGGCGAACCGGTCGGCGTAGGCTGGGTCGTCCCACGGGGTGGTGACGAACAGGCCGCCCGTGTCCTCGATGCAGTCGGACGCGACGGCCCGCAGGATCGCGTTCTCGACGACGCACTCCTCGGCGGCCCGCGGATCCTTGACCGCGTAGCGACCACCTGAATGCAGCAGCCCGTGGAAGCGGCCGCTGGTTCCCTGCGCAAGGTCGGCGCGGTCGACGAGGATCACGTCGAGACCTCGTAGCGCTGCATCCCAGGCGACGCCGGTACCGGTGGCGCCGCCGCCGATAACCAGAACGTCGGTGCTAATTGTGACCATCGTGTAGCCAGCCTATCTGCCTGCCGAGTGCCATGGGAGTGGTCCGGAGCCCGGGCGGGGAGGAACTGGCCGCCCGGGCAATCCGTGATCGGTTGATCCTGACTTAACCGCCCTACTCGAACCAGTCGAAGGTCCGGGTGACGGCCTTCTTCCAGAACTTGTAGTACTCGTCGCGCTTGGCGGCGTCCATCGTCGGGTTCCAGCGCTTGTCCTCGGCCCAGTTGCTGCGCACCTCATCGGTGCTGCTCCAGAAGCCAGTCGCCAGCCCGGCGGCATAGGAGGCGCCCAGGGCGGTGGTCTCGGCGACCTCCGGGCGGATCACCGGGACGCCGAGCAGGTCAGCCTGGAACTGCATCAGCAGGTCGTTGGCGACCATGCCGCCGTCGACCTTGAGGCCCTTCAGATCAACGCCGGAGTCCGTCCGCATCGCGTCCATCACCTCGCGGGTCTGGAACGCGGTCGCCTCGAGCGTCGCGCGTGCGATGTGACCGGCGGTCACGTACCGGGTCAGACCCGCGAACACGCCGCGGGCGTTTGACTTCCAGTACGGAGCGAACAGTCCCGAAAACGCAGGCACGATGTACAGGCCGCCGTTGTCCTCTACCGACTTGGCCAGATCCTCGACTTCCGGAGCCGCTTTGATCATTTTCAGGTTGTCGCGCAACCACTGGACGAGCGCGCCGGTGATCGCGATCGAGCCCTCGAGGCAGTAGACCGCAGGCTCCTCGCCGATCTTGTAGCCGACGGTCGTCAGCAGCCCCGACTTCGACTGCACCAACTCGGTGCCGGTGTTGAGCAACATGAAGTTGCCCGTGCCGTAGGTGTTCTTGGCCTCGCCCGGCGAGAAGCACGCCTGGCCGAACGTCGCCGCCTGCTGGTCGCCGAGGTCGCCGCCGATCTGAACGCCGGTGAAGCCACCGCTGCTGACCGCACCGTAGACCTCACTCGAGGCGTGGATCTCGGGCAGCATCGACAGCGGCACGCCGATCTTCGCGGCGATGTCCGCATCCCAGGACAGCGTCTCCAGATCCATCAGCATTGTGCGGCTGGCGTTGGACACATCGGTGATGTGCAGGCCGCCGTTGACGCCACCGGTCAGATTCCAGATGCACCAGGCGTCGATGTTGCCGAACACCAACTCGCCGGCCTCCGCCTTGGCGCGGGCACCTTTGACGTTGTCGAGCAGCCAGCGAACCTTGGGGCCGGAGAAGTACGTCGCCAGCGGCAGGCCCACCTTGCTGCGGAAGCGGTCCTGCCCTCCGTCAGCCGACAACTCGTCGACCAGCTTGTCGGTCCGGGTGTCCTGCCAGACCAGCGCGTTGTGGATCGGCTCGCCGGTGTTGCGGTCCCACACGACGGTCGTCTCACGCTGGTTTGTGATCCCCAGCGCGGCGATGTCGCCCGCGGTCGCCCCGGCCTTCTCGAGCGCCTCGTCGAGCACCTCCTGGCAGCGCGCCCAGATCTCCTTGGGATCATGCTCGACCCAGCCCGGCTTCGGGTAGATCTGCTCGTGCTCCTTTTGCGCGACTGCGACCACCCGACCACCGTGATCGAAGATCATCGCCCGCGAGCTGGTGGTGCCCTGGTCAAGTGCTGCTGAATACTTCGCCATCGTGTCTCTCCTTATCTCAGCCTGCGAGCGCCTCGGCGGCACTCTTGAACAAGTAGAACGTCGAGGTTGCGCCCGGGTCCTGATGATCCTTGCTGCGCTCACCCAGGTAGCTGGCGCGGCCCTTGCGGGCAACCAGCGGGATCGTCGCCTGCATCCCCGCCTCGGCGGCCTGCGCTGCTTCACGCAGACCGCCGTCGAGGTCGGACGCGCCTTCAAGCGCCTCCACACCCGCAATCAGCGCGTCCACCATCGTCTTGTCACCCGGCTGCGCCTTACCTCTGGATTGCACGCCCGCGAGTCCCTTACGCCATGCCTGCGAGTAATCGGCGAGCTCGATCTCGGGCTTGCCGGCGAGCGCGGTTCCCATCTGCAGGAACAACGTTCCATACAGCGGGCCTGCAGCTCCGCCGACGCTCGAGATCAGCGCCATCGCAACGGTCTTCAGGGCCGTACCGCCGTCTGCCTGCTCGGAAGCCTCCAGCTTCTCGATCGCCTTGCGCATGCCACGGTCCATGTTCGTTCCGTGGTCCCCGTCACCGATCGCGGTGTCGAGGCGGACCAGCTCCTCGCGGTGCTCGCCCATCTCCGCGGCGAAGCGGCGCATCCACTCCAGGATTTGCTCTCGGGTGATCGCCACTGCTCTAGGCGCCCCAGCGCAGGCCCGGCGTGTTCACCGGCGCATCCCAGTAACGCAGCATCTCGCTGTCGAGCTTGAGCAGCGTGATCGAGCAACCCTGCATCTCGAGCGAGGTGATGTAGTTGCCGATCAGGTTGCGCTCGATCGCGAGACCGTGCGCCGCCGCGATCTTCGCGACCTCGTTGTAAACCACGTACAGCTCGATCAGCGGTGTGCCACCCATGCCGTTGACGAACGCCAGCACGCGATCGCCGGATGTGAACGGTAGGTCCTCCAGGATCGGCGTCAGCAGCCGCTCGGCGACCTGCGAGGCCGGCCCGACCTTCTCCCGGAACCGCCCCGGCTCGCCGTGGATGCCGATCCCGATTTCGACCTCGTCCTCCTCGAGCTCGAAGCTCGGATTGCCCGAGGCCGGTGTGATGCAGGGCGTCAGGGCCATGCCCATCGAGCGGCCACTGGCGTTGACCCGCCGGCCGAGCTCGGCCACCTCCTGCAGCGCGCGGCCGTCCTGCGCCGCGCCGCCGCAGATCTTCTCGACCAGCACGGTAACACCGACGCCGCGGCGACCCGCCGTGTACAGGGAATCCTCGACCGCGACGTCATCGTTGGTCAGGATCGTCTCGACCTCGATGTCGTCGCCCTTGCCCATCTCAGAGGCCATGTCGAAGTTCATCACGTCGCCGGTGTAGTTCTTGACGATGTGAATCACTCCGGCGCCGCCGCTCACGGCTTTGGTCGCCTCCAGCATCTGATCGGGCGTGGGTGACGTGAACACCTCACCCGGACACGCCGCGTCGAGCATTCCCGGTCCGACAAACCCTCCGTGCATCGGCTCGTGGCCCGAGCCGCCACCGGAGATGATCCCCACCTTGCCGTTGACCGGCGCATCGATCCGGACCACGTAAGCGGGTTCGTAGGAGACGCGTACGCGGTCCCCGTGCGCCGCCTCGACGCCGTGCAGCGCATCCTGCACGACGCCGTCGGGGGTGTTGATCAGCTTCTTCATCATCGCACCAGGCCGTGCGCTGGGACCGCCACGGTGAACGCTTCCTTCGGGATGACCGCCTTGAAGACCAGCGCGGCGACCACACCCCCAACCAGCGGCGCGACGACGGGGATCCAGGAGTACGCCCAGTCCGACGAGCCCTTCCCGGGGACCGGCAGGAACTGGTGAATGATCCGCGGCCCGAGGTCACGAGCGGGGTTGATCGCGTAGCCCGTCGGCCCGCCGAGCGAGAGACCGATGGAGAAGACCAGGAGCCCGACCAGCAGCGGCCACAGATACCCGGGGATCGCGTTGTGCTTGTCGTTGATCAAGAAAATGCCGAACACCAGCACGAACGTGCCGATGAACTCGGTGATGAAGTTGAGTGGGTAGTTGCGAATCGCCGGGCCCGTCGAGAACACGGCCAGCTTCGCGCCCTGATCCTCGGTCTCTTTGAAATGGTCCCAATAGGCGGCGATCACAAGAGCGGCGCCGAGCATCGCGCCGATCAGCTCGCCTAGCATGAACTTCCACGCTTCGGACCCGGTGATGCTGCCGTTCACCCACAACCCCACCGTGACCGCTGGGTTCAGTTGCCCGCCGTTGCCATGCGCGAACCGGCCAACGGCGTAGACGGCGACCATAACCGCCATGCCCCACCCGAAGGTGATCACGATCCAGCCCGAGTTCTCGGCCTTCGACTTGGCCAGGACGACGGCGGCCACGACCCCGTCACCCAGCAGGATCAGCAGTGCCGTCCCGATGATTTCCTCGCCGATGATGGTCAAGGTACGTTCCTCCTCCTGTTAGGAAGTGTTAGATCGGAGATTGATCGTATACGCACTTGTTCGACAATGTCAAACGACGTTCGGGAATCTGCAGATACCGTGAGACGGACGTCCAGCAATCTCCAGATCGACCGGCTGCGGCGAACCCGACCATCCGATCCAGAATCTGGTTTATCGTGACGCAGCAAGCGCGCCCACTAATCAGCCGGAGGTCCAAAAGGGGTATGAATTAGGCGATGCCCGGGCACATTCAGTCGATCGAACGCGCGGCGGCGATCCTCCGACTGCTATCGAGTCGCACGCGCCCGCTTGGCGTGGTCGAGATCGCCGGAGAGCTCGCGCTGTCGAAGGGGACGGTGCACGGGCTGCTCCGCACGCTGCGCAACGAGCACTTCGTCGAGCAGGACGCCGAGACCGGCAAGTACGGACTCGGCGCAGCGCTCCTGCACATGGGGTCGAGCTACCTCGACGGCAACGAGCTGCGCACGCGCGCGCTGAACTGGTCGGATTCGCTCGCAAACCGCACCGGAGAGGCGGTCCGGATCGGGATCATGCACGACCACCAGGTGCTGGTCGTGCACCACGTCTTCCGCCCCGACGACAGCCTGCAGACGCTCGATGTGGGATCGCTTCTGCCCGCGCACGCGACCGCCCTCGGCAAGGTCCTGCTCTCCCACCACCGCTACCTCCTGACCGAACTGGCGGCGGACGGCCTGCCGGCATTCACCGACGCGACGATCACCGACCTCGCACGGCTGGAGCGCGAGCTTGACCGCGTACGCGCGCAGGGGTGGGCCGCCGACATCGGCGAGATGATCCCCGGCCAGGTCGCGTTCGCGGCGCCGATCGTCGATCGCCGCAATCACATCGTCGGGGCGCTCGGCATCTTCGGTCCGCCTGAGCGCCTGCTGGCCGCGCGCCAGCCGCGCAGCCCGCTGCTGGCCGCCGTCCGCGAGGTGGCGCGGGCTGTCTCGCGTGAGCTCGGCGCGATCCCCTGGTAGACGGTGCGATCCCCTGCTAGAAAGGGAGCCGGAGATGGGCAAGGACTACGTAGCCGCGATCGATCAGGGCACGGCATCGTCGCGGTGCATGATCTTCGACCGCTCGGCGCGCCTTGTGTCAATCGCCCAGAAGGAGCATCACCAATTCTTTCCGCGGCCCGGCTGGGTCGAGCACGACCCGCAGGAGATCTGGCGCAACGTCGAGCAGGTCGTCCAGTGCTCGCTGGACAACGCCGAGCTCGGAGTCTCCGACCTCGCTGCGCTGGGGATCGCCAACCAGCGCGAGTCGACAGTCGTATGGGAGCGCAGCAGCGGGCTGCCCGTCCACAACGCGATCAACTGGCAGGACACACGCAGCGATCAGCTGATTCGGACGCTCTCCGCGGACGGCGGTCAGGGGCGCTTCCGCGACCGCTGCGGGCTGCCGCTCGCCAACTACTTCTCCGCGGCGAAAGTCCGGTGGCTGCTCGACCACATCGACGGCCTGCGCGCGCGCGCCGAAGCCGGCGAGGCGCTGTTCGGGACGATCGACTCGTGGCTGATCTGGCGGCTCACCGGGCGGCATCTGACGGACGTGACCAATGCCAGCCGGACGATGCTGATGAACCTGCACACGCTCGCCTGGGACGAGCAGCTGCTGGCGGCATTCGGCGTACCGCGCGCGATGCTGCCGGAGATCCGCCCCTCGGCCGAGGTCTACGGAGAGGCGATCAGCGGGCCGCTTCGCGGCGTCCCGGTGGCCGCGGCGCTGGGTGACCAGCAGGCTGCATTGTTCGGCCAGACCTGCTTCTCAGCGGGCGAGGGCAAGTGCACCTACGGCACCGGCAGCTTCTTGCTGTTCAACACCGGCACGCAGCTGGTGAACTCGAGCCACGGCCTGCTGACCACGGTCGGTTGCCGGGTAGGCGAGGAGCCGCCGACGTACGCTCTGGAGGGATCGATTGCGGTCACCGGCGCGCTCGTGCAGTGGGTCCGCGACAACCTCACGCTGATCGACTCGGCGCCCGAGATCGAGACGCTGGCGCGCACCGTCGCCGACAACGGCGGCTGTTATGTAGTTCCCGCGTTCTCCGGCTTGTTCGCGCCACACTGGCGCAGCGACGCGCGCGGCGTGATCGCCGGACTGACCGGCTACGTAACCAAGGGCCATCTCGCCCGCGCCGTGCTCGAGGCGACCGCCTACCAGACGCGCGAAGTCGTCGAGGCGATGAACTCCGACGCCGGAATCAGCCTTAACACGTTGCGTGTCGACGGCGGGATGACCGCCAACAACCTGCTGATGCAGACGATCGCGGACCTGCTGGACGTGACCGTCGTGCGGCCGTTGGTGTCCGAGACGGTCTCTCTGGGAGCCGCCTACGCAGCTGGGCTCGCAGTGGGTCTTTGGCCTGACCGTGAGGCTCTGCGCGCGAACTGGCACAAGGCCGCCGCTTGGCTGCCGAGCATGGACCCCGAGCGTCGCAACCGCGTCTATCGCAAGTGGCGCAAGGCGGTCGCGATGACGATGGACTGGCTCGACGAAGACGACGAATAGCCGCACTGCCGAGACACGAACTGCCGAGGGCACGAACTGTCGAGGGCACGAACTGTCGAGCTTTCGCAACCCGCCGAACGTCGCTTCAGCTTTTGTGCCTGTGGCCGAACCGGGTGTACGGCGACTGATACGGGGAGCCGCCGCCGCTTGACTGCTCGAAGAATTGCTGCACGCTCTTGATCAGCTCGGTGGTGTCGCCGTTGGGCGCGATCGGGTCGCCGAACGCAACCGTGATCCGGTGCCGCTTAGAAGCGATTCTGCCGACCAGTCGCTTCGGCCATATACGCCCGGGGGGCATCGCCTCGGCGGTGCCGCTGACTCGGATCGGAACGATCGAGAGGTGGTGCTGGGCGGCGAGCATCGCGGCACCGCGGCGCACGCGGCCGGGAACGCCGCTGCGCGAACGCGTGCCCTCCGGATAGAGGAGCAGGTTCCAGCCTTCATCCAGCAGGTTCTCGAGGTGGTCACCGTTGTTGGACCATCCACCGGCGCCGGCGTGCCGATCGATCGGCGTGGTGTTGAAGATCAGTGAGACGATCCAGGCCACGAGGCGCTTGCGGTAGAAGTAGTCTGCCGCCGCCACCACGACCGTCCGCTTGCGAAACTGCCGCGGCAGCGCCGACAGGATCACCGGCGTATCCATGTGACTGGCGTGGTTGGCGACCAGGATCACGGGGCCGCGCACGTCGGTGAGCTTGTCGGTGCCCGTTGCTCGCCGCCGCGCGTAGTAGTCCATCACCGGATTGAGGATCAAGCGCATGAAGTTCTCCCGGACCAGACCGGCGAGCCATGTCCGCGCCCACGGCACGTCGAGCTGGACCGCGGAGCGCAGCTCCCGGGTCTTCGCCGGCGCGGCGCGCAGGGCGTCGGCCATCCAGTGCTGCCGCGAAGGTTTCTGATCGTTCTCCGACACGCCCGATATACCCGCGCTCGTGATACCCGTTACAGACCCGGCCGCGGCGCCAAGGGCGCCGGGAAACCGACAGTCAACCGCAACCGGAGGCACAGTCCGGCGGAGCGTTTCGTCTCGAACACAGCTTTGCCTAACCTTTGTCGCCTAGCTCCAGCACGGCCAGGAACGCGTCCTGTGGCACCTCGATCCGCCCCACTTGCTTCATCCGCTTCTTGCCTTTCTTCTGCTGCTCGAGCAGCTTGCGCTTGCGGCTGATGTCACCGCCGTAGCACTTCGCGATCACGTCCTTGCGGTATGCCTTGATCGTCTCGCGCGCGATGATCCGAGAGCCTACCGCTGCCTGGATCGGAACATCGTATTGCTGGCGGGGGATCTTGGTGCGCAGCTTCTCGGCCATCGTGCGACCCATGACTTCGGCTTTCGATCGATGCACGAGCATCGACAGCGCATCGATCGGCTCGCCCGCGAGCAGGATGTCCAGCTTCACGAGATCCGATTCGCGCAGGCCGGTCAGGTCGTAGTCCAGCGACGCGTAGCCGCGAGTGCGCGACTTCAGCTGGTCGAAGAAGTCGAGCACGATCTCCGCCAGCGGCAGGTCGTAGGTGATCTGCAGACGCTCGGCCGACAGGTAGTGCATGCCCGAATGCTCGCCGCGGCGCTCCTGGCAGAGCTCCATGATCGCCCCGACGAACTCCTTCGGCGTCAGGATCGATGCCCGGATATACGGCTCTCGCACAGCGGCGATCCGCGACGGGTCGGGCATGTCGTTGGGGGAGTGCACGGGCACGACGGTGCCGTCGGTGCGGTTCACCTCGTACTCGACGCTGGGCATCGTCGCCAGCAGCTCGAGGTCGTACTCGCGCTCGAGCCGCTCGCGCACGATGTCCATGTGCAGCAAACCCAGGAAGCCGCAGCGGAAGCCGAACCCGAGCGCGTCGCTGGTCTCAGGCTCCCAGGACAGCGCCGCATCGTTCAGCGTCAGCTTCTCCAGCGCGTCGCGCAGCTCCGGGTAAGCGTCGGAGTCGATCGGGAACAGGCCGCAGAACACCATCGGCTTGACCTCGCGGTAGCCGGGAAGCGGCTCGGCCGCCGGCGCGCGAACCGTCGTCAGCGTGTCGCCGACGCGCAGTTTCGTGACGTCCTTGATCCCGGTGATCAGGAACCCGACTTCGCCGGCGCTCAGCGCGGGAGCCGATGTCATCTCCGGGGTGAAGAAGCCGATGTCATCGATCTCGGCCTCGGTCCCGGCCTGCATCGCACGGATCGCCTGGCCCTTGGTGAAGGTGCCGTCGACGACACGGATGTAGGCAATCACGCCGCGGTACTGGTCGAACTGCGAGTCGAAGATCAGCGCCCGCGCGGGCGCGCTCGGATCACCGCTGGGCGGCGGCACGCGCGCGATCAGCTCATCCAGCACGGCGCTGACGCCTTCGCCGGTCTTGGCGCTGATCCGGCGCACGCTGTCGGCCGGCTCGCCGAGCAGATCCGAGACCTCCTCGGCGACGCGCTCCGGTTCCGCGCCCGGGAGGTCGACCTTGTTCAGGCAAGCGATCAGCTCGAGTCCCGAGTCGATCGCGAGGTAAGTGTTCGCGACGGTCTGGGCCTCGACGCCCTGCGAGGCGTCAACGACCAGCAGCGCTCCCTCGCACGCGGCGAGCGAGCGCGAGACCTCATAGGTGAAGTCGACGTGCCCCGGCGTGTCGATCAGGTGCAGCTGGTAGGCGCAGCCATCGCCGGCCTCGTAGAAGACGCGCACCGCCTGCGCCTTGATCGTGATCCCGCGCTCGCGCTCCAGATCCATCGAATCGAGCATCTGCGCGCGCATCGCACGGGGATCAACGGTGTGCGTCAGCTCGAGGATGCGGTCCGCCAGCGTCGACTTGCCGTGGTCGATGTGGGCGATGATCGAGAAGTTGCGGATGTGGGCCTGGTCAGCCATGCGACACACAAGGGTATGCGGTGTCCGCCAGTGCGTGCCGACGGGGAGTGTGGCGCGTATCTGTCCTATAGCAACAGATGCGCGCCACGCTCGGAGCGCTAGGCGCCCACGACCCAGCGGCGCGCGCGCTCGAGGAGCCTGCTTTAGCCGTCGGCGTGCGTCGACTCGCGCGTCGAGCGCCGGCCGGCGCCCCTTGCGACGAGGGCGACCTCACGCAGCGCTCCCCGGCCGGCAACGCCGAACGTCAGCAGGCCGCCGAACAGCACCACGGCGTCGATGCTCTTGCGGCCCGCCTTGGTCCAGTAGTCATCCTGCAGGTCGAACCACAGAGCGAACTCGTCGAGCGTCAGCGCGCCGGCGATGCCGTACGACGTCGCCGCGAAGCGAGACAGCCAGCGCGATCCCTCGGGGAGCCCGAGCGCCCACTGGTAGGTCCATATGTAGCCGGTTCCCAGCAAGCCGAAGATCCCGAAGGTGCTGTGATGCAGGTGCCGGCCGCCGGCGCTGAGGTTCCGAAATGGGCCGACGCCGGCCTTGATCCCATGCGTGATAGCGCGACAGGTCCCAAACGCGGTGGTGAAGCCGACGGCACTGAGGAACGCGCGCTCGCGCCGCGGATCGGAGAAGTGCCGTCCCCATAACCCCTGCAGGCTGGCGTCCTGCGCATCGACGAACTCTACGGCCACGCACTTACGCTACTCGCCGCAGCAACTCTGCGCGCCGCCGCCGCCGCCGCCGGCGGCGGCGGCGCTGAGCGGCCGGCCCTGAGCGGCTGCTCAGCGCGCGACGCTGCCGCGGGCGCGCAACCGACCGAGCACCAGCGACTCGATCTGGCGCGCCTCGGGGATCCGCATCGCCAGCACGGCCTTGGCATAGAAAGCGCCCGCGAGCACCACCGCGAGGCCGACGGAGACGATCTGCGCGGGCAGCGAGCGACCGAGCAGGTCGTCGAGCAGCACCCAAACGACGCGCGCGATCACCGCTGTGATCGCTGACAGCACCGCGATCCGGATCGTGATCATCAGCGTCTGCGCCCCTTCGAGGCGGCCGTTGAAGCCGACCCTCAGGCGGTGCAGCATCAGCGCGGTCATCACGATGTTGGCGACCGCGGTTCCGATCACCAGCCCGGCGACGCCCAGCGGCTTGTACAGCGACAGGCTGACGATTATGTCGACGACCATGTTCATGGCCGCAAGCCTGGTCGGGATCCACGGCCGTTGCAGCGCGAAGAAGGTGCGTGTGAGCAGCAGGTTGAGGCCGCCGAACGGGAGGCTCCACGCGAACCAGAACAGCGCCACCGAGATCAGCTGCGCCTGCTCCGGCGTTAGCTTGCCGTGCTCGAACACGAGCCGGCTGACCGGCAGTGCCAGCACCATCAGCCCCGCGGCGGCCGGGATCAGCAGCAGGTTGATCTGGCGCATCCCGTTACCGAGCGTGTGGCGCATGTGGCTCACATCGCGGCGCGCGGCCTGGCGACTGAGCGTCGGGAACAGGACGGTGGCGACCGCCACGCTGAACACGCCCTGCGGGAGCATGTAGATCAGGAACGCGAGCTGGATCGCCCGCGGCGCCTCCCGGGGATGATGGGGGACGAGCGCCCCAAAAAAGGAGTTCAGCAGCGCGTCGAGGTTCACGATCCCGAGGCCGATCGTGACCGGCAGCATTAGCACGAACACCTGCCTGACACGCGGGTCGCGCCAGTCGATCTCGAAGCGCAGGCGGAAGTCGATCCGGCGCAGCGCCGAGGCGATCAGCAGCAGCTGCACGACGGTCGCGACCAGCCACGCGACCGCGTACGCGTAGATGCTCGGATGGAACTTCGAGCGCAGCGCGACCAGCAGCACGATGATCACGATGTTCCACACGACCGGCGCGAGCGCCGGGATCGAGAACTCGTCGTATGACTGCAGGACCCCGACCAGCAATCCGGTCAGTCCGAGCAGCAGCACGACAGGGAACACGACCTGCGCGAGGCCGGCGGTCAGGGTCGGGCTGATCTTGGTGCCGGCCAGGAACAGCGACATGATCGGCGCCGCGAACAGGATCCCGAGCGCGGTCAGCGCCCCCAGCGCCAGCAGGATGATCCAGAACAGCGTCGAGGCGAGCTTGAACGCCTCGCGCTTGCGACCCTGCTGCAGCAGATCGGTGAACACCGGCACGAATGCCGCCGACAGCGCCGCCTGCGCGAACAGGTTCGACATCAGGTTCGGGATCTGCGAGGCGAGCGTGAACGCGCTCGCGGCGCCGGCGGAACCGAAGTAGCTCGCGGCGATGATCTCGCGGATCAGCCCAGCCACGCGCGAGAAAGCGGTGAAGATCGTGAAAATCGCGGTGTTCGCAGCGATCCGTCGCCGAGGCGGGTCAGCCACGTGCGAATCCTCGTGCTCGCCCGCGGCGTCGCTCTCGTTTCTCACAAGGCCGCTATAGTACGCACGCGCCGCGGCTGAACGCCGTGGCCGCTTGTCTGTAATACGCACATGGCCAATATCCACTCACAGAAGAAGCGGATCGAGCGCGCGCTGCGCGAGCGTGACGAGAACCGCCGCTACACCTCGCGGATCAAGACGTACTTCCGCCGGCTCGAGGCGGCGGTCACCGACGGCGACGAGACGGTCGCCGACGTGGAGCACCGCGCCCTGGTGCGGACGATCGACAAGGCGGTCAAGCGTGGCGCTCTGCACCGCAACAACGGCGCCCGCAAGAAGTCCCGTGCTGCACGCGTGCGCCGCGGCGCCGCCGACTGATTGCCCACCCACGCCAGGCTCAGATCTCAACTACCGGAGATCTTTCCAGGCTCGGCACCCTGGACCTGACGGCGAGTCGATGCTCGCCCTCGACGAGCGCGGCCTGCGATCAGACGGCGCTTGTGATACGACCAATCGCCAGCAGCGCCGCCGTATCCTCGCTCGCGCCGCGCGAGCCGCCGCCACGTGAGACGAGCTCCAGGTCAGCGATCACCTCGATCGCCCCACGCAACGCTTCGGGTCCGGCACGGCGGGCGTCGGCGATCAGCTCCTGCGCAGCACGCGGCGGCATCCGCAGCGTGCGCTTGATCGCGGCAGGCGACTGACCCGCCTCGACTTGCAGCGCCACGCGATGCGCCTGGCGCAGGCGCGTGCTAACCCAGAAGATCAATCCGGGCAGGCGCTCACCCTGGGCGCGCAACGACAGGTAGACGCGCGTCGCGGCAGCGCGATCGCCGCTCAGCAGCGCGTCGGCGAAAGCCCAAGCGCGGCGCTCGGCCGATGCCGCCGTCAGCTGCTGCACCTCCGCCAGATCCACGCTCGCTCCGGGGCCAAGATCGAGCGCGAGCTTCTCGAGCTCGCGCAGCAAGCGCTGCTGACGCTCGCCGACTTGCGCGACCAGCGCCCGGGCCGCGTCGGGAGCAAGCTCGAGCTGGTGCTCGCGCGCCCGGGCGAGGACCCACTTCGGGAGCTCCCACGGCTTGACGCTGTCCTCCGCGCTGATATCGCCACCGGCCTTGCGCACGGCATCGGCCAGACGCTGGGGCGCCTTGGCGCGGCCGTCCTCCCGCGCGAAGAAGGCGACCGTCGTGTCAGGCGCAAGCGTCCGCAGCGACGTCTCCAGCTCCTCGAGCTCCCTGTCCTTCCAGCGCTCGACGCCGTCGACGATGATGAACCGGCGTCCGAGGGCGAACGTCATCGCGTTCAGCGCCGCGACGATCGTCCCGGGTGTGCTGGAGTCTCCCTCGAAGCACTCGAGGCCATGCGCCCCGCTCTCCTGCTCGGCGAGCGTGCGCAGGCGCGCGCGCCGCTCGGCGATCCGCCCGTGGTCGTCGCCGTGGATCAGGTAGGCAGCTTTGAACGTCCGCGCCACGCGGTTGCTCAGCGGATCACGACGTTGACCAGCTTGCCGGGCACGACGATCAGCTTCACGATCTGCCGACCGTCGATGTGCGCCTGCACGCCGCGTGCGCTGAGCGCCAGCGCCTCGAGCTGCTCACGTGAAGCTCCGGTCGGAGCGCTGACGCGGTCGCGGACCTTGCCGTTGACCTGGCAGACAAGCTCGAACGTGTCAGCCCGGAGCATCGCCGGGTCGGCGGCCGGCCAGGGGGTCTCCCAGACCCGCTGTCCGCTCAGCAGCTCGTACACCTCCGACCCCAGGTGCGGCGCGAACGGGAAGATCAGCGACGCCGCCGTCGCGGTCGCGAACCGGCGCGCGGCGTGATCGGCGTCCAGGTGGCGGTAGATGTCGTTGACCAGCTCCATGATCGCCGCGATCGCGGTGTTGAACGCGAACCGGCCGGCCATGTCGCCGGTCACCTTGTCGATCGCCCAGTTGGCCTTGCGCACCAGCGTCAGCGCGGCGCCCTCGGGCGCCTCGGGTGCCTCGACGCTGCGCCCGCGTCCCGGATCGTCCGCCGCCGGCCCGCCGTCCGCCGCCCCCGCGGGGGCGGCGAGCTGCTCCCCCAGCCGCCACAGTCGCGCGAGGAACCGGTAGACGCCCTCCAGCGAGCTCTCGTTCCAGGCGGCGTCCTGGTCCGGTGGCCCGATGAAGAGGATGTAGCAGCGCGCCGCATCGGCGCCAAAGCGCTCGATGATCGGCGTCGGACTGATCACGTTCCCGCGCGACTTTGACATCTTCTGGCCGTCGGGGCCGAGAATCATCCCTTGCGTGAACAGCGCCTGGAACGGCTCCTGGACGTCGAGCAGCTGCATGTCCGCGAGCGCCTTGACGAAGAAGCGCGCGTACATCAGGTGCAGAATCGCGTGCTCGACGCCGCCGATGTACTGATCGACCGGCATCCAGTTGCGAAGCGCCTCTCGGTCCCATGCGCCGTCGGAGTTGTGGGGATCGCAGTAACGCAGGAAGTACCAACTGGAGTCGACGAACGTGTCCATCGTGTCGGTCTCGCGGCGCGCCCGCCCGCCGCACGCCGGACAGCGCACCGCCACCCAATCTTCGGCAGCCGCCAGCGGCGAGCGTCCCTTCGGCTGGTAGTCCTCGATCTCGGGCAGCTCGACCGGAAGCTCCTGCTCGGGCACGGGGACCATCCCGCACTGCTCGCAGTAGATGATCGGGATCGGGCAGCCCCAGTAGCGTTGGCGCGAAACCAGCCAATCCCGCAGACGGAAGTTCACCGATCCGCGCCCGATCCCCTCGGCCTGCAGCCAGGCGATGATCGCGTCGCGACCGCTGACGGCGTCCATGCCGCTGAAGCGTCCCGAGTTCACGAGCCGGTCCTCGGCCGAGTGGGACACGAACGCCTCCGCTTCGGGCAGCTCGGTCCCGTCCGGTGGCGCCACCACCTGGCGGATCGGCAGCTCGAACGCCACCGCGAACGCGTAGTCGCGCTCGTCGTGCGCCGGCACCGCCATGATCGCGCCGGTCCCGTACTCCATCAGCACATAGTCGGCGACGAACATCGGGATCTCCTCGCCGTTGACCGGGTTGGTGACGGTGCGCCCCAGCGGCACGCCCGTCTTGGGCTTCTCGGCGGCGCCGCGATCCCCGGCAGACTCGTTCAGGGCGCGGTTCACGTAGCTGTGGACCTCCTGCTCGTGCGGCGTGCCGGCAGCCAGTCGGAACACATCGGGGTGCTCGGGCGCCATCACAAAGAAGGTCGCGCCGAACAGCGTGTCAGGACGCGTGGTGAACACTGGGTAGTCGATCTCCAGCTCGGCGCAGCGGAAGTTGACCTCGGCGCCGGCGCTGCGCCCGATCCAGTTGCGCTGCATCGCCTTGACGTGCTCTGGCCAGCGGATCGTGTCGAGGTCGTCGAGCAGCCGGTCGGCGTAGTCGGTGATCCGGAAGAACCATTGCTCTAGCTGGCGCAGCTCTACCTCGGCGCCACAGCGCTCGCAGCGGCCGTCGATTACCTGCTCGTTGGCGAGCACGGTCGCGTCGTGGGGGCACCATTTGACCGCAGCCTCCTTGCGATACGCGAGGCCGTGCGCGTACAGCGCCAGGAAGATCCACTGGGTCCAGCGGTAGTACTCGGGCGCGTGCGTCGCGATCTCGCGCGACCAGTCGATCGAGATCCCCCACGAGCGGAACGCGCGTTGGAACGCGCCGATCGAGATCTCGGTCGAGATGCGCGGATGCACGCCGGTCTTGATCGCATGGTTCTCGGCCGGCAGACCGAACGCGTCGTAGCCCATCGGGTGCAGGACCTGCGCCCCCGTGCGGCGGTGAAAATGGGCGATCGCGTCGCCAAGCGCATAGTTCTTCAGGTGCCCGATGTGCGGCTCGCCACTGGGGTACGGGAGCATCTCGAGCACGTAGGACTTGGAGCCCCTTGCGTGGCTGCCGCAGGCCTCGCAGGCCTCGCCGGCCGCGATCGACTCGTTCGTGACCTCCCAGGTTCGTTCACGCGCCCATAGCTCCTGCCACTTCGGTTCGATCTGGGTTGGGTCATAGGGGCGTTCGGACATGCTCACCCGGAGCAGGTTACCCGGGCTCGTTTCGGGCCGACCGCCGGTGCATTTCTTGCGGACACGATCGGCACCCGGCTCTACCATCACGCCATGTCCGAAGTGTCGAGGGCGGCTCAGCGCGTAGCCGAGATCATCAGCGCCGCCGAGCAGGTCGCCGAGCGGCTGCGCGGCGAGGCGGAGGAGCAGATGCGCCAGCGGATCGCCGAGGGCGATCGGGCTGCGCGTTACCGCGTCAAGGCCGCCGAGGACGAGGCCGCCGAGATCGTCAGCTGGGCACGCGAGGAGGCGGCACGAGTGCGCGAGAGCACGGGCACCGAGATCGACAGGCACCAGGCGGAGGCGATCCGCGACGCGCGCGACGCCGTGGCCAAATCGCACGCCGAGGCGGACCGCATCTTGATGGAGGCCACCGAGACACTCGCGCGGGCCAGAGCGGAGGCGAAGGCGCTGACCGCGCAGGCCTCGCAGAGCGTCCAGGACGCGGTCGATCAGGCGAACGACGCGGCCACGAAGACGCTTGCGGATGCGGACGAGCGCTCGCGCGAGCTGCTGCGAGCGGCGCGCGCCACCGCTGGCGAGGTCAGGGCCGATGGCGCCGAGGTGATCTCGAATCTGCGCGAACTGGCTGGCTCCCTGCGCGCGAACGCCGATCGGCTGCTGCGCGACGTGCAGAGCAGCCACTCCGGCATGATCGCCCGGATCGAGCGCGTCGAGGCGGACCGGCGCGCGCTCGCCGACGCTGCTCCGCCTGCCCGCGAACGCTCTGGCACTCGCCCGCGGGCGAGCCAGGCACCGCCCTCTCGGCTACAGCGCTTCCCGCACGAGCACAGCGACGCGCTCGACGTACCGGAGTTCATCCCGCCGCGCTAGCCGGCGCGGCCATGCATTACCCTAGAGGTCGACTCGCTTTCGAAGGGGCTATAGCTCAGCTGGGAGAGCGCGTGACTGGCAGTCACGAGGTCGCCGGTTCGAGCCCGGCTAGCTCCATACTCCATAAGTTCCCGCGGCTCGCCGGGGAGCCCTTAGACTCACCTGTCGAGCGATCCAGAGAACTCCGGTTCGACGATCATCGCGGCAGGTGGTTGGTGCTTTAGCCGCGCGCTCCATTTCTCCTCGACGTGACCGAACTTCCAGAACGCGAGCGCGGCGCTCCAGGTGACGATGAACATACCGACGATCACGAACCCGGCCTTGTTGATGTCGAAGTTGGCCATGAAGCTCCAGAAGCTGCCGTGCAGCCCGCCGATCTCCACCGGCAACAGCCCGAGCACCTCGATCGTGCCGATGAAGAAGCAGATCGAGACCGACAGCCCCGTGATCGCGAGGTTGTAGTAGACCTTGCGGACGGGGTTGAAGAACGCCCATGAGTAGGCGAAGTTCATGAAGATCCCGTCGAGGGTGTCCATCAGGCTCATGCCGGCGGTGAACAGGATCGGCAGGCAGATGATCGCGTAGAACGGCAGGTGCTGGGTGGCGAGCAGCGCGGTGGTGGCGAGCAGCGCGACCTCGGTCGCGGTGTCGAACCCCATACCGAACACGACGCCGACGGGGTACATCTGCCATTCCTTGGTGATCGCCTTCATCCACTTGCCGAAGAAGCGGTACATCAGCCCGCGGTTCTGCAGCTGGCGCTCGAGCTCGGCTTCGTCGTAATTGCCTTTGCGCATCGAGCGGAACACGCGGAAGATGCCCGCGAGGATCACGACGTTCAGCAGCGCGATCAGATATAGGAACGACGCGGAGACGATCGTGCCGAAGATCCCGCCGAACTGCTCGAGGCTTGAGCTGTTATTGGAGACCGCGCCGTAGACGGCCTTCTCCGCGATCACGATCCCGACGCCGATCGCGACGACGATCGTGGAGTGCCCGAGCGAGAACCAGAAGCCGATGCTGAGCGGTCGCTTGCCCTCGTTCATTAGCTTGCGCGTGGTGTTGTCGATCGCGGAGATGTGATCGGCGTCGAACGCATGACGGAGACCCAGCGAGTACGCCAGCCCGGCGACGCCGATCCCGAGGCCCTTGTAGTGCGAGGGGACGACGAACAGGATGAACACCGCGAACCCGACGATGTGCAGTACAGCGATCGTCACGAACATCAATGTGGCGCGGAGCCGTTCGCGTGGCGTGAAGTCCTTCGCGACCTGAACGATGTAGGAGAGAATCCCGAATCGCCCATGGACGCTGCCCGGCAGCGCACTGCTCGTGCCGCTCACTGACATCAACTCCTCTCCTTCCAACGTGTGCCGTTCGAGGTTCCTCGGCCTCGAGCGACGCCAGACTACATCTATCAGCTGACAACTGCAAGTCGGTTGTGATTACGGAGACTGCCCGTTCGCCACGCCCCGCTCGGCCTCGTACACCCCTGTACGTCGAGCCGACCCGGCCGGATCACTTCCGGCGTCACTCTCCCCTTCCCCGGCCTTGTCGCAGCGCCGGCCCGGTGGTCCGTGCCGCGAGGCCCCGAACAGGACGCGAGTGGGTCTGCGGCAGACTAAGGGGCTAACGAGACGATGACCGACGCACCCGATACCCCACGGTTGACGTTCACCGACCTCGCACAAGCCGTCGACGCCTTACGCGAACGAGGTCTGCGGCTCACGACCCCCCGGCGACTCGTGCTCGAGGCGCTGTTCGCGGCAGACGGCCCGGTATCGGCCGAGCGCATCGCGATCGCTTTGCAGCTTGACCTCACATCGGTCTACCGCAACCTCGAGACGCTCGAGGCGCATGGACTCGCGCGCCACGTGCACCTCGGACACGGACCCGGCCTCTACGCACTGGTTGGGCACGGCGAGCGAGAGTTCCTCTCATGCGAGCGTTGCGGAGCGGTCCTGACGCTCGCGCCAGACCGACTCGACCCGGTCCGCGACCAGATCAGAGAGCGCTTTGGCTACGAAGCGCGCTTCACTCACTTCGCGATCGTCGGTCTCTGCCCCTCCTGCGCAAACCAGCCGGCGCCCGCAGCCCAGCAGCCGAGCCCGGCCACCAGCCAGAGTCGCAACGACGCCACCAGCCCGAACGACGCCACCAGCCCGAACGACACCACCAGCCCGGAGGACGCGCATCGCACGCACGGACACGAGCACAGCCACGGCGACCACATCCACTCCCACCCCTATGCGCATCGGCAGGACCGCTCCAAGCAGCACGGACACCACGACCCGAAATGACTGCCCGGGCCGACTCATACCTCTCGTTGCGACCGGTGTTGCGCCAGCCCTCGACGTCGCGGCATCTGGATGTGATCAATCGCTCAGGTTCTCGCCGCGTTCGTAGCGTGGAGGTGTTCCGAGCGGGCAGGCGGAGAGTGCGCTATACCAGTGACAGGCAAGAGCTTGGAGAGATCGATGCTGCGGCGCGAGGGTGCGCTCAGGGACAGGAGTCGACGGGGGGGCCGGAGGGGGCTCGACGGGGCCG
>JBKQKK010000062.1:0-7886 GCA_052147535.1 Solirubrobacteraceae bacterium | reverse complement strand
ATCATTCCAAACGAACTACTTGGCTGCTCAAAACCTTGCATCGACTGTCCTGCAGCCCGCGCAAACGAGGTCTTGGCGGGATCTACGCGGATGACGCGTGGCCGGTGGAAAGCAGGTCAGCCCAGTTCGTACTTGATGTGTGTGACGCCGGGCGCGTCTACTGCCCGGATCTGTTTGAGCTTGAGCGTCCCGCGGTCGAGCCCCGCGAACAAGCGCTCACCGCTACCGAGGATCAGCGGCGCGATTGAGATGTCGATCTCGTCAACCAGCCCTGCGGCCAGATACTGGTTGACCACCGACGCGCCACCCGGCAGCGAGACGTCGCGTCCCCGGGCGGCGTCCTTCGCCCGCCTCAGCGCTGACTCGATCCCGTCGCTGACGAACTGGAAGGTGGTACCGCCCTGCATGTCGAGTGGCTCGCGCGGGTGGTGCGTGAGCACGAACACCGGATGATGGAACGGGGGATTCTCACCCCACCAGCCCCGCCAGGACTCATCCATCCACGGGCCCCGGACCGGCCCGAACATGTTGCGGCCCATGACGGTGGCATCAATGTTCGCCAGGCGCTGCTCGACTACTTCAGAGCTGGCATTCATGTCGCCGCCCTGCTCGCCGTGCATCTCCCGAAACGCCTTGAGCGGGAAGAACCACTGGTGCAGATCCAGCCCGCCGCCGCCGAGCGGGTTCTCCACATTCTGATCAGGGCCAGCGACGTAGCCGTCCAGCGACATCGTGATGCTGAGTCTCAGCTTGGTCATCTCCGCTCCGTTCTGTGTCGCACCTACGCTTGGAGACTGCCAGAGGCATCATGGGGCGTGTCTCGCCGGGATTCTCCCGCCCGGTGCTGGCACCCAGGCAAGCAATCTCCAGCCACCGGCACAAACGCGAAAGAGGTGTCCACCGGCAATGTGAGCGCGCCCTGGTTCTCGCCGATTGCGAGGCGATCGCCGCGTATGCTCCCGTCGCAAAGCAGGCGTCCGATCCGCGCTCAGCAGATCGTCGAAAGCATCAGTCCGCGGACACGAGCGTCGGCCCGATCCACCCGAGAGGCTTCCATGCGGGTGCCAAACGCGGCCGGCTCGTGGCCCGATTCCGAACCGGCGGCCACACCGGCATCGTCGGTTCGGCCGGGACAGCGGAGAGTGCCGCATTCAGCCCGAAGCGGAAGGCAGAGACTCGAGGAGCAGCTGCCATGTTGCGCGGTCATTCCAGCGGCTATTCCGACCTCGGGGAGAAACCGCCGCTTGCGGTTTTCGGTGGGGCCCGTTACGGCTGCCCGGCCACCGCAGACATCGAGCCCGCTGGTTGGAGCGACTTGCAGACCTTGCTGGCGGTTTGGAACGCGGGCGAGCCGTTGTCGAGCTTGGCGCTGTCAAACGCGCCCTGGCTGTTTGGGTCGGGGAAGCTCGGGACGCTGTGCGAACGCATGCAGCGAGCCCACCGGACGTCGGCTGCGATCTTCGGAGAGGGCGGCGTCGAAGGTTGCGCCCCGGCGGGCAGCAACGCTTGGCATGCCTGGTTGGCGGACTTGTACGTCGGATTGCTGGGATTCAGGTCGCTGCCTGGGCCGGCGTCGATGGAGAACGCGACGCCGCCGCCCGGCGGGGTGCTGGGGTCCGGGAAGTCCGAGACGCCGTGGCTGCGCATACACCGCGAGTATGCGAGGAACTTTGCCTTGGTCGACCCGGAGCCGGCGTTCCCCGAGCCGTTCGAGCCGCCGCAGCCAGCCGCGATGAGCGCGAATCCAAGCACGGTCGTGATTGCCGCCGTCCACCGAATCATCATCCGCACGAAGCAACGTTTCGGGTGCGTTGTCATCGGTTCAGGTTGTACTCGCCATGGGTGACAGGGGCGTCACAACGAAAGCGCGCCGCTGCTGGTTGGATCGAGGACCGGCACCGTTGACGATGGCTTCTCGAGGCCCGAACCAGGAAGTGAGGCGCGTCGTGCGTTTGGCGAGAAGCAGGAGCGAACCCTGGATGGTGCCTGGCCCCGCCTTTGCGTCGCAACGCGTATCGCTACTCCACCGGGCTACTACGTGCTACGGTATAACGTGATGCGGAATAGTGATCCGTCTTTGCTCGTCATGGCGAGTCTTGCCGAGGGCCCGAAGCATGGCTATGCAATGACCCGCGACGTCGAAGAGATGGCCGGGGTCAAGCTCGGTCCCGGGACGCTGTATGGCGCGATTGCCCGCCTCGAGGAGCGGGGCCTGATCGAGCCGCTCGTAACCGCGGATCGCCGTCGGCCGTATCGGCTGACAGCATCCGGGGCTGCGGTGCTTCGGGAGCAATTGACGGCGCTGGAGCGCGTGGCGAGGCTCGGGCTCGGTCGCCTGTCCACTGCCGAGGCGCGAGTATGAGAAAGCGCTTGCTGTCGCTCTACCCGCAGGCATGGCGTGATCGCTACGGCGAGGAGATGTCTGCGCTACTCGATAAAGCTCCGCCCAGCTTCGCCGGCACGCTGGATCTGGTGCGGGGTGCGCTGGCCGCGCATCGCCGACCGCTCGCCGGCTCAGCGCCGGCGACCCGCGTGAGGGGCACCATCGCCGGTGTCCTGGGGTGCTTCATCGTCTTTTGTGTCTTCGGATCGGGCTTTGCAAAGACGACCGAGGACTATGACTACATCGAGCACGTCCATTCGCTGCTCGGCGTTGCCCATTCGCTCGTCCTGACCGCCGCGATCGTTGCCGCGAGCGCGCTGATACTGGCAGCAGCGCCGCTCGTGCAGGCCTCGCTCGCCCAGGCACATCGGACACGCGACCCGACCCTGATGAAGCTGCTCGTCTTGCCGCCAGCAGGGATCAGCGCGTTTGCCGGCTCGGTCGGGCTCCTCGCTCTGTGGTTGAACGCTCATCACCACCGCGGCGGCGGCGTCGGATGGTTACTGCTCGGGTTCTGCGCGCTCTGCGCTGTGGCCGGCGGCTTTGCCTGCTGGGCCGCTCCACGCGCCATCATGCGCCGAGTCGAGATCCGACGCCGTGCGTTTGCCATCTCTGTGCCGGCGATCGCGCTCGTCGCACTGTGCATGGCGGTAATCGCGCTAGCCATCGGTGTCTTCCTGGTTGGAATCCTCGCCGACTCACCCAGCATCGGCGCAGCAGGCAACGGCCCCGGGCAGCTGATAGATGTCACGACCAGCATCGCGATTCAGCTCGCCGCGATGCTCGCGCTGAGCGCGCTCGCCGGCCTCAGCGCCGCGCGCGGCCTTCGCTCCCTGGCGACGGTCTAGCCGCCGCATTACGGGCAGCGACCGACCCGTCGCAGCACGACCCGAGCACCTGCAGTGCGGCTCGCCGAGTCCCCTTCACTCAAGCCATGAGCATCGCGACGCGATGATCGCCGTCCCCGCAATGCGCGGAAAGCAGAGCCCGGAGCAGAGTGTCGGAATATCGACAAGAAGAAGTCGGGGCTAGACGTGAGTCTGTGCAAGCGTTTCAAGTTCCTACCGCACAAACGTTTGCGAATCGCTCCACCGTACCCTCGCGGTTCCAGTCGCTAGCCCCAGTCTCGGTACTCCTCCCGAACCGTCTGCGGTTGCGTGGTCCAGAACTCCCATTCCACGCCAGTACCGAAAACGACCGTGAGACAGTCCACATCGTTTGCGTGGTGGCTGAGGACGAACCGGGCGCCGGTCTCAGCGGCGCTCGTCGCGGAGGAGCGTGCGGCCGTGCGCGGACGCTCTTGCGCTGTCGGGCATAGCCCGGTAATCTACAACCAAATGGTTGCAGATTTGGTGGCCAGCGAAGCGCTCTCGGAGCCCGAGGCCGACCGCGTCTTCCACGCATTGGCGGACACCACGCGGCGCGATATCCTCGCTCGCGCGATCCAGCGCGAGCAGTCGGTGTCGACACTTGCCCGCCACTACGAGATCAGCCTGACGGCCGTGCAGAAGCACGTCGCGGTGCTCGAGCGGGCGGCGCTCGTCACCAAGCAGAGAAGTGGGAGGGAGCAACGCGTGGCTGCGAACCCGGAGATGTTGCGCAAGGCGGCAACGCTGCTCGCCGCCTTCGAGCAGCTGTGGATCCAGAGGGCGACGAAGATCGCCGAAATCCTCGCGGAGGAAGGAACAGGAACATGACAGTCATCACCAGCAGCACGAATGCGGAGGACCTGTCGATGACGATGGTCGGCGAATTCGACGCCGCACCGGAACGCCTCTGGAACGTTTGGGAGGACCCGCGCAAGCTCGAGCGCTGGTGGGGTCCGCCGACCTACCCGGCGACCTTCACACGCTACGAGTTCGAGCCCGGTGGACAGTGCCGCTACTACATGACCGGGCCCGAGGACTTCAAGCACTACGGCTGGTGGCGGATCGAGTCGATCGAGGAGCCACATCGGATCGAGTTCACGAACGGTCTGGCGGGAGACGACGGTGAGCCGGTTCCTGGGGTGGAGCCGATGGGCGGCGTCGTAACCTTCGAGCGCATCGGCTCAGGAACCCGGATGACGATTCTGACGCAGTTCATCGATACCGAGCAGATGAAGAAGATGATCGAGGGGGGCATGGAGCAGGGCATGCGCCAGGCGATCGGCCAGATCGACGCCCTGCTCAAGCCCGTCCACGCCGCCTGATCACGGCCAGACGCGAGAGCCGAAGACCAGCAGGGGAGCCTTCGCGACCGCTAACTACTAACTACCACCGAGGACTAAAACTAAAGCGAGTGCCTCATGCCCTACACAGTGGACTTCATCAACGTATCGACCGTCGGTTTGGAGACCTCGCCGGTTGCGGCCGCGCTCGCTGGTCTGCGAGCGCACGAGGCCCGCAAGCGCCGACCGCCATCGAAGGCCCTGCCGCGGTCGCGCGGTACGGCAGCGGTGGCCACCGCCTCGGCGCGATCGCCGTCGACGGCGAGCACTCGCCCGACCCGCGGCTCTCGGGCGATCGCTTCGGCAGGAACGCACTCGTCAGGGCTCAGCGGGCCGCACGATCGCCTTCGCGTGAACGCGATCGTCGGCTAGGCTTGTCGGATCCGCCACAAGGCGTCCGAGGTACCGGTCGCCCCACGATCGCTCTTGCTCGCCGGCGGCAAGTGCCTGCCCGTCGGGATCCGCTATCGCGAAAGCACGAACGATGCTCACCACAGCCCCCGGAGCGCGCGCCGGCCGTCCCTCGCCTGAACCGCAGCTCGCCAGTGCCACAATCATGGCCGCGCACGCCGCTGCTCCGCCCACACAACTCTTGGTCTTCCTGACTCGATCCATCGCGCCAAACGATCAAGGGTAAGGGTACGTACAGACGTCGGATCGATCCCAAGCCGTCGGGGACCAGAGCATCTCCGCCAGAACCGAGGCCGGCAGGAATCAGATTGGTCGACCCTGACCCCCAAGCGAGCTGCCGCTTCGATTGGAGCTGACGGGGTCGGGGTGTTCGCTCAGAGTTGGAGACCGGACGCCAGGCGGCGTCGCGGTGCAGGGCTCACGCTGGTTCGTCGTCAGCACGCGCCGGCGAGCATCGATACCCCCTGTCTGAGCCCGTTTGGATGTAGCGCCAACCGGGCGATGCGCGTTGCAGCTTGTGGTGGAGCTTCCGCACGAACACGTTGACGGAGCGATCGCCGTCCGCCATGGGACAGCCCCAGACGCGTTGGTAGATCTCGTCGTAAGCCAACTCTCCGTCGGTGTGGGCGAGGACGCTGAGGATGTCGAACTCGCGGTGGGAGAGTTGCACGCTCGTCCCACCGACAAACGCTTGGCGCACGTCCGGTTGGATCGTGATCTCACCGATTCGGAACGACGGCTCGGTCATAGCGTCCTCTCACCGCGACACGGGCAGATCGCAGCTCCGAACTTAGCGTAACTCCTACCGCAGGGCGGAGCTACATCGTCGAGATTTGCCTGGCCCGGAGAGCTACGCGGCGGCACTTGACCCGTCGGGCCATATTCTTTCTCGTGACGGGCGCCACCAGCGGGCCGGCAAGTCAACCAGACTTGCGCTAAATCGAGCTTGGTCCGGCAGCATGTCCGTGGCGGCTTTGCGGTTCGAGCCGGTCTACCAACTGAAAGGAGCGAGGCTGATGCCTAGCATCTATGAGTCGATCGCTAAGGCGCCGATCTTCGAGGGTCTCCAGGAGGGGCAGCTCGAGTCGGTGGCAGCGGGTGCGGAGGAGCTGATGGTGCCGGCGGGGATACTGGTGATCGGCCGCGGGGAGGCTGCTGAGCGCTTCTTTCTGGTTGTCGAAGGCACGATCGCGCTGGAAGTCGAATCGCCTGGCTCCGGTGCGGTTCGAGTCCTGACGCTTCACGAATCCGACGTTGTCGGCTGGTCGTGGTTGTTCGCTCCTTATCGCTGGGATTTGGATGCCCGCACCGTGACCGATTGTCATCTGATCGCCCTCAACGGAGTCCGTCTGCGCGAACAATGCGACGCCGACCGCCGCCTCGGCTACGAGATCGCCACGCGCTTTGGCGCCGACGCCTTGCGGAGAATGAAGGACAGCTGGCATCAGATAATTGACCTCACCGTCCGCGACGCCTGAGTCTCCGCGCACGACGAAGATCGCTGCGAACCGCTCCCCACTGACAGGAAGGCCGCGGGTAAAGGCTTCTGCACGACGCCACGTCGCCCTCGCGCGACCAAGACTCAGTCGTCAGTGCTGTGCGTCCGCATGTCGTTGCCCTATCGCACAGTCGATCCGTGGGCGGCCCCGTGGCTCTCTCGGCCATGTCGTTTTAGTCGATGCGGAGACGCTCCTCGCCGATGAGCACGCGATCGCCCGGGCGAAGCTCGCAGCGGCCAACCCGCCGCCCGTTCACGACGGTGCCGTTGGTGGATGCAAGATCCTGAAGCACCCACTTCTCGTCGCGGAAGATAAGTCGCGCGTGCCGCCGCGAGACACTGAGGTCGGACAGAACCACGTCGCAGCCGCGGTGGCGTCCCAGGAGCATCTCCCGGCACACGGGGTCGACCCGGATTTGGGTGCAGGTCGTTTGTAGTGGGTAGATAGCCCAGTCTCTCTGGCAGATTGTGCGTTCGGACGCGCTTCTATGCGGGTTATTCGCGGTGATTCCGGAAGGAGTGCGGGTGAGCGGCGGCGAAAGTCGTGGTGGTATGTCCCGTTCCAACGCGATACGGAGGTGATCGCGTGGCTCCTGATCTGCTCGACTTGTTCGTCTCGGCCCGGCAAAGTAACGGCTCTGTGAGCGAACGGTCGCCGGAATGTGTGGATGGTGATGAGCGGGCCGTGGGCGGCGAGCAGCGCCGCGCGGCGGGGTTCGACGCCGCCGCGGGGTTCGAGCGCTCGCAGGCGCTGTTCGCGGGACTTGTCGAGTGGGCGGCGGGCGAGCAGGCGTTGGGGCTTGAGCATTCAGAGCTCGAGGTGCGGCTGGCGGAGGACGCGCGCGCGTTGGCCCGGCAGGTGTTGCAGGACCAGTTCGATCTCCGCGCCCGCGTCGAGCAGCGGGCGGACGGGGTGATCGGCGCTGACGCGACGCCCAGACGCACTGTCGAGCGTGGGCACGAGCGTGACCTACAGACCGTGCTCGGCGAGGTGCAGGTCACGCGGCTGGCCTACCGGGCCCCCGGCAGCGAGAACCTGTATCCCGCGGACGCGCGGCTGAACCTCCCGCCGGTCAGGCACTCGCACGGGGTCCGCAGGCTGGCAGCGTTGGAAGCGCCGCGGTCAAGCTTTGAGGACGCGCAGGCCGCGATCGTGCGCCAGACCGGCCAGCAGATCGGCACGCGTCAGCTCAGAGCGTTGACGCTCGCTGCCGCCCAGGACGTTGATGCGTTCTACGCGCAGCGCGAGCGCACGGCCCCGGACGGCAAGGATCTGCTGGTGCTCTCGTGCGATGCGAAGGGGGTGGTGATGCGTCCCGAGGCGCTGCGTGAGCAGACCCGCGCGCAGGCGCAGAACGCCTCCGGCAAGCTCAAAACGCGCCTGT
>JBKQKK010000061.1:0-8583 GCA_052147535.1 Solirubrobacteraceae bacterium | reverse complement strand
GGCGAAACCTTGCGACCCCGGTCTCGCCCATCCGATCGACCCGCTCGCCGGCGACCGTGACCCCACCGGTCGTCGGCTTGTCCAGCCCGGCGTCAGGTTCAGCAGGGTCGACTTGCTGCCCGATGGGCCCATCACCGCGACCGCCTCCCCCGACTCCACGGTGAGGCTGACATCGTCGAGGGCCGGATGCCCGGCCGCTTCGTAGCGCTTCGTCACACCACTCAGGCGAATCACTCCCGTCCGCGCCGCCGGCCCATGCACCCGGCCCCCGGGCGGCGGGGTGTTGGTCATCGGTTTGCGCATGTGGCTCGGGCCTGCTTGAAAGCGGGCGATTGCGCGTTGACACCGGGCCCGAAGCCGATCGAGATCCCGCCATTGGCCGGGAAGGTCGGGTCGGGGTAGGCGGGCACGCCGTGGGTGCGCATGCACTGCGAGAGAGCGATCAGCGACACCTTCTGGCTGGCAGTGAGCGATGGCTTTCCCTGCCGCGAGAACCGTGCGGAGAAGAGCGCCTGACAGGCGTTCTGCGCCGTCTTGAATGCCGGCGAGCTTGGGTTGATCGTGCTTGGGATCGGGATCCCGCCGATCGAATTCTCCCCAGGATTGGCAACCGCTCCCGGATCAGGGAATCCTGAAACGCCGTGCCCGCGCATGCACTTCGAGAACGCCACCATCTCCGCCGTCACGGTCGACGTGACCGGCTTGCTGGCTGGCGAGTCGCTCCCGCATCCGCTCACGAGCAGGCACGCGATCGTGCCAGCAGGCCATATCGTCGCCCATCGGGCGCCAGATCGCCGGATGCGGCGGCGTCCCGGGTTGGAGCGGTGTGATGCCATGATGCCTCGCCTCCGATTGGGTCGGCTGACTTGTACGACATGGCGGGTATCGGGGAGGTATCAGTCCGGCCATGGCTAGGGCTGATACCCGGCCGAAACCCGGTCCGGGCTACGCTGACGCTGCGATGCGCGTGCTGGTCATCGAGGACGACGAAGAGCTGGCGAACGAGGTCGCTGCCGGGCTCCGGTACGCAAGAATGGCCGTGGATGTCGCGTACGACGGTCAGGACGGACTCTCGCACGCGCTGCTGAACGAGTACGACGTGATCGTCCTTGACCGCGACCTACCTCGCTTACACGGGGATCAGGTCTGCGCCCGCCTTATCGCTGAACGCCGTCGCAGCAGAGTGCTGATGCTGACGGCCGCGGCCAGCCGCACCGACCTCGTTCACGGCCTCGGCCTGGGCGCCGACGACTACCTCCCCAAGCCGTTCGACTTCGAGATCCTCGTCGCCCGGATTCGAGCGCTCGCACGGCGCGCGCAACCCGCCGTCCCGCCGGTGCTCCACCACGGCGATCTGGTCCTCGACCCATCGCGGCGATCGGTGTTCCGAGCCGGACGCGACCTGGCGCTGACACCCAAAGAGTTCGGAGTGCTCGAACTGCTGCTGTCAAGCCAAGGACGATGCGTCTCAGCCGAGGAACTGCTCGCTCGAGCCTGGGACGAGGCAGCCGATCCGTTCACCCATACCGTCAAGCTCACGATCAGCCGCCTGCGCGCAAAGCTCGGCGACCCACCCGTGATCGAAACGATCCCCAAATCCGGATACCGGATCTAAACAATGACCCCGCTGCGCCGCCGAGGATCGGCCCTATCACCACTCCGGTTCCGGCCCCCACGACCCACCGCACGACTGCGCCTTGCGCTGCTATACGGCTGCGTCTTCATCGCCTGCGGCACCGGACTCCTCGCGCTCACCTACCTACTCGTCTCACTGCACGGCAACTCGGGCCGGATCTCAGCGCCACGGCCGCCCGGGACGCTACGCGTGCCACGCACCGCCTCCGCCATCAACCCCACCCAGCACGCAGCGGACTTGCACACCCTCCTGATCATGTCCGCCATCGCGCTCGCGCTGATGGCAGCCGTGTCCGGCCTGCTCGGATGGCTGATCGCCGGACGCGTACTCCGCCCGCTCCGGACGATCACGGCCACCGCCCGCGACATATCGGCCAGCAACCTTGACCGCCGCCTCGCGCTCCCCGGACCCGACGACGAACTCAAGGAACTCGGCGACACACTCGACGCCCTCCTCGGGCGCCTCGAGATCGCCTTCGAGTCCCAGCGCCAATTCGTGTCCAACGCCTCGCACGAGCTCCGGACGCCGCTCGCCCGGCTCAAGACAATCATGCAAGTCGCCCTGATCGACCCCGACGCACCCGCTTCCTCACTGCGCTCAGCCCACCAACGGGCGCTCGCCACCGAGCAACAACTCGAGGCACTGATCGACGCGCTCCTCGAGCTCGCCAGCGGCGAGCGCGCACTCGAGCACCCAGAACGAGTCGACCTCGCAGAAACGACACGGAATCTGCTCGATCAGCGCGCCGACGAACTCGAGAGATCCCAGCTCTCCGTAAAAGCCGAGCTCGACAACGTAATCTGCGAAGGCAACCAGCACCTACTCGAACGACTGCTCGCGAACCTCCTCGACAACGCGATCCGCCACAACACGCCAGGGGGCTGGATCAAAATCACCACAACATCAACACCGCCAGGCAGAGCAACCATCACCGTCGCCAACAGCGGCACGGTGATCCCTCCACACGAGGTTGACAGGCTCACACAGCCATTCCAACGGCTCGCCGTGGAACGCGCCGGCGGCAGCGACGGACACGGCCTCGGACTCTCGATCGTGGATGCGATCACAGCCGCCCACCACGGGGCACTTCAGCTTCACGCCCCACCCGACGGCGGTCTCCACATTGAAATCACGCTCCCAGGCCCGCCTGCAACGCCGAAATCACAGCGTCCCGCCCACTCACAGAAGCCCCCCGCGCTGATCGGCACCCACACCCAAGACTGACTGAGGTGGACCGCGGTCCACACGGAGAAGTCTCCGCCAAAGAGTGCCTGCCTCAGTATCTTCCATTGTGATGCGGCAGTTTGCAGATTGGTTTGCGGAGAGCGGTGCAGGGGAGCGCTTGCCCGGACCGCCGGCGCGTGGGTGCTGATTGGTCTGCCCGTCATCGCCGCAAGACTCTGGTGGTCGGTGCCCGCGGCCCAGGTCATCGCGATCGTTGGGACAACGGCGTACGTCTCGGCAGCCAGCGGCTCCATGCGACCGCCATCGCCAGCCCGGGGCGTAAGCTCGCCAGTGCGGCTTCCTCTGACCGGATCGAATCCTCACACGGAGGGAACCGCGTCCCGGCGACGGGCCGAGATCGGCTTCAGACGCGCGGCGTCGATATCGTGGCCGCACTTCGCCAGGGACGGCTTGTCTCACCCGGGCACACCCGCTGGCTACCGCTCCGCCCGTGGGCGCGGATGTCTCCCGCGGATCAGAAGGTCCCGTCGGTCGGGACGGATCGTCGGGCTTTCTGTGAAAGTTGGGCCTGTTCGTCTACCGTTCCTCAATTCGCCTGAGCAGGCGCGGGCGCGATGTACTAGGGTGGCCGCGCGAATGCTGTGGCTCGTCGCTATGCCCGGTTCTGGGTCGCGGTGCTCGGCCGCGGCCTGCTCCCTGGGCCTGGCGTCGTCTTGGAGGTGCCAGGACGGAGTTCGGGCGAGCCGCGGAGCTTCCCGCTGGTCGAGGCGCGGATCGATCACGAGCGGTACCTGGTGTCGATGCTCGCGAGGAGTGCAACTGGGTTCGGAACGTCAGGGCCGCCGGCGGCGTTGTCACACTGCGCCACGGCCGCGTGGAGGCGGTCCAACTCGTAGAGGTGGCGGTCGCTCAGCGCGCGCGTGTGATCAAGCGCTACGTTGAGCAGGCGCCGGGCGCCCGCCCGCATATCCCCGTGGACCGCCGAGAGGACGTCAGAGTCTTCGAAGCGATCGCGGATCGGTACCCAGTGTTCCGAATCACCGCCGCAGAGCAGCGCAGCTAGCGGTTCCGCACACCGTCGAGCGTCTCTGGGGTGACTGCGCGCACGCTTACGCGGGGCAGCCCATCTCGTCGTCGATCAGCGCCGCGTCGGGATCAGCGTCGGGCGCTGGGAAGCTCGCTCTAAACGTGAACGCATAGGGGGTCGGGCCGCGGTGCTTCAGGTGTTCGAGGCGCTCCTTGGCCTCCGCGATCGTCGGCTCGTGGCCGGCCGGCACCCACCAGAGCACGAGATACGTCTCGAGCTTCTCGAACCAACGCTTGCGGTTGCGCATCACCGTGGTGTGGCCGCTCGCGTATACGAACGCGCGCAACGCCTCGATCGACTCCCACACCGACATGTTGACCATCATCCGCTCGTCCTCGTGAGGGCGAATCGCGGTCGCGTCGCCGTCCTCGGTCTGCAGCCTCCAGACAAAGCCGGGGGCTTCGTCGGCGAGCGCATTAATCGGCTCGAGCGCCGCTTTGAAGCCCGCCATCACGGGACCGTCCATCGGCCCTTTTCGCGAGGCCTATGTTGAGTTGTGCGAGCTGGTGGTCGATGGCCGGGATCCTACGCGTTCAGGATTACAACGGCCACTCGCGCCGGAGCCTCGCGCGGCGCCAAGTGACCGACCCTGCCGACGGGGCCGGCTGCCCGAAGGAGGAGTTCGCGACGAGAACTCGAACGCCGCGATGCAGGCGCGGGCTTATGCGCAGAGGTGATGTGCGACGCGTTCTGCGACGAGCCGTGGTGCCTTCTCGTCGGGTGCGGTGTGGTCGAGTCCATCGATGAGTTCCGTGGTGGCGTTCGGGATCGTGACGGCGAGCTGATCGAACAGGGCTGTCGTGAAACGCGGTCGGCTCCTTCCGCCGCCGAGGAGCGCCACCCGCGCGGTGATGGTCCGATATCTGTCGGTGGTGTCGTGATCGAGGGCGGCGACCTGCTCATGCTCGACGAGGCCTGTTTCCAGGAGCGGATCTATCTGCTTCCACTGCCGCTCTTTGATGAATAGCCGCAGCATCAACTTCACGTACCACAGCGGTGCACGCTCCAGCGCGGGCGGGGCGCCCCCGGCCTCACGGACCATCGCGGCGAACGCGCCACGCCTGTCGCCAGCGGCAAGCAGATCCCGGTAGCGGGGCATCCAGCCCAGCGGGATCGAGCCAGCCACCGAAACCGCGGGCTCGTAGACAACGACATCGGTGAATACCGCAGAGCGCCGGGCCGCCTCAAGAGCGACCAGACCGCCGTAGGAATGTCCGAACGCGGCCCTGGCACCGGTATGCGCCTGGACGGCAAAGAGATCCTCGAGTTCCCGCTCGATGCTGTAGTCCGGCCCCTGCGGACCGCTTCGGCCTCGGCCCCGGCGGTCGATGACGTGAACCGTGCCGAACTCTGCCAAACCGCGCGCGAACGGCAGATAGTCCCGACTCGCGCGCCAGGCGCCACCGAGGACGATCAGGCCCTCTCCGACTCCCAACCGCTCGTAGCTGATCGAGGTTCCGTCCGTGGATCTGACGACCTGACCGTCTCTCCTGCTCACGCTCGGCCGGTGAGCATCCGGTGCGTCCACGGCTCACCGGACCCGTGCGCCCACCCGGTGGGCGTCGAGCGCTCTGAGCAGGCGGTCGGTATGCCTCAGATACGTGCCGTAGGGCACGCCCACAGTTTCCAGGAGACCCGCGAGGCGCTCCTCAAGCTCCCCACCCCATCGCTCCACCAACTGTTCGCCGCCGAGCGTGAGCCGAAGCCGGTTGCGGTTACCCCCCGCCGGGTCGGGCACAACCTCCAGCCATTCGTGGTCCGCGAGGACCCGCACCATCCGACTGACCGACGGCTCGCTCACCCCGAGCCGGTCGGCCAGCGCGCGTTGCGTGTCCGCCCCCTCCGAGCCGACCATGTACAGCGCCAGAAACCGCGAGTAGGAGACCCCGGCCTCCGCACGCAGACGCGCGTCGGCCGCCCGGTCCAAACGGGCGGTGAGCTTGTGCAGCTTGCGACTCAGCGTTCGATCCACGAATCGCACATGTTAGCCGCCTAACTTAGCAATGCAAGCACCATCAGCCGTCCAGTTCGTAGCCCCTGCAGAACGGATCATCAGACGCCTGCCGCGATCGCCCAATCCGCACCGTTCGACGGGCGGTCCTCAACCCCACACGACGCCCAACCGGTCCGTTACCTCCGCGGGCGACCGCGCTTTCGCCGCGCAACGAACCTATCCGGCAAGAGGCTCACCGAGCGCTCGGCGACTCCTGCTTCTCGTGCTCAAGCGACAGCGGCGCTTGTTGGCACCCGCGGCCTGCCAACAAGAGGCCGCTCCCGCTATTGAGCAATGTCGCTATTCGAGGGCGGGGCCGACGTCCGAGTGCTGCTTCGCGGGACGAGCGATAGCGACAGGACTCCCGCGCTTGCAGGCTCCGAAGGCCGCGCAAGCAGTTGCGCTTGCTCGCGGACCTTCCGCCGGCCCGCGGCGCGACTCGGAAACCAGAAGTCTCCCTCGACCTCGGTGAGACTGCCGCAGCTGAGCAGACTCAGCAACGGCATCGCCGAGCCTCCAGACTTCTGCAACGGCGCGCCACGCAGCGGCGATGATCCCACGCCGAGCCGCTTGCTGGTCCAGCTGATGCCGGCCGCGAGCAAGCAGCTCCGCGGGTCAGAGCAGCCATCTTCGCTCGCCGGCGAGATCGCCGCATGCCGCTGAAGCAACAGCCTCGGCGGCACACGAGCTCGCAGATGCTTCGGGCTACGAGCGTCAGGGCGGAGATCAGCGCCGACGCTGCTCCTCTACGTCCGATCCATCAGCGGCGGAGCGACGGGAATTAGCCGGGTCGTTGCCTTCCGGGCAAGCGCCTTAAGGGCGCTCTGCCCGGCGGCCCGGGCTTGCCCCTTGGCTGCGCGCCGGTTTGCGGACCGGCGCATTCTCCCGCTCAGATCCGAGCGCCGGACCGACGTCGACCATCGGGCATGCGCCACGCTGGCTACGTAGGCAAACGCGGCGTTCTGCAATGCCGCACGCGCGCCTCGCATTCGGCGATTAAAGGGCTCCGCTGACCTTCTGCTCGGCCCAGTGGAGAAAGGGGTCTCGGCCGATGCCGAGCACACCGTCTCGAAGCTGCACCAGCCGCGATTTCTCGTCCGGATCTGCCGCCTTGTCGATCTCCGCCTGGATCGCTGAGGCGAGATCCTCGACGACGTCGTCGGCTGGCCCTGACGGCCACCCGGCGAAGACCTGGAGGGTTTTGGTCGTCGGGCGAACGCCCACGGGTCCCGCTGCGCTGTCGCGGCCGACTTCGAGCCATCCGCCGCGGACCAACTCCGGAACGAGCGCTTCCACCTGGCGCTTCCTGGTTTCATCTTTCAACAGCGGGACCAGATTCACGCCGAGCGCCGGCGCGCCCTGGTCCCGGTAAACCTCGTACAGCTCTTGCAGGAAAGGCCGAGCGGCGGTCCACGTAAGATCGACGCGGCCCGGCACGTGGCTGGTCTGAGCGAGATGCTCGTGCCATGCGTGATGGCCCTCGGCAGTGACGGCGAAGATCCGGCCCTTGCCGTTGTAGGCGGTGATCCGCAACCAATCGCGGGCGCCGAGCTCGTCGACTTGGACGTCTGGGGTCGCCGGCTGCTCCTGCGGCCAGCCGGCGTGCCCGATCAAGACCCGCTGGTCGAAGCCGCCAGTGTAGGTAAGCGTGAACGTGCGGCTTTCGCCCACGGCATCGTCCGCGGCCACGAGCTGGCCGCGGATGGCGATCTCCGCCTCTGCTCGACTCACGTGAGTAACGATAAC
The DNA here is from genome assembly GCA_052147535.1 of Solirubrobacteraceae bacterium. Classification (GTDB taxonomy): domain Bacteria; phylum Actinomycetota; class Thermoleophilia; order Solirubrobacterales; family Solirubrobacteraceae; genus Palsa-465. Next base: position 936 of record JBKQKK010000061.1, on the reverse strand, counting down.
CGGAGGCTGGGACGCTTCCAGTGTAAGAGCTTTGCAACGGCAGATAGGTGAAGCCGGAGACCGGGGCGCGATGGCGACGAGGTCGCGTCGCTGTGTCTTTAGACTTAGTCGTCCGCTTTCGCTTCCTCGCCACATATCACCGTGACCGTCTTGACGACATACCGCGGTCCGGATCTGCCTCCGGTGCAGGCAATCTCGACCGCCAGATTGGTGTCGCCAGGACCGGCTCTGCATATGTAGGTGGCCCCTTCCCGAGCCATCAGCCGCGCCCTGCATTCGGCGGGCAGGGGGTCCGCGTAGGTCCACACGGCCCAGGTGGCCGGGCATCGCTTCCGTCTGCTGGTCTCGAAAGGTCGGACGAGGGCAACGGCGATGACCTGACGATCGTCGGGGGCCGAGCACGGGCACGTCGGCCCGAGATCGCATTCGCGATTCGGCGGGCGCGGAGCTGAGCATCGCCTCGGCGACAACTCGCATCCGTCGGCTCGAGGACCGCCGTGTCATCGCTTCGACCTGCCAGGAAGCGCACGCCGAACCGATCGATCGGTACGGACGGCCATCGGTCCAGCGCAACTCTCGCTCTCGTTTAGCCGGGTTCGCTTCCCGGAATGTCGCGTCAGGCTTTGGCGCTCGCCGCGTCGCCATCGCGTGGCGATGATCCGCGGCGAATTCGCTGACGCGAGTGGACCTGTCCGGCAGCGCGAGGCGACGTCAGCGGCCTTGCGCACGATGGGAATGCACAAGGTTACGTAGAAGCCAAAGGTCGAGAGCTAGGAACAGAAGGAACGCGAGTCCCCACCAGTAGCCCTTTACACAGGCGAACACGGTCACGAAGACGATCCACACCGCGACAAGCAAGCGCAAGACGATCATCTCTTTGTAGTGCTCACGCGCCCACCGGACTCCGAAGCCGACGCGCTGTTCGTCTGGGGTCAT
>JBKQKK010000060.1:0-3235 GCA_052147535.1 Solirubrobacteraceae bacterium | reverse complement strand
GTAACTATTCAGGTCGCTGATTCGCGCTGCTGCTGGCGCGGGCGGAATTGTTCAGGAGTCACCCGGCGATCGGTAGCTTGTCGAGGTCGACGGTGACCGTGTGGTTGAAGGCGTTGTTCCCGACCGTGCGGCGGAGGGTGCGAAGGACGTGGTCGGGATCGTTGTAGGGACCGGACACGTAGCTGGGTTTGCCGTCGCGTCCGAATGTGATCGCGCTGGGGCCGGTCCATGGCCCGAGGTGCGCGCGGGCCTGCTCGAAGTCGGGGTGTGGAGCGAATCCGAGTTCTTGGGCGTAAGCGGCTGCTCCGAACACGAGGTGCTGTACGAGTTCGATCGGCGCGGTGATTGGTGGGGCGTGATAGCCGCTGAAGACTTGCTCGGTAAGGCGCCGCAGCGCTTGCTCGTCGATGCGGTTGGGTCCGATCGCGTTCTTGACCCCGAGGCAGAACGCGTCGATTAGGTACGTGCATACGGTCGCGTCGCGGCGGTGTTGGCGCTTGCGGACGACGAGTGTGGTGATGAGCCCGCTGGTGCGCTCAGCAGCGCCCGGGTCGTGCCATTCGGGGTGCTCGTGGATTTTCAGTCCGGTGCTCCACCCGGCGTTGAGCAGGCAGTCGATGCGCTCTGTGTCGCTGGCGTCCCGTTCGGCCGCGAGCTTGCGGACGAGATCGGACACGATCGCGGGGCTGAGTTGGAGGCTGCGTGCGATCTCCTTGGGTGAGAAGCCGCGGGCGCGCAGCTCGCGGATGCGCTTGGTTGTGTGCTCGTCGGTCATCGGCAGCTTCATAGCGGAGAGCTCGGATGTCGTCGGCCGGACCGCTCGGGACTCCGGCGTGGGAGAGGATTGCGCGGGCGCGCAGGGAATCTTGCGTTTGTGCCGTCTGCAATTGGGGTTGCGTGCCGTGCGTCGTATGCCGAGCTTGAGGCGTTGGTCGCTTCGCAGGCGGCGCGGATCGCTGAGTTGGAGGCGGCGCTTTCGGAGTTGCGCGCGCGGGTTGATCGCAACTCGCGTAACTCTTCCAAGCCGCCTTCCTCGGATGGGTACGCGAAGCCGTCGGTGAGCAAGGACCGTAGTCTGCGGCGTCGGTCGGGCCGCAAGCCTGGTGGGCAGTCCGGGCATCAGGGTCATCATCTTGAGCGTCGCGAAGATCCCGACCGTGCTGTCTTGCATACGGTCGATGTTTGCGAGTGTTGTGGGCGGGGCCTGTCGGCGACGCCGATCGTGGAGTCCCAGTCTCGGCAGGTGTTCGACCTGCCCGAGATGCCAAGCCTCGAGTGCATCGAGCACTGGATCCAGAAGCGCCGCTGCGAGTGCGGGCATTTGAACAGTTCGAGCTTCCCGGCGGGGGTGACGGCACCGACTTGCTACGGGCCGCGGATCCGGGCGCTCGGGATCTACCTGGTCTCATACCAGCACGTGCCGTTCGAGCGGGCGGCGGAGATTCTTACCGACTGGGCGCGCGCGCCGATCTCGGTCGCGACCTTGCAGACGTTCCTGGCGCAGGGCGCCGATGGGCTTGACGGGTTCCTGGAGGAGATCCGCTCCCAACTCGCCGGTGCGCAGGTGGCGCATTTCGACGAGACCGGCGGGCGGATCGAGGGCAGGCTGGGATGGATCCATTCCGCCTCGACCGAGACGCTGACGTTGCTTGTCGCGCACCGCAAGCGTGGCGTCGAGGCGATGCGTGACGCGGGCGTGCTTGGCGGCTTCCGTGGGGTCGCGGTGCATGATGGGTGGGCGCCGTACCGGCGCTTCCAAGACGCGCAGCACGCACTCTGCGGCGCTCACCACCTGCGCGAGCTTCAAGGCGCCCACGAGCAAGGGCAGCTCTGGGCGCTGGGGATGATCTTGCTGCTGTTGGATACCAAGCATGCCGTCGTTGAGGCCAAGGCAGCCGGGCGCGAGCGGCTCGCCGCCAACGCGCTCGGTGAGCTTCACGCCTCCTACCGCACGGTGATCGAGACAGGCTACGAGGAGAACCCCGGCCTCGCCCACCAGGATGCCGGACGCCGCCCGAAGCGCACGAAAGCGCAGAACCTACTGTTGCGCCTCGACGAGCGCGAGCAAGAGGCGCTGCGGTTCGCGCACGACTTCCGCGTGCCGTTCGACAACAACCTCTCCGAGCGTGACCTGCGGATGATCAAGCTGCAGCAGAAGATCTCCGGCTGCTGGCGCACCCACGAGGGAGCCGAGCGGTTCCTAGCGATCCGCTCCTACATCTCCACCGCCCGCAAGCAAGGCCACCGGCCGCTTGAGGTCCTTGGCATGCTGGCGGCCAGCGAGCCATGGATTCCAAGCGCCGCAAGCCCCTGATCCGTGTCTGTCTGCGGCCGGGTCGATACTCGCGCTCGTGAGCAAGCGATCCCGCCACCGCGCCCGCAGCCAGCCGCTGCCCCAGCTACCACGATCGCGTCCGCCGACCAGCCCGCCGCCCGCCGAGCCTGAGCCTGAGCGACTGTTGCTTGACCAGATCGCCTCGGGTGAGCTGGACGCGCACCTCACCGCGATCGCCGACGCGGCGCACGCGCGCCTGGAACTGCTGGACACGATCAACTCCGCCAAAGCGCTCGCGATGCTGAACATCGGCGATCACGTCCGCTTCAACCACCACACCAAACCCCAATACCTACGCGGACTAGAGGGCGTCATCATCGACCTCGACCACCACACCGCAACCGTGTGCATACACCAACCCGCCGGCAGGTTCCGCTCAGGCGAGATCCGCCGCTGCCCACCGCTGCTGCTGCAACGCCTGACCCCAGCCGCCTGACAGAACCAGCCCACGTGAACCCAACCCACACCAACGCCGAGCTCGACAGCCTAATCGAACAGATCACCATCGACTGCTACGACGAAGACGAACAGCTGATGGGGTTCGAGAACGCCTTCGACGACGCAAACTTCCCCTGCCTCGGCACCGTCGTCGGCGAGACCGTCGAGGTGCAATCCATCAGCCCAGCGAACAACCGCCGCGAACTGATCGCCACCTGCCAACGCAACGGACACCGCTACGAGATCGCGCTCCTCGACATCGACATCAACGCAGACCCCGACACCTCACGCCTGATCGCCGCATACCGACGCTGGATCGGCACCTGAATAGTTACTATCAGGATTGGCAGGCGCTTAGCGGGCCTGCCAACAGTTCATGGCCGATATCAACACGCGGACGCACCGCGCGACGCGCGCAGCGCCGGTCGCGCTGTTGGCCCAGGAGCACGCGCACCTGCACCG
>JBKQKK010000059.1:0-10779 GCA_052147535.1 Solirubrobacteraceae bacterium | reverse complement strand
TCGGGCAGCGGCAAGTCGACGCTGCTGAACCTGATCGCCGGGCTGGACAAGCCGACGAGCGGTGAGGTCTCGGTCGCCGGCGAGCGGGTCGATTGGATGGGCGAGACCGGGGTCGCAAGGTTTCGCCGCCGCGAGATCGGGATGGTCTTCCAGTTCTTCAACCTGCTCGAGGACCTGACCGTGCAGGACAACGTGCTGCTGCCCGCGCAGCTCGCCGGGGTGCGGCGTGGTGACGCCCGCGCGCGGGCCGCTGAGCTGTTGGCAAAGCTGGGGATCGAGCGCTACCGCGATAGCTATCCGGGGCGGTTGTCGGGCGGGGAGCGTCAGCGGGTCGCGATCGCGCGGGCATTGGTGAACTCGCCGGCGCTGCTGCTGACCCCCTGGTCGGCGCGGTGATCGGCGCCGTCCTGGGCAACCACTGGGCGCTGCCGCTGATCCAGATGTCACCGGTCCCGACCACGGTCAGCGTCCCGACGTGGATCGACTACACAGCTCCCCTGGGAATGCTCGCGCTGACCGGGGTGGCCGCGGCGATACCCGCGCTACGCGCAGGCAGGATGTCAGCGGTGCAAGCGATCGCCGCCGGCCAGGCGCCACCGGCGGGACGCGGATATCTCCCGCACCGGCTCGCGGGCCGGCTGCCGCAGCCCCCGCCTGTCACCGTCGGGCTGGCCGCTCCGTTTTCCCGTCCGGCTCGGTCTGCGATCACGCTGCTGTCGATCACGGCCGGGCTGATGGCGGTGGTGATGGCGACCGGGCTGAGCGACTCGATCCACAAGCTCAACCACTCAGCAATTCAAGGACTCGGCCAGGTACAGGTCACCCCACGCGGAGTGCGCGGCGCCCCATTCACCCCGAGCCAGCGGATGGCCGCGCAGGCGGCCGTGGGCTCCGAACCGGGAACCCAGGACTACGTCGCCGAGAGCGACCAAGCCGTCGGCATCGTCCTCGGGCTCGGCGGGTCCGGAAGCGGGGTACCTGGCCTCAGCCGCTCGAAACTCCTATAGATGCTCGCCCACGTGCGAGTGCCGGTTCTCCTCCGTATGCCGGGACGCACGACCACTCCCGTGAGCGTGGTCGCCTACAACGGCGCCCCGTCATGGCTCGGGTGGGCGCTGATCGCGGGCCGCTGGTACCACGGAGGCGAGGTCGACGTCACCCCCCAACTGCTAACCGCGACCGGCAAGCACGTCGGCCAGACCATCCCGCTCACCATCAACGGACGAGCCGTCACGGTCACGATCGCCGGCGAGGTGTTCGTCCCCACCCCCGGCCCCGAGCTGTTCATCAGCCGGCAGACACTCGGGCCGGCCGCCGCGGCGAAGCTCGCCGTCAACAGCTACGACATCAACCTAAAGTCCAACACCAACACCGGCGCCTACATCAGCGGACTGACTCGGAGGCTCGGAACCGCCACCTACTTCGTCGTCACCCCGGCCGGCCCGTCTGTCGCCGCGCAGATCAAGTCCTCCTACTTCCACCTACTGGCCATCCTGATCGCCGTACTCGCCGCGCTCGGCGTGCTCAACTCCGTGCTGATGGCCACCCGCGAACGGCTGCACGACCTCGGCATCTTCAAAGCCCTCGGGATGACCCCCTCCCAAACGATCTCGATGGTCCTCTGCTGGGTCATCATCCCGACCATCATCGCCGCGATCATCGCCCTGCCCGTCGGGCTGATCATCCAGGACAAACTCATCCGCCACCTCGCCCACAGCTCCCGGAACCTGATCCTCCCCGACAGCTTCGTGCACGTCCTCGGCACCGGTGAGCTCGCGCTGCTCACCCTCGCCGGGCTGGCGATCGCCGCCGCCGGCGCGCTCGGCCCCGCCGCCTGGGCCGCAGCATCCAAAACCACCACCGCCCTACACGCCGAGTAGCCGTGATCGACGCAGCGGCACTGAAGGCCCGCCAGTGCTGGCGCGGCGTTGCCGATCGCCACCGGATGTCCCCTCTGCCGCGCTTGGCGCGTCTAAGCGCTTGCGTGGGGCGGAGTCTCGTGCGCTGGCGGAAGCGGCTGTGCCCCCAGCGCGTCCGGCCCGCTCTCTATTCGCTCTCCGCCGCGCGGATGGCTGAGCGCGACACATCGCTTGTGAAGGAGTCCGACAGATGCGCCATCTCCATGACCCGCCCACCGCTCGACGGTCTCGCCCGCTGGGCGGCCGCTACCACTGACCTGGATCCTGCGAGCAGCGACCCCGTCGAGGACGCTCCCGGCAACGCGGTCATCCGAGTCGGCTGGTTGCGGCTGGTGGGTCCGAGATGACGGCGGCGCGCGCAGCGCCGCTTGTTCTGCCGTGACCGGTCGGCGACGCTGGTGATGATCGGAACGAGACGAGGCTGATGAGATGACATGTGCGGTGCTCATTCCCGGGGCTGGCGGCATGGGCTGGTACTGGCACTTGGTCGAGCGCGACCTGCAGGCTCGTGGCTACGACGCGATCGCCGTGGATCTGGCGGCGCGTGGCCGTATTGGCCTGCCGGCGTATGCCGACGCGGTCGTGGACGCTGTCGATGGGCGCACCGATGTTGCGGTGATCGCGCAATCGATGGGAGCCTTCACCGCACCGCTGGTATGGCAGCGGATACCGACCCGCATGGTCGTGTTCGTCAACGCGATGATCCCGCTGCCCGGTGAGACACCAGGCGAGTGGTGGAAGAACGTGGGATCAGAGCAGGCCCGAACGGCGGCCGCCGTGAGCGGCGGCTACAGCGTCGAGTTCGATCTGGCCACCTACTTTCTGCACGACATTCCCGAGGAACTGCTGCCGGAAATGGAGAGCCACGCCGCCTCCCAACTGGACGAGAGGTTCGATGACCGCTGCAACTTCGACGTGTGGCCCGCGATCCCAATCCACGTCGTCGCTGGCCGTGATGACCGTTTCTTCCCGCTCGAGCTTCAGCGGCGTATCGCTCGCGAACGGCTCGGCATCGATCCGGCCATCGTGCCGGGCGGGCATCTTGCCGCTCTCAGCCATCCGGACGAGCTCGCCGCCGTCATCGCCGGATACCTCGGACCCGTCATCAGCGCGTAGGTGAGCGCGGCGCTCAGGCGTCGGTCACATGGGGCCGCGCTCGCGCTCGTGGTCGGGAGGCAGGCCGCCCCGCTTGGTGAGGGCAGGCTCCCTGCGGCTGACTGGTTCGTGGCCGCTGAACCCCCGATGGCCTAGTACGGGAGGCTACGGGGCGTGGGTGGCGTTCCGAGGCGTTGTCGTCGATGTAGAGGGGTGGACATGAAGCGCCTGGGGCGGGGTGTGTCATGGACGCGCCGGCCGTGTTCTCCGCCTCGGCAGACAGGACGTCGGTAGCGACGCGGACGAACGCGGCGAGCTTTCTCGACAGGTTGGCGGTGAGCCAGAGCAGGGCGGTCTGTGACGGCGGCAGATCTCTGATCGGGATCAGGGTGACCCCGCGCGGGACCTGCGCCAGCTGGGAGCGCACGGTTGGACGGACGAGCTCGCCAACCGCTGCGCTCAGGAACGCCTCCGCCACGGTCTGCCGCTCGACCCGGCGCAGCATGATGCCGGACGGTGTGGCCGGCGGGATGAACGCGTCCATCATCTCACGCGGGAGCGAGCGAGCGTCTGAGACGGCGTAGCCCGCGACGTCCTCGTAGCTGACCGTGTCGTGCGTGGCAAGTGGGTGATCATCGGCGACCGCGAGCACGCGCTCCTCGGTCGAGAGGATCGGCCCGATGGAGACATCGGGCTCGGAGACCGGCAGGCGCATCGCGAGCAGGTCCACAGCGCTGCTACGCAGCCAGTCAAACTGGCTGCGCTCCAGACCGGTATCGATGAAGGCGATCGTGCAGCGTGGGTGGCGCTGCTGGAAGGTCTTGACGATCCGCACCATGTGTGGGCCGCCGTTGAGCGGCGAGTACATCCCGATCCGGACCGTGCCGATAATCCCGGTCGCGGCGTCGCGCGCGTCATCGAACGCGCGCTCGAGCTCGCGATATACCGGGCCGAGCGCGCTGCGCAGCTGCTCGCCCAGCGGGGTCAGCGCGACTCTGCGGCTGGTGCGATCGAACAGCTTCGCGCCGACGCGCGCTTCGAGGGTTTGGATGGTCTGGCTTACGCGCGAGTGGGTGATCCCGAGCCGCTCCGCGGTGCGCCCGAAGTGGAGCTCCTCGGCAAGCGTGAGGAAGACACGGATCTCGCGCAGCTCAACCCCGGACCACATCGGTAAGGAAAGCTACCTGATGCGGTGAGCGATCCGGCCTTGTTCTCCGGGGCGCACGTCCGCAAGCTGTTCACCTATCGAGCGGCACGGCACACAACGCGATCAGGTCGCGTCGCATCCATCAATCACCGAGGAGGGCGCTATGAGCCAGGCGACAAGGGCACGGGCGACAGGCACGATCGAGGTCGACAGCTATGACCCACAGCCGTATGACGAGCCTGCGGTCGGGCCGCAGCTCGTCGAGATCCACGTCAGGGAGCGGTTCGTCGGCGATATCGAGGGCGATGGGATGGTGCGGTTCCTGCAGGCGATCGGGGAGGACGGGTCGGCGAGCTTCGTCGAAATCGAACGGGTGACCGGCCGGATCGGCGATCGTCACGGGTCCTTCCTGCTGCAGGACGCGGGTACGCTCGAGGGCAGCACGGTCAGCGGCGAGTGGTTCGTGATCCCGGGGTCGGGCACGGACGAGCTCGCTGGGCTCCGTGGCGAGCGAGGGTTCTCTGCCTTGCTCGGCGAGAGCGCATCGATCACGCTCGACTACTGGTTCGAGTGACACCTCTGGGGTCCATCGAGTCGCTTGCCGGTCGGGTCGCGATCGTCACCGGGGCCGCCACCGGCATCGGCAAGGCAACCGCTGTCCGACTGGCGGGCGCCGGCGCGAGCGTCGTCGTGAACCATCTCGACACCCCCGCCGCGGCGGATGCGGTTGCGAAGCAGATCGCCGAGGACGGCGGTCACGCGATCGTCGTCGCAGGGGATGTCGGCCAGCGCGACGAGTTCGAGCGCTTGTTTGATGCGGCCGCCGACCGCTTCGGGTCGGTCGACATCCTCGTCAACAACGCCGCCGTGGCGACCCTGGTCCCGATCGCGGACGCCACCGAAGCCCAGATCGACACGGTGTTGGAGGTGAACGTGAAGGGCACTCTGTTCGGTTGCCAGTTCGCCGCCCGGCGCCTGACCGAAGGCGGTCGGATCATCAACATCTCCAGCTCGACAACCGGGCTCGCGCTCCCCGACTACGGCATCTACGACATGACCAAGGGCGCGATCGAGCAAATCACCCGCATCCTCGCGCGCGAGCTCGGCCCGCGCAGTATCACCGTGAACGCCGTCTCCCCCGGGGCAACCGAGACCGACAGCTACCGCGATGGCAAGGACCCTGCGTTCATCGCCGAGCTCGAGCGCATTTCAGCGTTCAACCGGCTCGGGCGGGTCGAGGAGATCGCCGACGTGATCGCGTTCTCGCCAGCGACCAGGCGCGATGGATTACCGGCCAGAACATCCGCGTCAACGGCGGAACTGCGTGACAGCATGAACACAAGCCTCGATCAGACCGTCGCTGTCGTCATCACAAGACGTGTCCACGAGCATCATGCGGCGCAGTTCGAAGCCGTCCTGCGTGAAGCGATCAGTACCGCATCGCGTCAACCGGGTTGGACCAGCGCCGAGGTGCTGTGCCGGCCATTGACCGCAACACACCGTGAGTACAACATCGTCTATCGGTTCAACGACGACGAACGCTCACGCGCCTGGGAGACATCCGACGCTCGCCGCAAACTCCCCGCTCGAGTCGACGCACTCGCAGTAGACGCTGACCGCCAGGAGCTGACCGGGATGGAAGCGTGGTTCGCCCTCCCCGCCGGAGCGGCCCCGCCAGCCCGCTGGCGGATGGCGCTACTGACCTCGGTCGGGATCTGGCCACTGGTGACCCTCGTCATCGGGCTCGACGGCGAAACATCGACTGGGACGACAAGGGCGACCGACCCATCGGTAGTGTTCGGCGGGAGGCGTCCGGGTCCGCGCCTGAGCGCATCTGCCACGACGTCCTGGCGGAGCCCGCCGTACGCCGATGATTCGGAGCCGCGCGCGGCGCCGACTTTGCCGTCCGCCGGCGTCACTGAGCCGGACGATGGCTCAACATGGCAGGATCTGAAGCGTGACAACGACCGTGCTCGAGCGGGCGTCCGCTGGCGATGAGCTTGCCTTCCGCGAGCTCACGGAGCCATTTCGGCACGAACTGGAGTTTCACTGTTACCGGATGCTCGGCTCGGCCCAGGATGCCGAGGACGCGCTGCAGGACACGATGCTGGCCGCATGGCACGCGCTGGCAAATTTCGAGCAGCGATCGAGCCTGCGAACGTGGCTTTTCCGGATCGCGACTAACCGTTGTCTGAACGTACTGCGCGACGCCGGTCGCCGCCCGCACGCGCAACCGCCGCTGACGTTTGAGATTCCGGCGCCGACGAGGATGGCCGATCCTTGCTGGCTGGAGCCGTATCCGGATGACCGGCTCGGCTGGCTGGCGGACAGCCAGCCAGGGCCGGCGGCGCGGTATGAGAGCCGTGAGGCGATTGAGCTGGCGTTCATCAGCGCCTTGCAGCGACTGCCTGGACGCCAGCGCGCCGTGCTGGTGCTCCGGGACGTGCTGGGCTTCCACGCCGCAGAGACCGCGGCGATCCTCGAGACCTCGGTCGATGGCGTCAAGAGCGCCCTCAAGCGAGCCCGGGTGACGATCGAGCAGGAGCTCGGTGATCGGACCCAGCGGATCACCGCGCCGCCCCTCGCCTCTGTGGAGGAGCAGGAGCTGGTGGAGCGGTTCGCCAGGGCGTTCCTCGCTGACGACATCGACGGGATGGTCGCTCTCGTCACTGAGAACGCGTGGTTCCGGATGCCGCCTGCCCAGCACGAGTACCACGGCCCGGAGCTGATCGGCGTGTTCCTCGCGGCGGTTTCTGAGGGGCATTCGGGCCAGTCGAGCCGCCTGATCGCCACCCGCGCGAACGGGGAGCCCGCGTTCGGGACCTACTACATCGACCCGCTCTCGGGGTCGGTCCAGCAGTCCGGGCTGTTGGTGCTGTCGCTCGCGGACGCGGGGATCTCTCAGCTGACTTGGTTCCTCGGCCCCGGCTACCTGAAGCGGTTCGATCTACCCAGCGCCCCCTTTGTAGACGCTCCGGTGTCAAAAGCTCCGTAACCGCAAAAATGCCGGCCCAGCCGGCAGACACCAGGAGGCTCACATGCCGGTCTTGATGATGGTCGAAATCCCCGGCGCTGACGCAGCGTTCGCGGAAGAGATGCGCCACGCCGGAGTCCTCGACGAGCTGCAGACCGCCCAAGGGTTCCGAGGGCACTGGAGCGGCGCCGCCAGCTCGGGCTACAGAGCGATCGAGCTGTGGGACTCGCGCGAGGACTGCCAGGCCTTCGCCGAGAGCCAATTCGCGCCGAAGCTGCCGCCGGGGGCCGAGCTCCCGTCGATGGAGTTCTTTGAGTTGAACTTCGAGGTCAAGCCCGCACCCTAGGCATACTTAGCGACCAGTCAATCACCGTCGACCCTCCCTGCAGCGCAAATCCGAGTTGGAGTGGTGCCTCGCGCGGCGGCCGCTTCATCGCGAAGCGGCTGCCGCCGACCCGGCTTGGCGATGGGTGGTCCGTCGCACGGTCAGCAAGCACCCGCGCTCGTGCTCCTCTCGGCAAGCGGGCGCCGGTCCCGGCGCCACCGGGTCCGCCATTGCCTGACCTGAGCCACGGAACCGCGACGCCGCGAGTCCGAGCGCCGGGAAGTAGCGCGGCCACCTGAAAGCGGGACCATGGCAGCGGACCGCAGCGGACCCCCTGCTTCTGCTAAGAGCGCGGCTGTCGCAATGGGTCCACCGGCGAGCAGGGCCCGAGGCGTCGGCGCTGCCGATATCAGGGCGCAGTGCTTTGCCGTCTCGGGGGGTCGGCGGCAAGCGGTCGGGGATCAGAGCCGACAGCGCGGCGCGCGTTCGGCTGAGCTGGGGGACCCAATCCGACAGCGACCTTTGGCGCCGCCGAAACATCTGCTTTGGCGGCGGCAGGCCAGGGACCGATGCCGGATCCATGCGGCACCGACGGTTCGTTGTCGGGGCTCAGGAGATCCGGCAGTTTCTCCAGTCGGGGATTGTCCTCCACAATGGCGGCATGGGACTCCGTATTCGTGAGGCGACTGCGGGCGACTGGTCGGACACTTGGCGGATTGTCCGTGAGGTGGTAGTCGCGGGGGACACGTTCGCGTATGCCACTGAGATGACCGAGGACGAGGCGCGGGAGTTGTGGATGGTCGCTGCGCCCAGCCGGCCGGCGATCGCGGTCGACGGCGTCGCGGTGCTCGGCACGGCAAACATGTACGCAAACCGTGCCGGGCCTGGTGCGCACGTCGCGAGTGCAAGCTTCATGGTCGCGTCGGCCGCGCCGGGCCGCGGTGTGGGACGGGCGCTCGTCGAGGACGCACTGACCTGGGCCCGCGCGGCAGGGTTCAGATCGATGCAGTTCAACGCGGTCGCTGAGACGAATGCGGCGGCGGTCGGGCTATATGGCTCGGTCGGGTTCTCGATCGCCGGGACGGTTCCTGAGGCGTTCGATCACCCCGAGCATGGCCTCGTCGGGCTCCACGTCATGTATTTGAAGCTTCGATGAGGACACATCCGCCCGGTAGCGAGGGGCGCCTGCGCCGTGTCGGTCGCTGTCGATTTCGCGGTCGCCGTTCGTAGAGGGGATGCGGGCACAGATCACTGCGGAGTGGATCGATCTGGACAGCGGCGAGATCAGCCGTGGGCGGGTGAGCCCGGCCGACCGCGCCGGAGTACGCCGGTTCCTGGCGCGGTTCGCCGGCCAGCAGCTCGAGGTCGCGCTCGAGGCGACGACCGGCTGGCGGTTCTTCGTGGAGGAGCTGCGTGCGGTCGGGGCGGTGGTGCATCTCGCCGAGCCGGCGGAGACCGCGGCGCTGCGCGGGAACAAGAAGCGCGCGAAGACCGATCGCGCGGATGCGCGTCATCATCGCGAGCTGCTGATGGCAGGAAGGCTGCCGGAGTCGTGGATCCCGCCTGATCACATCCTTGATCTTCCGCGCCCGTGTGCGGTCGCGGCACAAGCTGATCGAGCAGCATTCGCAGTGGCAGCAGCGGATCCAGGCGGTGCTCTATCACCACGGCTGCCCGCGGCGACGCCAGCTGATGGTCGGCGACGGGCGCGTTCACGAGCGGCGCGCCACGAAGGACGCAAGGCCTGCTAAGCCCGAACTCCGGCAGGTCGAACGCGATCAGCCGGTAGCCGGCGAGAACAGGCGACAACGGTGCCCAGGTCGAAGCGCTCATGCCGCTGCCGTGCACGAGCAAAAGCGGCGGACCCTTGCCCGTCTCCAGCACACGAACCGACAGCGGCGGGTCAGCCAGGCGGACGCGTCGACTCGTGACCTCGATCGCGCACACGCGTCAAACAGCCGCCGCTCAGCGACCTCGAAGGATGCTGCTCGGACATCGGCTGACTGCTTGGACATCACTCTGCACACTGAATGGTGAACGCCCGCAGCGTGTATGTCCATCCCTGCGTCCCCTCGACCACCACGTACAGCGCGAGAACGAATCCAGGTCTCGCCTCGCCCACCGCGAGCGTCTCGCAATTCGCCACCCCGAGACTCGCCGATGCGTCGGCCGAACGCCGGCCGCACCGATCAGCCCGGAGCCCTGCTCTTCCGCGCAGGAAGGAGCCGGCGCTTGCTCGACTTCGGTAAACGCCGACCGCCGCTCCCGACGAGAAGCAGCGGCCTGATCGAAAGACACGAGACCGCCGCAATGCCGCTGAAGGAGATGTCGCCAAGACGCTTGCTGAACGCACGAGACGCGCGGGCCAGCAAGCGCAGGACGGTCTCGCTCGACATCGAGACCGATTGTGACGTTCGGCACCAGTGGGGTTCGAGCCGGACGGTGCCTTGGTGGCTCCGAGCGTCCCCGACCGTCGTCGGAAGGACGTCGGCGCAATGCGCCAGATCCGACGAAGTCGGATCCGGCCTCAAGGTCGTCGCTTCGGGATAGGTGCTTGCCGCGGATGAGCAAGCGGCGGAGCCGTCGGCGGGTCACACCACGTCAGCGGGGGTCGGGAGAGTGGGCGAGTGCTTCCACGCGAACGCGATCGTCAGCACGGGTGGGCGTTCACGAGCGCGTTCGTGGCATAGCGATCGCGCCGACCGACGCCGGCGCACGATCGTTCGCCGTTGAATGCAGGCGCCGCGTCCCGAACTGAAAGCAGTCGTCCGGCGACGACGGTTCCGGACTTCTGCTCCCCGTTGAAACGATGCGCCAGGTCGCGGATCGAAAGCCATGGTCAGCGTCCTCAGCCTTGACGATCGTGTACGTGGCAACCAGAGCTGGCACTGGTCCGCTCGACACGGTCCACGTGCTAGCTGAAGCGCGGCCTATCAGCTAATTTCGTGCAGGTCCGCGAGCGGCAAACGAGCGGTCTCGCCGGCCGAGCCGGGGCGGCCGCTTTTCGTCTCGTGTTTGCTGCCGGACGGCGGTCGCAGCTAGCGATCGGATGTCCCTATCGCCGACCAGGACGACTCCGCAGCGCCGCCGTCTCAGCTCACAGCTCCGCTCGTTGCCGTAAGCAGGGTCGGCGCAGTCGCGCTCACCAACACCTTGGTGCCTATGCACGCGGGTTCGACCGCGCCGCGGGCGGTGATCGCCTCCGCCGACAACTGATCGCGGTCGACCGGAATGTCGCCAAGGCGATGACCGTTGCGTGGCTCCGAGATTATGAAAGCGATTGTCCGCCGGCCACGGTCGGCGAGGTATGCCTTATGCA
>JBKQKK010000058.1:0-9508 GCA_052147535.1 Solirubrobacteraceae bacterium | reverse complement strand
CGAGGGCGGTGCCCTTGCGGCCGTAGGAGGAGTCGCCGACGACGAGTACGAACTCGTTGGTCCGCCATGCCCGTTTGGCGGGACCGACCCAGGTGCCGCGACCGACGACGTTGCCCAGCAGGACGAGCAGCTGCAGCAGCATCGCTGCCGGCGAGGCTTCGGTGAACGGGAGCAGGCTGTCGACGATCTCGCCCGCAAGCCCGCAATAGGCATCGTCATGCAGCGGGGCGGGCCAGTCGGGCGGCGCGGCGTGGAACACGACGCCCCCCGCCCGGCGATAGTCGGGGCCGGGTGAGCAGCCGCGTTCGAGGCGTCCGAGGGCGGCTGGGTCAAGGCCAGCGAGGTTGTGGTGGTCGATCAGCGGGCTGCCGGCGAGGTCGTGGTCGTCCATCAGCGCTGTCCCTGTGGTTGCTGGTCGCCGGTGGCGAGCGCCACGACATCGGCGTCGGCGTGCCGACGGCGGCGAGCGAGCCGTTGGTTCTCGTGGGTGAGCGCGAGAATTACCGAGTGCAGCACCTTCGTGCTCTGTTTGAGGTCCGTGTTCTCTTGGCGTACGCGCGCGAGTTCCTGCTCGAGTTCGTCGCGTGGACGTGAGATCGGGTCAGTGCGGGCGCTCGGGACTGGCGTGCGCTGTTGCACCTGTCGACGGAACTCGTCGCGCAGGTCGACGGCTCGGTCAGCGGTCGCCTTGCTGACGCCGGAGACGGCCGCGACGTTCTTCCAGGTGAGCTTCCCGTCCGCGGTGGTGGCGCTGCCGTCGAGAAGCCGGCTCATCGCTTCTTCGAGCTTGCGGCGATTGTGCAGGGAGACGGTCATTGCTGGGTCATAGTTGTGGTGGTTGGCGTCCGGGCGCGGGGCGCGACTCGTGGCTGGCGATTGCCGCGGTCAGCTGGTCCAGCTGGCCATCGAGGAGCAGCCGCAGCGCCGCGCCGAGCGCTTCGTCATCGAGATAGGAGCGGATCCGGTCGGCGGCGTCTTTGAGAAACGCGAGCTGGGTGCCGTCAAGGATCGCGTTCGCGCACCCGGGGTCACAGGCGCTCCAGTTCGGGGCCTCGACCCCGCCGCACGCGCCGCCGGGACCGAACACGCAGTCCAGGGCGACCCCCGGGTAGAGGCGCAGGGCCGAGCCGCGCAGGCGCTTGCGCACCTCGGCGTGGCGCCATATCCGCCCTTCGAACCCGCGCTCGTCGCCCTGTTGCACGGTCGCTACGTCGGTTGCGATGACGTCGAACTCATCGGCGAGGCGGGGTGCCGCGCTGCCGTAGAGCGGCTCGTTGCGTTCGTGGATCTCATAGAGGCCGGCGAGACGGTCAACGGCGGCCTCGACGAGCTCGCTGGCGACTTCGTTGTCTTCGGCGGTGACATCGTCGTTGAGCGCGTAGTAGCTCTGCGTCATGTAGTGGGAGGCGTGCTTGAACTGCCAGTGCAATGCGATCTGCATCCACGGGTACTTGCGGGCGGTGATCGCGAACGTGCGCCGGAAGCGGTGGGGCCGGATCGCAGCGCCGTCGGGGATCGCTTCGAGCAGCCCCAGCTCGGCGGCGAGGTTCATCGTCGCGATCAGACTGTCGATCTCATCGCCGGCGTCGATCACCGGATCGCTGCCGGGCCGGGCGCTCACGACGATCCGCTGCGGATGCCAAGTGAGCGCCTCCGCGATCCGTGCCGCGCGCGCGACGGGCTCGATCACGACCCATCGCGCCTGAGCGCCGCGGAACGTCTTGAACTCCTTGCCGGTCAGAGTGAGATGCCCCCAGAACTCCTGCACGCACCCCTTCCTCAGTGACTGCACCTCGGAGTCGCGCATGCCCGAGAACATGTAGATAAATACGATCGCGCAGATCCGGCAGAAGTGGGTGAGTGACCCCAACAGCGCCGGGTCGATCCCGTCGATCCAGGGACGTTCACTGCCGTCCGCGCAGCGCACGGCGGTGATCTCGCACAGCCCCCCAACCTGCGTCTGGCCGCGGGTGACCGCGTCGTCGATGATCGCGCGCACCTCGCGTCCCCGCAGGGCGTCGGGCCGCACGCCGATCATCTGCGCCAGCAGCGCGCGGTTGACCTCATCGCCGGCCCAGACACCGTCGCTGCTGTGCCTGAAGTGCGCGGCCAACTCGCTCCTGGCGCGTAGCGGGATGCGGTTCTCGGGGTTCTCCAGCCAGGCGGTCAGGTGCTCGGCGACGGTCCGGACCTCAGGGAACAATCCCGTCGGGCGGTAGCGCCAGCTGCCGATCGGCTCGGCGGCTTGCTGACTGGAGGCCCACCTGTTGATGTCGGGCTTTCCAGCGCTTCTGTAGCGCTGCGCGTGCCCGCTGCAGAACGGGCCGTCTTGGGCCTCACGCTCGCAGGCCCCAACAGCACAGTCAGGCGGTAGCGGCCCGAGCGGGAGCTGTGCCTGCTCGGTGGCTTGCCAGATCGCCGGGTCAGGTGCTCCTGCGCGTCGCCAGCGGCGCTCGTGCTCGACACACCAGGCCCGCTGGCGCGGTTCGCGATCGCATCCCGGGACCGCGCAGCGGGCCGCGGGCGGTGGATGGACGGGTTCCAGGATGCCCGCGTCGATCAGCCGGCGGCGGTTTCTTGAGAACCATTGGTGTCCGATCCCGGACCGTTGTTGGACCTCAGCGTCGCTGGCCAGGATGATGTCGGGGTGCTCGCGCAGCAGCCGCCGGAAGGCCTGCATCGTCGGAGCGAGGTTGCCATGCGCCAAGATCGCCTCAGCGCCGGCGATCTCCTCGGCTCCCACGCGCTGGTTGACGTTCGGCCACCACGTTTGCAGTGGAGCGCTGTTCAGCGTGTCGGCGCGCTGCGCGGCGGCGAGGACGTCGGGCGCGATCTGATCGATGACCTTCCACAGGTTGCGCATCAACGGCTGGTACTGCCCAGCTGGGATCGGTTTTGTTCGGCGCACGCTCAGATCGACGCCAGTGACGCGCTCCGCGCTCATGCCCTCCCAAGGGTCAAAGCGAAACCCGCCGTCGGTGAGCGTGTCACGCAGCAGATGAAGCGTGCGCAGCGTGTTCACGTAACTGCGGATGCTCGACCGGTCGATGCCCTGAGCGCCGGTGCGAGAGTTGGTCCGTTCGCACGCCAGGTACGCGAGGAAGTCGTCCAGGTCGCCCTGTTCCCAGCGGTCCAGATCAGCCGGGAGGGACTCCAGCGTCGCCCACACCGCGAGTGCGTAGATGTGGGCGTGTGTCGCCTTCACCGTGCTCGACGACGATTCCCGTAGCCGGTAGACGTCGATCCGGCGATGGCTGGTTGACCGCGTCGGCGACAGCAAGATCGCCAGCACCTCCTTGGCTCGAAGTAGCCACGCCGGCGCGAGGCGCAGCGGCTGGGCAGGGCCTACCGGCGGTCCCGGCCCGGCCGGGGCGAGGAACCGGCCGAAGTTGAGCACGGCATCGCTGGGCAGCTGGTTGGCCGCCAGGCCGCGGATCGACAAATCCCAGCGCAGATCGCCGAACACGGGGGTGCCTGGATGGCTGGGCAGTACTGGGTCATCGGCGGCGAACAGCAGCGAGTCTTCCCTGCCCCGGGCCAGTGCAGACACCGGCGATGCTTGGACGCTCACCACAGCCTGCTTCCGAGGCCAAGCTCGATTTGGCGCACGAACGGGCGGATGCCCCTGGCGGCGATCTCGCGGCGGGCGGCGTGGACCGCGTCGGCGCCGAACGCGTCGAGGATCGTTCTGATCGCGGCGAGCACCGAAGCCCACCGCTCGGCGAACAAGTCCGCCGGCAGGTCACGCTGGTCCTCGGCGATCACGCTGTCGTAGAAGTGGACGATGAATGGCAGGTGGCGCTCGGTGACGATCGCGTTGCGGCACCCGAAGCAGGTGCCGACCCATAGTCGTTGGCAGACCTCGCCGGCTACCGCGTCCTCGAACGGTGGGTGGGTGATATCGACGCACGCGGCGCCGACCGGGGTGTCGTTGTCCTCGGTGCAGATCAGCCGGTCAAGGCCATCGTCGTCAAGGCCGGTAGACGCCTTCACCAACGCCCGGGCGGGCTCCTCGCCGGCGATCAAACGGCCCATCAGCGCGGTCGTGATCACGACACCGTGGCGCTGGGTGACCTCGGGCTTGCCTGCCACGACCGAGTCAAACCAGTTCTGCTGGAACGCGTCGAGCGTCTCGAGCGTGAGTACGAGCAGCTTCGGGTCATCGCCGTAGTGGTTCAGGAACACGTCGATCGAGTGCTCGAACGGGTTGCCGGTGAGGTTCTCGCCACGGACGTCGATCGTCTCCACCGACCGCCGGCCCTGGCGAAACGACCGGCTGTCATAGCCAGACAGCGCCCCCTGCGCGTTGCGCTCCCACCACTCCCGCAAACAGAACCACCGCACGATCCCCAGCCGGTAGTAGCCGGCGTCCAGGTGCAGCCACAGGCTGCCCTGATCCCCCGCGCCCTCCGCGCAGCGGACATGACGCACAGGGGCGGTCAACTCGACGATCAGCTCCCACAGCTTCGGGACGCACATGCCCTCGCCCGCCAGGCGCGGGAACACCCGCTCGCTGACCGTCGCGAACGGTCGGCGGCCCTTGAACCCCGTCAGCACGCAGCCGTTCCCCCGGACCTTGATCGCGTCGAGCGACAGCGACTGCGCCCAACTCGGCTCACCGCCCGTCAGCGCCAGCAACAGAAAGTAGCCAGCGAGGACCTCATCGGCGCTCGGAAACACCAACCGCCAGATCATGGCGCGTAACCGCACCGGAAACGACGTCCGCCCGCAGCAGCCCGCGGGCTTGCCGCCGGGCCACAAATCGGTGATCGAGGAGTCGAGGTTCGCCCATTTGCGATCCGCCGGCAGCGGCTCCCAGAGATGCACCAAGATGTCCTCGCTCGAGAGTCCGCCGCCGAGCACGGCCCGCCACGCCAGGTTCGCCAGCGAGTTCCACCCGTGCATCTCGGGATCCTTTCCCGCCGCGACCAGAGCTGCGCCCTCGCGGACCTTCGCCAGGGCCCGGTGCAGCACGGCAAGCAGGGCCGCAGTGAGCGCCCGGTCCTCCTCGTCGGTGAACCCCACGACCTGGCCAGCGACATGGCGATGCCACCTCGACCGAGGCCCATACCGCGCACGGTCCAACAGAATCGGTTCAACGACCACACCGATCGCGGCAGCCTCGCGGATGAACGCGAACAGCTTGGCCGCCCTCACATGCGGCTCGTTGGAGACCTTCCGCTCACCGCAACCGTCGACCAGGAAGCGAGCGGCGAGATCGGCCTCCCAGTCCGAGACAAGCTCCAGCGACAAGCCAGCGAGCCTCAACGCGGCCGGGTCGCCGGCGTTGGCATCGACAAACCGGGCGAAATCACCGAGGGCGTACTTGTCGGTCTGCGTGGTCTTGAACCTCGCGTACCTGCTGTCGACCCCCGGGCGGCGATGCGCCACCCAACCGTCCAGCACATCGGCCATCAAACCCGAACAGCGCCAGTCACCAGGGTTCAACGCGACGGTGTCGATGGTCAAGCCGTCGGGCCGCACGCAGTCGATCGCGCGGATCCCGACATGCCCCAGCGGCCGCAGGCCGGACGGACGCGACCGTGACGCGAAACTGCGACGCCGGTCAGCTCGCGCCATCACCCACCCCCGGGTTTCAGTTGTCGACCGAGGGAAACGAACACATCGGCCAGGTCGTCGACCGAGTCGATCACGCTGTGGTCAAGCTCGCCGAGGTGATACAGGTACAGCCAGGTGGTCCTCAGCGACCGGTGCCGCAAGAGCTCCTGCACAACCTGCACGGGCCACATCACCGACTGCCCGTAGGCCCGGATACCGGGCTCGTCGTGATCGCGCAACAGCCGCGCGAGCCGGTCATCACGCTCGACGAGATCGTGCATCAACGTCCACAGCAGATGCATCCCGAACGTGTGGCGCATCCAATGCGGCGACACGTTGGAAGGCATCTCGATCGCCTTGGCGTCACCGCGGTACGACCAGACACGACGATTCGCGGTCTCAAACACCCGGTTGACGAGGCTGCCCGAGACCATCACGCCCCCCTCGCCGACGAACAACGCCAACGGCTCCCAGCGCTCCGCCTCCCGGCGGTAGGCCCGTGCGCGCTCGTCAACCGACATCGCGGACACCGGCTTGGCGAACGCGCACCTCGCCGCCCTGTCGTAGCCCTTGACCGTCTGGCGACGCTCGTCGAGCTCCTCGACGACGATCATCATCGGCTCCCGCTTGCGCAAACTGCCGGTCGAGTTCGCGACCGACACGATCACATCACGGTCACCGTCAACATAGGCGCGCAGGTCCTCCAAGGCGCGGCGCGGCACGATCACCTGCCCCTGGCGCCCGCCCTTGGCCGGAGCGCCGATCAAAACGCGCCGGCCGTTGGTCGCCGGCGCGCCGAGATCCACCTCGACCGTCGTCAGCGACCGCATCTCGTTGCGGCGCATGCCGGTCGTGGCCAACACGTTGGCCATGCACCCGTCGCGGCCCGGGTAGCCGCCCCGGAACGCCGTGTCGATCGTCCCGTCCGGCCGGTACCCACGCATCCCGACCTCAACGAAATAACGCACCTGCCCCAACAGTAGATAGCGCACGGCCCGGGTACCGACCGCACGCGACCGTAGCTCCCGGTCGGCGCCCGGCGCCGCGAACGGCCCGTCACCAGGCGCCAGGCGCCCATCACGCGCAAGCGACCGGTAGAAGTCGCGAATCGCCGCGAGCTTGCGGTTCCACGTCCCGCCCGACACCGGACGCTCACTCGAGGTCCGCAGCTCACGCCCGTACTCGTCCAGATCCTCGAACTCCGCCTCGAGATAGTCGATCCCGTAGGCGTCGTGCAAGAAGTCGATCCACTCCGCCACGTCATACGCATAACCGCGGCGGCCCTCCAGGCTGCGCTTGCCGCGGGCAGCCATCCCGCTCACCCACCGAAAGAAATCGGCGTTCGGTCGCCCATCGTCGTCAAACAGGAACACGAGCCCGTCATCCAGCCCGCAGCCCGCCGGGTCAAAGCCGCAAAGAATCTCGCCCAGGTCGACGCAATCGTCGCCCACCCGGACAGGGCCAACCGCCCGTCGCAGAAGCCCAACGTCGAACTTCGCCATTAGGCTCATTCAGTCCGCCGGCCCGTTCACACTCGATCCCCCGCCGCATGTCAGCACCGCGGACCACCCTACGATGACGCACAGGCTGAGTCAAGCGCGTCCTAACAACAAAATGCTCCAAGCCGCTCGGCAGCCATGGGAGGTCGAGGTGGCAGAGCACCGAGGCGTTCTGGAGGTTGTGGCCCTCGTGCCCGATCCGCGAGAGACACGGCACCGGGAACTCGCCGGCGGTGAAGCGCCGCTTAAGCGCCTCGAACTCCAGCGTGGTGATGGCGCCGTCGGCGACGTGCGCCTCGACGCCGTGGCGCTCGCGCAGCGTGCCCGCGAGCTGGCGCAGGCACCAGACGCGCTCGGCCAACGCGATCACCTGCTCCTCGGCCGCCACCCCGGCGAGCGTCTTGGCGGTCACGCCGCGCAACAGCGGCAGCCCGTCTCCCCCGCCGCGGCTCGCCTCCGCGACGAGGCCTTGGCGGACCAGCGCGGTCGCGAGTGCGGCCTTTGAGTGCGTCAGCGTCTGCGGGTCGACGCTCGCATCCACATAGACGCCGACGTTGCCGAGCACGACCCCCTGGGCGCGGGCGAGCTCAGCGAGCGCCCGCTTGTAGGTCGCGCTCCCAGACTCGATGGACTTGAGCTCCCGCAGGACCTCGAGCAGCCGGCGGTAGGCCTCCTGCCCGCCGCGCCGGATCGCCTCCAGCAGCTCCCGCCGCGCGGGGCGGGGTCCATGGCGAGTGGCTGCGCCGGGCGGACCTCGGGCATCCACGCCTGCATGTCGCGGCGGGTGACCCGGACGAGATGCGGGCCGTAGTTGACCCGCAGCCGGTGCGCGTTGATCTCATCCATCAGATCGCCGGCCTCGCGGGTGCCCAGCCGCTCGCTGATCATCGCCTGATCGCCGACCGCCAGGCCGACGAGCACGTCGAGGTGCTCAGCGCTCTTGCCGCGCGGCGTCGCGGTCAACAGCCAGCAGTCCGCGACGCTTCCGAACCGCACCTGCGCGAGCGCCTGGTGCGCTTCGGTCGCGGGGTTGGCGTAGCGCAGCGCCTCATCGGCGATCAGCAGATGCCACGGGATCGCCTGCAGATCGGCCGGGTAGCGGTCAAGCACGCTGTTGGGCGCGACGACGACACCCGGTCGGTTCCCCCAGATCGCGGTCAAAGGAGCTGATCTGCCCGGCTCGTCGGACACTACGAGCAGTTCGAGGTTCGGTGCCAGCGCCGCCAAGCCGCGGCCTGGTGCGCCGTGCGTGAGCTCCTCGCGCCACTGGCCCAACAGCCGTCCTTCGGCGATCACCAGGCCGCGGAACCGTGGCTGGGTTGAGGCGCGGTGCGCGAGCGCCCGGCCCGAGCTGATCGTCTTGCCGGTCCCGACCGCGGAGGCGTCGACTCCTGATCCGACGACTTTCAGCGCCGCCATCTCGCGCTGGCGCCCGAGTAGAACCGGGTCATCGGCCAGCGGCCGCGCAAGCGTCATCCGCAGCAGTTGCCTTGCGCCGGCTGAGAGTGTCACCTTCTGCCCGCGCGCGCTTGAATGCGCGCAGCTCGCCGAGCGCCTGCTCGGCCACCAGCCGCCGCGTACTCGCCGAGACGCCGTCGGCAGTCGTGATCGTGAGCATCCCGGGGCGGCCCTTCATCCGCCCGACCCGGACGGTGTCCTTGAGCTGTCCGGCGGCCTCGGTGCAGAGCAGCAGCGGCAGACCGGCGTCGACGGCCGTCTGGACCGCCTCGCCGAGGTTCGTCACCGCGCTCGGCTGCGCGTACGGCTCCTGTGGCGGCGCCGACCCGAGCCGGCGCTGCGTGAACCCGCGTGCCGGGAAGGTGAGGACCCGCAGCTCGAGCTCCGCGACGCTGGCGCCGTCGGCGCGCTTGTAGGAGCGGCGGTGGACCGCCAGTCTCCCCCACCGGTCGCGCTTCTCGCGCGGAACGCCGGGGCTGATCGCGACCTGCAGTTCGCGCGAGAGCTCGTGCGCGAGCTGGCTCGCGGAGTCCAGGCACTGCCGCGGCCCGGCGTGCAGCGTGCGGGTGTTGATCCGCTCGAGCAGCTCGTCGCGCCTGTCCATCGGCAGCACCGCGCTTCGCAGGTCGCGCTCGAGTCGCCCGCCGAGCTCGCAGACCAGTCGGATCGTGTCGAGCGCGAGTACCGGTGTGAGCTGCCAGGCGTCGCTCGCGCTGGGGGCCGGCACGACGAACACCGCGACCGGCCGCTCGACGTTCCCTACCGGGTCCAGCTGCTCGTCGGCGACCGACAGCCAGGCACGCGACCCGATCCGCCAACTGCGCAGATCGTCTGCGTCGAACCGCCCGGGCTCGGCAAGCACCCAGCGCGAGAGCTCGTCGGCGAGATCCCTGTCGAGGCCGAGCCTCTCGACGAGCGCACGGCGTTGATCGACCCGGTAGGCCCACACCGCCGGATCGTTGAGGTCGATCGGCAGCCGCGCGTGCGCCTCG
>JBKQKK010000057.1:0-4329 GCA_052147535.1 Solirubrobacteraceae bacterium | reverse complement strand
CGGCCGCGTAAGACGCTTGGGTGGCTGACGCCGGCGGAGCGGTTCGCTCAATTGACGCGCGCTGCGCCCGCGGCGGCGTGAGCAGGCGGACCGGACGCGTCGGCTAAAGGCCTGCAATGAAGGGTGGCGGTTGGCCGGGGCGGTGCGGATGTGCGTCGCGCGTTGAGACCGCTTCGCTTCCGCTTTGATCGCTCGGCCACGATGCGTGGCTGGGGGCCACGCGGGACGTGTCGCGCGGTACGTGGTGGCCGGCTGGGCGAGCGATGCGACCCCCCCACTCGCGCGTAGCGGCACGCCGGGATTGACTCGACGTGAGATCCTTCCGTCATCGGGGGTGGTGCACTGACCCCTTGAGCCCACCACTCATTGTTAGACGCCGCCAGCGGCCTCCGGCTCGGCACCGCCGCACTCTCGCTCGCGCAAGAAGCGGCGGGCTGGGCGGGGCGCCGGTGTCGATGACGACTGCTGTCGGGTAAGCCCGGCACATTGCTGTGCCGGGCTCCCCTAAGAACCGGACGAGCGGCTTTCACCGCATCCGGCTCAAGCAAGCCGTCGCGTGTCCGGCGGCGCGACGCCGTACGATCCGCTCAACTCGGAGTGGGTCGTCCGCGGGTCCGTTCACCACGACCGTGGTCGCGGCATCTAACTTATCCGTTGGCGCGGGCGTCATCGTCGTCTTCTCCTGCTGGGCTCACCTGACCGCGTCAGCACGCTTTCGCGTCCGGGCACCAAGTCCCGTATCCGGCCAGTTATCCGCGGCCACCAGCCGGAGGGGCCAGCCATCGGGTCCCGGTTTCCTGCTGCCTTTCGGCCACCGGCATTCGCTTCTCGATCATCCTGTTCCCGCCGAGGGATTGGGCGTTCCTCACGGTCGGCTTACCGGCTCCAGGGGGCCGGACCCAGACGGGGTTACCGCGTTCCGCACGCACGAGCTATGACCGGGGTGGGAGCCCTCTATACCCCGAGGACGACGGTGCTCGCCCCGATCTGGGGGACGTCCCCAGCCGGCGCCTGCCGCTCCACGGCGGCTCTTCCTTCAACCCCGCTCCAACATCCCACCTTGCGAGGCTCCGCTTGACGAGGCATCAACGAGGGTTCAAGCAATTCTCCCGTCTGGTCTTCCCCTCGCCTGTGGCCGCCCGGATGGAACGGGAGCCCTTAAGCTTTCCCTCGCGCTTCGCACCCCGCCGTTACCAGCAGCGCACGTCGAAGGTGGGGACAGGCCATCGAGCACGGGCCCGGAACTACGCGCTCAACATCACAACAGTCGATCCTCCGTCCGGTAGTCCACTCGTTTCGTGCGACCTCGCGTCGCACCGTCCGGAGGGACAGCCAGGTCGACGTCGCCGAGTACTACTTGCTTCGACCAGGCGTCTCTGCAGTAACGGAAGGAACTCACGCTATGCCGATCCGTCGCACGCTGTTGAGCCGAATGCCAGGCTACGCTCGTGACCACATGGTCGACGTCGAGGGCACCGCGTGCTTCTCCCGCTCGCGCTCCTCCTCGGAGCGTTCCCCGGGGTCCGGCTCGGCGCTGGCCCGTTCGGCGTAGAAGCCGTCGAAGTCCACGACGGCGCGGACCGTGAGCTCCTCGACCCCCCGCTTGCCCAACGCAGCCCCGTGTGCTCGCGCACCATATCTCGCGCGTGCTCAAAGGGGCCCGCGGCGGACTCCAGCACCGCTAGGCGCCTGACCCCGTGCGAGGCATGCTCGACCGGCAGGTTCAGCAGCCCGTCAGCCCGACGATCATGCTACCCCACCTGAACGCTACCTTGCGGGCTGGGACACGAACCCAAGCAGTGGGCCTACGCCCCGAAAACGACCGGGTCGCTGCGTTCGGCGTTGGCTGACTTCCTGCGCTACTTGCACGAGGGCGGACAGATCGCAGAAGACCTGGCCGGGCGGCTGCCGCCTCAGCGTTATCCCCGCCGCGGCCAGTCGGCCCCGCACCTGTGGACGGTTGGGGATGTCCGCTTGGTGTTGGGCCAGATCGACCGGCAATCCGCGATCGGGAAACGCGACTACGCGATGGTCTTACTGACCGTCAGGCTCGGTGTGCGGCTCGGAGATCTGCGCCGCTTGGAACTCGGGTGGTTCGATTGGCGGGCCAAGACCTTGGCGTTGACGCAGCACAAGACCGGCGTGCCGTTGACGCTCCCGCTGCCGGGCGATGTCGGATGGGCGGTGATCGACTACATCCGCCACGGCCGGCCCGAGGCGCCCTGCCGGCAGGTGTTCGTCAAACACCGCTACCCGTTCACCGCGTTCGGCTCCTCCACGTCGGCGGGCTGCCGGCTGAGCTACTACGCGCGGCGTACCGGGATCGTGTTCGGGGCTGGGCGGTCGCACGGCCTGCACTCGCTGCGCGGCGCGCTGGCGGTCGCGATGCTCGCAACCGACACGCCCCCGCCGGTCCTCGCGGCGGTCCTGGGTCACGCGGCGGCGAGCACGACCGTCGCGCACTACCTCAGGCTCGATACCGAGCATCTGCGCCGCTGCGCGCTGGATGTTGAAGATGTCCTGGACGTGCGGGAAGGAGCGCGGCCGTGAACGCGCTGACGCTGAGCGATCTGATCGACACGCTCGTCGCGGCACGCCGCGCCGGCGGGTTTCGGTATGACCGCCAAGAACGCGTGCTGTGGCAGTTCGCCGAGCACTCCCGCCGGGACGGCTACGCGGACGGCTCGATCATCCAAGAAGCCGTCGAGGGATTCCTCTAGGCGTACGGCCAAGATAAGGCGGAAAAGTCCCTCAGGACCTTTGAGCGGTGCTATTTGTCGACGGGGAGCAGGTCGAGCGCTCGTGTGCGGTCTTCTGCGCTCGGCCGGGTGTAGATCCGGGTGGTTTCCAGGCGGGCGTGGCCGAGGAGCTCGGCGACGATCACGAGGTCGGTCCCGCCACGGACCAACGTGGTCGCGAACGTGTGCCGCAGGATGTGGACGGTCGTGTCGTCGTCAAGGCCGGCGGCCGCGGCGATGCCGGTGATGATGGCGTGAGCGCCGCGGACGCTGAGCCGCTGCCCGCGTTGGTTGAGGACCAGGGCGGGAGTGTCGGTGGCTCTGGGCCAGTCCAGTCGGCGCGCTCGGCGAGCCAGCCGTTCAGCGCGGCGTGGAGTTGTGGGTGGATCGGGACCTGTCGGACGCGTTCGCCTTTGCCGAGGATCCGGAGGACGCCTTTGCGGGCGGAGCGGGCGACGTCGTCGACGTCGAGGGCGACGATCTCGCTCTGATCCGCGCGCCGGCGTAGAACGGGGCCAGCGCGAGCGCGGCCCGTGAGGAACAACGGAACGAAATCCGGCGCTAACGCCAGGCCGACGGTTTCCACGATGTCGAACGGAGCGCTGTCAGCGCCGGCTTGTGCTCGCGGCCCCTGCTGGGCTCTCCGCAGCTGTGGTGGTGGTGTCCGCGGCCGTGACCGTAGGCGCGGGACGGGGCGGGAGGCGCCGGTAGAGGCTTGTGCGCGGGATGCCGGTCTTGGTGACTATGTCGGCGATCGTGCGTCCACTATCGCGTATGTGCGCGGCGTAGGCGAGCTTGGCGCGGTCGACGAGGACCGGCCGGCCGATGCGGCGCCCTTTCGCGGTCGTGACCGCGCGGGCGTGCGCGGCGCGCTCCATCGTGTAGGTCGTTCCATCTGACCGAACAGCGCCAGCAGCACGACCGCCAGACTAGTTCTCCGTCGCCGGCGCGTTCATCAAGGCCTACGGCTGGGGAGTTGTCCCCGGGATGAGCGGCCAGGAGTTTGAGACCTGCACCAAACCAGGAGCGCGTCATCGGCCGGTTTGTTGGCGCTGGTGTCAGTCGCGGTCCCCCGATGGCATGCTGCGGCGCGGAATCGCGTCAGAAGATGCCGGTTGCGCGCTGCGCCTGGGGCGCGGGGCACTGGCGTGGACCGATCGCGTTGACAGCCGCGCGGATACCTGCAAGGGTTGGGTTAGCTTAGCTATGGCGGGGGCGGCACTGGGGTTTGCGGATGCGATCGCCTTCGAGGCTCGGGGGCGTAAGGGCGTGGGCTCTCGGCGGCCGGCGCGAGGTCGTGTTGGGGTGCTGGTCGCTGCGGCGTTGTTGGCCGCGGTGATGCTGGTCGCGGCGGCGGCGCTGGTCGGTGTCCGGGGGGGCGTGTCGAGCGCGCGCTCGTGGGCGGGTGCGTCGCCGGCGGGCGGGTTTGCGCGTTTGCCGGTCCCGTTGCGCGGTCTGGTATCGGGCACGCTCGGTCGCAGCGAGCGCGTGTTCTGGGTTAGGCGCGCGGGTGCCGGGTTTGTGTTGGTGAACGGCGCGCAGGGTTTCTCGGCCCGCTTTTCGGATTCGGGTGTGCGTGTTTCCGCGCGCG
>JBKQKK010000056.1:0-3028 GCA_052147535.1 Solirubrobacteraceae bacterium | reverse complement strand
CACCAGACTCAAGACCGTGGGTCTTGAGTTGCACCCCGAGAAGACGAAGGTCGTGTACTGCAAAGACGCGAACCGCCCGGGATACTCGGAGCACACCTGTCGGTGGCCATGAGAACCTCCCCGTAGGCGGCCATCGAATCGCCCCACTGGTGGCCGTCATTTCTCCCCATGCGTGGCCATTGTTTCTCCCCACGGTTCTGTCCTGAGGGCCCTGTAGTCCGGGGCGCGTTGTTGTCGACGCGCGTCCTGGGAGGGCGAATCGTGAAGAGTCCGGAGGAAGTGATGGAGATCCTTGAGGCGTATGACCTGACGGGGTCGCTGCGTGGTGCAGCGGCGCTGGCGGGGTGTGATCACAAGACGGTCGGGCGGCTGGTCGCCGCGCGTGAGGCGGCTGATGGCGGGTTGCCGGCGCGCTCGCGCCAGCGGCCGTTGGTGGACGGGCATGCCGCGAAGATCGATGAGCTGGTCGCGCGTTCGCACGGTCGTGTGCGGGGTGATGTGGTGCATGGTGTGCTGGTGTCGATGGGGTATGAGGGGTCGTATCGCACGACTCGTCGGGCGGTCGCTGAGGCGAAGGCGCGGTGGCGGCGCGATCATGGGCGCGTCACGCGGCCGTGGATCCCGCAGCCGGGGCTGTGGCTGCAGTGGGATTACGGCGACGGGCCGGTTGTCGCCGGCAGAAACGCGGTGTTGTTCTGCGCGTGGCTGGCGTGGAGCCGTTTCCGGGTGGTCGTGCCGTTGCGTGATAAGACGATGGCGTCGGTCGTGATCGGGCTGGACCGCACCCTGAGGCTGATGGATGGCGTGCCGAGTTACGCGCTGACGGACAACGAGAAGACGGTGACGGTCGATCATGTCGCCGGGATCGCGGTCCGCAACCCCACGATCGTTGAGGTCTCGCGCCATTACGGGCTGACGATCGCGACGTGTGTGCCCGCAGACCCGCAGAGCAAGGGCGGCAGCGAGGCGGCCGTCCGGGTCGCGAAGGCGGATCTGGTGCCGACCGACCACAACCTCCGCGAGGAGTATGCGGATTGGCAGGCGTTGGAGGCAGCGTGCCAGGAGTTCATGGCGGAGGTCAACACCAGGCCGCATCGCGCGACCCGCGAGGCGCCCGTGGCGCTGCTGGCCCAGGAGCACGCGCGTCTGCACCGTGTCCCTCGGGTCGGGCATACGTTGTGCTTCGGTCAGACCCGGAAGGTCGACCGCCAGGCGATCGTCAGCGTCGGCGATGCGAGGTATTCGGTGCCGCACGAGCTGATCGGCGAGCGGGTCTGGGTCCGCTCTGACGGCGAGCAGTTGATCGTCGTGCACATCGACCACCAAGGTCCGAGGGAGGTCGCGCGGCATGAGTTGACCACGCCCGGGCGTCCGAGCATCAACGACGAGCACTACCCACCCCGGCCAGCCGGAGCGCTGGCGCGCACGCCGAAGGCCCGCAGCGAAGAGGAGCGGGAGTTCCTGGCGATCGGGCAGGGCGCGCAGCGGTGGCTGAGGTCCGCTGCGGCGGAGGGCACGCAACGGATCCGGCGCAAGATGGCCGAGGCGGTCGACCTCGCCAAGCTCCACGGCGCCCAGCAGGTCGATGACGCGCTGGAGCGGTGCGCCACTTACGGCCGGTTCGCTGACGGGGATCTCGCGAGCGTCCTGGTCCACCAACAGCAAGCGAGCGTGATCACGCTGGCCGCCCGCTCTGAGGAGCGCTCGTTGCAGGCCTCGAGTCGTAGTTGGGAGGCGATGGGTCGATGAGCGAGTACACGCACGTCCGTGCGTACCTGGACCCACTCGGGTTGGTATGCACCGAGCATGGCTATGAGTGGGAGATCGAGCTGGTCCTCAGCGACGATCCTGACCGCGACCCGCCCAGCCTCGCCGACCCGGCCTGCCGCCTGGATGCACAGCGCGCCCGCGCGCTCGCCCTGGAGCTGCTGCAGCTCGCCCAGCGCGCTGCCTGGCGCCCGGGGAAGGTGGCACGATGACCGTCACGCCACCCACCCCGCCGCCACTGAGCGGCGAGCTCGACCGGCTGCTGCGACGATTGCGGCTGCCGTACGTCCGCCGAGCAGCACCCGAGGTGATCGCGACGGCCACCAGCCAGCGCTGGGAGCACACCGAGGTCCTGCGCGTGCTCCTCGCCGAGGAAGCCGCCGGCCGCGACAAAGCGACCGTCGCGATCCGCCGGCGGGCGTCCGGGCTGCCAGCCGGCAAGACCTTCGACGCGTGGGAGCCAGAGCGCTCAGCGATCCCGCCACAGACCCAGCGCGCGCTACGGACACTCGAATGGATCGACCGCGCAGAGGTGCTATGCGTCTGCGGCCCGTCCGGAACGGGCAAAAGCCACTTCGTCGAAGCGCTCGGCCACCTCGCGATCGACCACGGCAAGACCGTCGCGTTCCACACGCTCGAAACGCTCGCCGCCTTGCTGCGCCGCCACCGCGCCGATGACAGCATCAACAAGGCGATCGCGAAGCTGATCCGCGCCGACCTCGTCGCGATCGACGACGTCGGACTGCTCCCAGTCTCAAACGACGCCGCCGAAGCCCTCTTCCGCGTCGTCGACGCGGCCTACGAGAAACGCTCGATCGCGATCAGCTCCAACATCCACCCCTCCGGGTTCGACGAACTGATGCCCAAAACACTCGCGACCGCGACCGTCGAGCGGCTCCTGCACCACGCCCACGTGATCATCACCGACGGGCAAGACAGCTACCGGCTCGCGCAAGCGACCGCCGGGAAGGGGGTGAAGCCCCTGGCCTGACCCCCCAACCCCCCACCAAGTGGGGAGAAACGGTGGCCACCCACGCCCGTGGGGAATTCTCATGGCCACCAGTGGGGAGAAACGATGGCCACCAGTGGGGAATTTTCTGGCCGTAGTTGGGGAGAAACAGATGGCCATTGACAGGTGGGTGAGCGGCGGACTCTCCTTGCTTGACTGTTGCCGACGGCGAGGTACCTTGGCAGTTGCTCATTGATGGCGCTCTGACGGCGCGACTCCCTGTCGCCGCTCACGGCACCTCGACGGATCGCC
>JBKQKK010000055.1:0-8083 GCA_052147535.1 Solirubrobacteraceae bacterium | reverse complement strand
TCAGCATCGAGCACGAAGTTCACCTTCCTGCGCACGATCCCGACCGACAGCGCATCCAACGCATCATGCTGCGAGCGCCCCGGCCGAAACCCGTACGAGAAACCCAGGAAATCCGCCGTGCGCCACGAGGTGCCATGCGAAAGGAGATGACGGAAGACAACATCTCATCCGTGCCGGCTGGAATGCCGGCCCCGGGCCGATGCAGCTGCCCGGAGAAGCTGGGGACGGCCAAGGCGCGGGATCGCGCGTCGGAGGTCAAGCGTCCCGACAACGTGACGGCCGGGCGGCACTGCCAGACGCCCGCGTGCGTGCTAGCAAGACCGAAAGGTAGAGCGAAAGCGAAGTGGTGGTAGAAACCCCTCGATTTCTGAAACGACCCGAAACCTGGCGGACCTGGGTCGTCGACAGCAACGATGCCGCTCTGTCGGACGGCGGCTCGCTCCACGCCCGGCTGTGTAATCCGGGCGTGGTGGCCGGCGGGATGCTGCGAGTGCCCGCCGGATGGGCTGTAGGGGTACAGCCAGCTGCCGACCCGGTCAAATGTCAAGGATCACCGGAATTCCCCACATGCGATCACGGGGATTCCCCACCCTGGGGCGGGCTGGTGGGCCGTATCGCCGGCCGTGGGACCGGGGGTAACCTGCCGCACAGCGCCATCGCGCTGCGGTCGACCGCGACGAGGACGACGACGATGAGTCCGCGCGCCGAGCGGGCCGCGAGCGTGAAATCGCAGGCGGCGTGATCGCACCGCGAGCTCGGGCGGGCAGCGCGGGCCTTCCTCGCGTTGCGCATGTCAAGGCCGGTTCAAAAGCGGACCGCTTGCGCCGGTTGAAAAGTGGACCCACCGTGGGCGTTGGGGAAGCTGACCGGGGTCTGCTGGGCGAGCGGCTGCGCGCGGAGCGAGGAGCGGAGCGCGTAGCCGCTCGCGCGCGTTGCGAGGCCCCCAGGCTCAGTCGATCTGCAGGGAGCCGCGAACGGGGTAGGCGCCGAGCAGGTCCTCGAGCTCGGTGGCGGGACCGGCGAAGGGTCGAGTACGAACGAGTCACGAGATGCCCGAAACGTGCCTCCGAGCCGTGCCGCCGACCGATCCATGGTTCACGGGAGAAGAGTGCGTTTCGGCCAAGAGCGTCCGAAGTCTGGTGGCGGGTCGTTAGTCAGCTCCGCGCGCGCGTCCGCTGACCGATCCCGCTTCCAAGGGCGGGCATACCTAGCGTGGTGGCCGGCGAGCATTGGTGAGGCGTTGTTTGGCGGCGGCCCAATCCAGCGGCAGCGCGTTGGCGTGGGTGCTGGACTCGACGAAGGTGGACTG
Organism: Solirubrobacteraceae bacterium; assembly: GCA_052147535.1. GTDB lineage: Bacteria > Actinomycetota > Thermoleophilia > Solirubrobacterales > Solirubrobacteraceae > Palsa-465. Next base: position 6,774 of record JBKQKK010000055.1, on the reverse strand, counting down.
GTCGAGACGTCCGGTCATGTCGGCGAGCATTGCGGCGTGCCGCCCGGAGTGCACGAAGCGGTTCATGGCGTCGCGGTCTTGCCAGGCTGACAGGGTGTAGAAGGTCTTGCGCAGCAGACGGGCGTCGAGGCTGTAGCCGGCACAGCCGTCGGTGGTGGCGAGCTGTTTGCGCATCTGCATGGTCCAGCGCAGGAAGCGCGGCACGTCGCGGTAGCGGGTCAACGGCAGGGTCGAGGTGAGAACGTGAAGCTCCCGGTCGCCCGTGGGGTTGAAGGGACCGGTGGTCCAGGGCAGTGCTGGCATGGCTCCCCCTTATCGAGTCGCCTAGTAGTCGATGTTGTCTTTGGATGATGCCGACCCTGGGCGCTCCGTAGAGGCTCGCGTCTGGGCCGCCGCCCGCGCGAGGCGCCGGGCCAGAAGAGGGTTGGCGGCGTGGCGAGGCCGCTGCGACCGCCGTCGCTGGTCGGCGCCGCCGCTGGCCGGCAAGCGTTTGTTCGCAGCCGATCCACCGTCCGCACCAGACGCCAGGGAGTACAGGAGCACGCGTCTGGCAGCGGGGCTCACCTGCTATCGGCAGCGGGATCGGCTTGCGAGGCGACGCCACCGAGCCCGACCGAGGCCCCTACACCGTCCCAAACATGGACAAAGAAGTGATCCATTAGCGTCCTCGCGTCTCAAGTCCAGCGAGGTCAGCCATTCTCGTTTCGAGCTCCCCAGGCTCTCCGCCTAGCCATCGCTGGCTTCCGCATCCATGAAGCAAGAGCAGTCTCGCCTCCGCCGTGCGCCGGCGACGACGCTGCTGTCTTCGGGCGGAGCAGCCGTCAAGAGCGGGCGCTGAGCGCGGCCCGCTGGCCCCTCTCGGACAAACCACCAGCCGGCTCCTTGATCGGCGAAGCGTCCGCTTCGGATCGAGATCAGGGCCCTGGCCCTTGACAGGTTCTTAGCGATTGCTAAGCTGTTCGTAGTTAGCAGTCACTAAGAACTGATGGGAGAGAAAAGACCGATGACTGGATCAACCCGCAAAGGATGGACACTCGCGATCGTCTCGATCGGACTGTTCATGGTCGTACTCGACAACCTGGTCGTAAACGTCGCATTGCCAAGCATCCACGGCGACCTCGGCGCCTCGATCCAGGCGCTGGAATGGATCGTGAACGCGTACGTGCTCGCCTACGCGGTCCTGTTGCTGACCGGCGCCGCGCTCGGCGACCGCTTCGGTCGAAAGCGCATGTTCATCGCGGGCATCTCGCTGTTCACGCTGTCGTCCGCGGCCGCGGCCCTCGCGCCCTCGATCGGGCTGCTGGTCGCCGCGCGGGCCGCTCAAGGCGTCGGCGCCGCGATCGTGACACCGCTCACCCTGACGCTGCTCGCCGACGCGTTCCCGCCCGAGCGACGGGGAATCGCGCTCGGAGTCTGGTCAGGTATCAGCGGGACCGCCGTCGCGCTCGGGCCGCTCGTCGGCGGAGCGGTCATCCAGGCAGCCAACTGGCACTGGATCTTCTGGATCAACGTGCCGATCGGGCTGGTCCTGATCCCGCTCGCCGCCCTTCGGCTGACCGAGAGCCGAGGCGCAACACGACGGCTTGACCTCCCCGGCGTCGCGCTGGCCTCAAGCGGCCTGTTCGGGATCGTGTTCGGCCTCGTGCAATCGCAGTCTCAAGGCTGGAACAGCCCCGAGGTCGTGATCGCCCTGGCCATCGGAGTCGTGCTGGTGCTCGCGTTCATCCGCCACGAGCTCCGCACCGCGGAGCCGATGCTGCCGATGAGCTTCTTCGCCAACCGCAGCTTCGCGGTCACCAACGTCGTCTCGCTGGCGATGTACTTCGGCATGTTCGGGTCGATCTTCTTCCTCAGCCAGTTCCTCCAGAACGTCCTTCACAACACGCCGCTGCAGGCCGGGATCAAGCTGCTGGTGTGGACCGGCGCGACGATGGTCGTCTCGCCCCTGGCGGGATTCTTCTCCGAGCGCTACGGCAGCCGGCCGTTCATGGTCACAGGACTCGCGCTGCAGGCCCTCGCGCTCGGATGGCTCGCGAGGATCGCAAGCGTCAATCAGAGCTACGCAAGCATGGTCATCCCGTTCATCCTCGCTGGCGCCGGGATGGCGCTGGTGTTCGCGCCGGCCGCCAACGCCGTGCTCGCCTCGGTCCGCACCGATCAGACCGGGCAGGCATCAGGCGCCACCAACGCGATCCGCGAGCTCGGCGGCACGCTCGGAATCGCGGTCCTCGCGACCGTGTTCACCAGCTACGGCAGCTACGGCTCACCCCAAGCGTTCGTGGACGGCATGCTCCCAGCGATGTGGGTCGGCGTGGCCGTCCTCGCGGCCGCCGCGCTGATCGCCGCGGCGCTTCCGTTCAGCACAACGGCCTCGGCCTCAGAGCACGCAGCGACAGAGGCGGCGCCCGGCTCGCTGGCTACAGCTAGCAGCGTGATCGCCGTCGGCGCCTGACATCAGCCGCGAGATCGCCATCGCCACCACATCAAACCCCCGACGCAAGTCCACCCATCAGCGCGTCCCGGCCACCGAGCGCCGGGACGCACTGATCCAAGCCGCCATACACGAGTTCGCCCACGGCGGCCTGCACGGAACCCCGGTAGACCGGATCGCACGGCGGGTCGGTGTCTCCCAGCCCTACGTGTTCAGGCTGTTCGCAACCAAACGAGAGCTATTCATGGCCGCCGTCGAGCGAGGCTTCGAGCAGGTCACGCACACCTTCACAAAGGCAGCGGCCGAGTTCGACCCCGCGAGCGCCTTGCCCGACACCGATGTCCTTGACGCGATCGGCAACGCCTACCGTGCGCTGCTCGAGTCAGACCGCGACTCACTGATGCTCCAGCACCAGGCTTACGCCGCCTGCGACGACGAACTGATCCGCAACCGCGTCCGCGCCTGCTTCGCGCGGCTCGTCGCCCACGTCCAACGGCTCTCTGGCACCGAGCCCGAGCGAATCGACGAGCTCTTCCGCGACGGCATGTGGCTCAACGTCGCCGCCGCAATGGGCGCCGAGGACCTATCGGCCACAGGCGAATGGATCCGTGCCAAGCCGCAGGCTTCATAGCGGACCGGCTCACCCGGCCGCGGGGCTCCTGGAGCACAGCGCCACGCCGCCGCGGGGGACCGGCTGAAGAGATCCATCTATGCCACCGGCCAGGCGCTCACTGCCTGGTCTGGGCAGGCAAATCAGGCGAATCACGATCAAAGCTGGATGTCCGTCGCACTCGTAAGGGTGTCAGCCGTGCGAGACCAGCGCGACCTGTATCTCGCCACAAGCATAGCTGCCGACCCCGAAGGGAGCCCATGCCGGTTGCGCGCCTGTCGCGGGGCAAAGGGGCGTTGTCGTGTCGGTTCAGGAATGAGCCCTTCTGTGAAGGGAAGTGGGGTGGAAGGGTCCCGGAAACCCCCGAAACAGCTTCGGATCAACGCAGATTGCCTTCACGAAAGGTGGTCACGCGGTGGGCGTGCGTTGGTTGCTGGCAAGCTCGCGGCCCCTGCTGGCCACATTGCCCCTCGTGACAGCTTCGTTAACGGCACCCCGACTCGGCCGTTCGGCGGCGGCCCGGCTATCGCTGGCACGCGAGCGCTATCGCCCGGCCGGCCGGGCGCCGGTGAGTGCGTTCCCGATGCGGACGAGCGCGGTGACCGTCGCGGCTACTGCCGACCTCGTGCCCCCTCCTCTCGGCTTCGGCAGTCGGCGCTTGTGGGGCGGCGCCGCTCTCAGGACGATGTTCGCGGCTCGCGAAGGGTTCCGGTGGACGGCTTCCCCTAACACCCATTAGTTCCCTTGGGCGCTGCGCGCCGACCCGCGGCGGGTGAAAATGGCACGCCGCTGCCCGCCCCTGGGCCGGCTTGTACATCACGGAGAGGGCGAGTTTCCGCGCCGGACTTTGTTACGACTTGACTCGGCTACGCGCCTGACGTATCTTCTGCCCGCGTGAGCGACTCCCGGGTCGCGGTCGTGACGGGCGGCAGTCGCGGTATCGGCGCCGCGACGGCGGCGCGACTGGCCGCGCAAGGCTTCAATGTGTGCATCTCCTACCGGGCCGACGCCGACGCTGCCAGCCGGGTGATCAAGGCCTGCGCCGCCGGCGGTGAGCGTCGCGCGATCGCGATCCAGGTAGACGTGTCGGTGGAGCGAGACGTTGTGGCGCTGTTCGAGCAGGTCGATGCCGAGCTCGGCCCGGTCGGGGCACTGGTCAACAACGCGGGAATCGTCGCGCCGGCGAGCAGAGTCGATGAACTAACAGTCGACCGCCTGGAGCGGATGCTTTCCGTCAACGTGGTCGGCGCCTTCATCTGCGCCCGGGAGGCCGTCCGGCGGATGTCGAGCAGGCACGGTGGCGTGGGCGGCGCGATCGTGAACCTGTCCTCGGCGGCCTCGCGACTCGGCGGGGCCGCCGAATACGTCGACTACGCCGCCTCAAAGGGGGCGATTGACGCGTTCACGATCGGCCTGGCGCGCGAGGTCGCCGACGAGGGCATCCGCGTCAACGCGGTTCGTCCCGGGATCATCGACACTGAGATCCACGCGAGCGGCGGCCGCCCCGACAGGGCGGCCGAGGCGAGCGGCGCGATCCCGATGCAACGCCCGGGGCAGGCGGTCGAGATCGCGGATGCGATCGCCTGGCTCTGCTCCGCGCAGGCGTCCTACGTGACCGGCGCGATTCTCGACGTGTCCGGCGGCCGGTGACGCGTGGCCGTCGCCGGCGCGATCAGCCGCGCAGCCATCTGCGCCGCCGTCGGAGCGCCCGCCTGGCTCCAGCTTCAGCCGACATCTCGGCCTCAAGTTCGGGGAGGTTGGCGATGACCGCTCCCGGGGCGTCGTCCTCGGTTCGGAAATAGAACCGCTGGGCGGGCTCGACGCCGGCGATCTGGTAGCCGCGAGCGGCTGCGTCAGCTCGCCAGCCTTGGCGAGCTGTGAGAGCGTCGTGCTGACGCTCGCGCGACCAAGCCCGGTCGCGGTGGCCACCTCGCCAGCGGTCATCGCGTTGCCACCGGCAAGCGCCTCGAGAACGGCGAGCTTGGTTGCGCCCGGGGCCGGGGGCGCCGCGCTGCGGGCCGGGGGACCCAAGCTGGGAGCGGTGACGTCCGGCTGGAGCGGTATTCGTATTGGGATGGAAAACGACCTTGCCGCGATCGCGAGTCGCACCGAGCGGCACGCTTCCAAACCGCGGTACCGCGCCGAGGACCTGGTCTACGAGGCATGGGAAGCCTCCGGGCCGCGACGCGCTGTGCTCGCGCGCAAGGCGCTCGCGCTGTGGCCTGACTGCGCTGACGCGTACGTGCTGCTCGCGCAGGCAGCGTCGAGCCTTGAGGAGGCGCGCGAGCTGCTTGAGCGCGGCGTCGCCGCCGGCGAGCGCACGGTGGGGCGGCGCGTGTTTGCGGAGGACGCCGGTGATTTCTGGCTGATCTTCGAGACGCGGCCGTACATGCGCGCCCGCGCGGCGCTCGCCGCGACGCTGTGGCGGCTCGGTCGGCGCGACGAGGCGGTCGCGCATCAGCGTGAGCTGTTGCGGCTGAACCCCCGCGATAACCAGGGCCTACGCTACCGGCAGGCGAACTTTCTGTTGGCACTTGAGTCCTACGACGAGCTCGATCAGCTGTTCGCCGCCTACGCCGGTGACGGCAACGCTCCCGGGTTCAGCTACACCAGGGCGCTCGCCGCGTTCGCTCGTCGAGGTGCGGACGCCCAAGCGCGGGCTCTGCTCGGCGAGGCGCTCGCACTCAACCCGCATATCCCCGCCTACCTGACCGGCCGCAAGAAGCTGCCGCTAAAGCGCCCGGCCTACACGGTGTTCGGCGAGGAGAGCGAAGCGGTCGATTACGCCGGCGGTGCCGGCGAGCTGTGGCGCAGCGTGCCGGGCGCACTGGCCTGGCTCGCGTCCTGACTCGCGCGGGAGCGCACCCGCGATGTCCCGTACAACCTCCCTTGACCGGGCAGTTTCTCGGGCGGGTCTTACGGGACACCTTCCAGCCAGGCGGCATCGAGGACGCCCGATCGGCTGGGGGTGCCCCGTAGCGGGATCCGCTTGCGGGACGCCTCGGATTGGCTGCGTGAGGCGCCGGGGGTAGTTCTTGACTCTGGTCGACCTGGGTTCTATAGTGCGTTCACCCTATGAAACGTGAGGATGGTGTGGCGCGCCGCGAACAACATGGTTTAGCTGCCCTGCTTGGGGGCGAGACCAAGCGTCGGGTCCTGCACGCGCTCGCATCAGGGCCGAAATCGATGAGCGAGCTGGCAGACGCAACCGAGATGAGCAAGGAAGCCATCCGCCAAGCGCTTCGCCAGCTTCAAGAGGCACACGTGATCCGTACCAGCGTCGAGCGAGGCCAAACGATCGCCGCGCCGCGCGACGAACCCAGCAGCCGACTAATCGCCGATCTGATCAGCCTCGACCACGTCCCCCCGGAGGTGCACCCCGTGCCCGGTCGTCTGCTCACTCGCGAAGAGCTTGCGCTCTACGCCACCCATCGCGTGAATCTGCCGTCCGCGACGATCACCGAGGAGCTCGCTGAGTCCGAGCTGGAGACACCCCTTGGCGAGTTCGTGATCGGCGACTCGGTTGACTGACGAAAGCTACGCCTCGCCGCCTGAGGACTTCGTCGCTGCCGGCATCAACCCCAGCTGGACAGCAGGCCCGGGGCCGAGACTACGCCAGGGCGACCTCGCGCTCGCCTACTACGCGCAGCTCCGCGCCAGCAACGATCGTGACGGTCCCGGTCCTGGTGATGCCGCGACCGCGCGGGTGCCATTCCTGGAGGACTGGGAGGAT
>JBKQKK010000054.1:0-9086 GCA_052147535.1 Solirubrobacteraceae bacterium | reverse complement strand
GCGACCGGCTAGTTCGACGCGCCCGACCAGCCGCGGAAACCCTACGGCCGTCCGCAGGCACAGCAGTCGAGTCGCCGCGGGTGCTAACGGAGCGACGCCGCGCGCGCGAAAGTGGCCTTCCGGTAGTAACGGAACAGGAACGCACGCTAAGCCGAGAGGCCTCCTGGATGCGTCATCGCAGGGAATGTGTCCGCGAGGACGGGTACCCGACGCCACCGATGGCCAGCAGACGTCCAGACGTCGGCAGTCTCATCGCCTCGTGGCGCTCGATGTCGCGGGGAATAGCCCGTTCCCCGCGATACCGAGCCGCTCGCCCTGGATCGAGAAAGCGAAAGAAGGCATTCCCCGGCTTCGACCGACGGCGCGCGCCGTTCCCGCAAGCTTGAGGTCTTGATCACCGACGAGCGACGCGCCTGCTCCGCACCAAGACCGACAGTGAGGTGATCTCGTCGCTCGTGACCGCAGTGGCTGCGAAGCGGCAGGTTGACGGCCTGGCCGCGACGATGGCAGCGGTTGTGGCTGCGGCACAATCGAGGACCTTCGAGGGGACTCGGCCGAGGTGCCCGGAATTGCGGCGGGGGGACCGGCGCCGCGCCGTCGCGACCGACCCGCCGCTTGCCGGCCGCGGCACGTGGCCGCGCAGTTCTGGTTGACCGCAAGCCCGAGCTCTGCGCCGGCGTTGATGAGATACGGGTCGGGTGCTACTGGCCAGTGTCAGGGTGGCCGTTTCGTTCCGGACAAAACGCAGTTCGCAACAGGACCCGACGCAGAGGTCCGTCAGGAGGGGCCGTCGTGACCAATGCTTGCAGTATGCGGCGGGTAAGGCGGGTGTGTGCGATCGCGATTGCACTCACGCTCCTCTCCACAATCCCGGCCGCCGGCGCGCTCGCTTCGACCAGCGCCACGCTCACGACGGTCACCGGCGCGAATTGGTCTGGCCTTTCTTGGGGCGCCAGCGCACTGGCCTCGCCGTTCCTCGGTTTCCCCGCAGGCGCGCAGGTCCGCCGTAGTGGCGGCGCCTTCATCGCGGCTAAGAAGCCGATCTCCGCTGCGTCGGCATTCAGCATTCCAGCTGCAACGAAGTGCCTGAGCGGGCGGGGACTCACGATCAAGTTGCGCACGGTGCCACACGTGACATGGGTAGCCCTGAACATCAACGTCAACGGACGGCATTTCAAGACCATCAAACGCTCGCAGCTCAGCAAGCCGGTCAACCTGACGGGCCTCCCGACCAGCAAGTTCGTCCTCTCGATCAAGGCAAGCGCAGCCGACGGGCGTAGCGTAACCGCGACCAGGACCTACCGGCCGTGCGCGACCAAGCAACCGCCGCCGCCGCCGGCCGCGCAGACTCTGACGGTGACCTTGGCGGGGAGTGGTTCGGGGAGCGTCTCGGGCGGCGGGATCGTATGTCCTACCGCGTGCTCGCACAGCTTCGCGTCGGGGACTGCGGTGACATTGACGGCGTCGCCCGGTTCGGGCTCGAGCTTCGGCGGCTGGTCAGGCGGCGGCTGCACCGGGACCGGTACGTGCACGGTGACGATGAGCTCCGATCAGTCGGTCACCGCGACGTTTGGCGTCAGCCCGCCAGCGCCCGGCAGCTATTCCGGTTTGACGCATCAGAGCACGGCGCTGTCGTTCTACGTGTCGGCTGACAGCACGCACATGCAGGATGTGAGCATCCCGACGGTGGTGATCGGGTGCACGCCCACGAACAACTTCGATGATCAGCTGAATGTCGCGTCGATCCCGATCGGTACGGACGGCTTGTTCACGTCGACGACGATGCAGAGCGGCGTGCTGTCCGGCGCTCCCGCGACGTTCACGTACACGTTCTCGGGTAACTTCACCGGCACGACTGCCACGGGTGTCTTCCGGGAGGACATCGTGTTCAACGACGGGACGTCGTATTCGTGCACGTCCGACGTGCAGTCGTGGTCTGTGACGCGTGATATGCAGGGGAGCCAGGCGGCGTCTGCGCCGCCGCCTGGCAGCTATTCCGGTTTGACGCATCAGAGCACGGCGCTGTCGTTCTACGTGTCGGCTGACAGCACGCAGATGCAGGATGTGAGCATCCCGACGGTGGTGATCGGGTGCACGCCCACGAACAACTTCGATGATCAGCTGAATGTCGCGTCGATCCCGATCGGTGCGGACGGCTCGTTCACGTCGACGACGATGCAGAGCGGCGTGCTGTCCGGCGCTCCCGCGACGTTCACGTACACGTTCACCGGTCATTTCCATGGGACAACGTCGTCTGGCGACGAGCAGGTCGGTGGCCAGCTGCGGGAGGACATCGTGTTCAACAACGGGACGTCGTATTCGTGCACGTCCGACGTGCAGTCGTGGTCTGTGACGCGTGATACGCAGGGGAGCCAAGCGGCGTCTGCGCCGCCGCCTGGCAGCTATTCCGGTTTGACGCATCAGAGCACGGCGCTGTCGTTCAACGTGTCGGCTGACAGCACCCAACTTCTCAGCGTCAGCATCCCGACGGTCGTGATCGGGTGCACGCCCACCAACAGCTTCGACGATCAGCTCGTAATTTCGTCGATCGCGATCCAGTCAGACGGCTCGTTCACCGGGTCGGCGAGTCAAAGCGGCACGCATAACGGATCGCCGGCGATGTTCATCTACACTTTCAACGGACACTTCGAAGGCACCAGCTCGTCCGGTGCCGAGCGAGTCGCAGGCCAGCTGCGGGAGGACATCACCTTCAACAACGGCACCGCATTTTCGTGCACGTCCAACGACCAGTCCTGGTCGGCGACTCACTAGTCTGTCTTGGTGGCCGGGACGTGTGAGGTCGTGACGAGCTCACGCTGCGAGGCGCGCTGGGCGTGCGTTCACAAGCCGAGCAGAACGCCGCCGAGCTCGACGAGTCCAACACGTTCGCGACCAAGAAGGAGGCTCGTTGCAGGCACGGGGCACGCGTTCACTCTGTGACGAAGGGGAGACTCTCGCCTCGGTCCCAAGTTCGGCGCGCGACTCCCCCGGGAAGGCCGCCGATTTGGGGTTCCGACCACAAGTCTGCGTGGGACAACGCTAAGCGTTAGTCGCCGTCCCGGTAGTCGCCGTGGGAGGCCCCAGTGACGCCGATTCCACGGGCCAAATCCCGTTAGTCGCCGTGGGAGGCCCCAGTGACGCCGATTCCACGGGCCAAATCCCGTTAGTCGCTGTTGCATTAGTCGCTGCTGGCTCGGGTAACGTAGACGATTACGGACGAAGAGAACGCAACACGCTCGACCGGACGCTGTACCGACGGACCTCGAAGCGAGCGCGACGGTCGAGACGCTCCGCTCGACCCCAATGCCCGGAGCAGGCGCCGACCTGCGCGGCCTGGCGAGTCCTCTCGGCCGGTCACCGTCTTTACGCGGTTCCGCGCCGCAGTCTAGTCTTGGCGCGTGCCCGCTGGTGTGGGGCCGGTTACCCGAGCTACTTCTCGTAGTGGTAGCGAGCTTGGAGGATCACGAGGTCCTCGTTCATGACTCGGTACACGAGTCGGTGCTCGTCGGTGATCCGCCGCGACCAAGCCCCCGCGATCCCGTACCTCAGTGGTTCGGGCTTTCCGATCCCGCTGGTCGGGTCTCGTATCGCGTCGTCGATCAGGCGATTGATCCGCTTGAGGATCGAGCGATCGGCACGCTGCCAGTGGGTGTAGTCCTCCCAGCCTTGCGGAGTGAAGACGAGCCTCACTCGCGATCGAGTGTGCGCTCAGTCAGATCCCCGCGCTCGGCAGCGTCAGCGGCATCCAACAGGCGGCGGACGTTGGCCGGCGAGCGGAACAGGTACGCCGTCTCCTGCCATGCCGCATAGTCCTCCGCGGACATCAGCACCGCGTTGCCGCGCTTGGACGTGATCTCGATCGCTGCGCGATCGTCGTTGACCTTCTCGATGAGCGGGAACAGGGCCCGCCGCGCCTCGCTTGCCGTGATTGCCACCGCAGCCCCTTTCTTGTACGAGAAATGGTACCAGGCAGGATCTCGGCGGCCGAACCCTCAAAACACTGAGACTTCTGGGTTCACGAACACGGGGAGTGTCTCGGCCAGCGTTTGGCTCTGCATCGGTACTGTTGCTCTCGGCCGCTTCGGGGAGTCACCGTTCGTGGGTCAGGCCGTCGCGGCATCAAGGCTTGCTCTTGCCAGCGAGAAGTTTGAGGCCGTCGGGCCTGAGTTCGCCGGTTGGGGAGACGTGGCGGTAGAGCGTCTGGCGGGTGATCCCGAGCTCTGCGCAGAGCTCGCTGATCTTGGTGTCGGGCTGGCCCATCGAAGCGGTTGCGAGGCGCAGCTTGGCTGGGGTCATCTTGTACGGCCGTCCGCCTTTGCGGCCTCGCGCCCGGGCTGACGCCAGTCCGGCGGTGGTGCGCTCGGAGATGAGCTCCTGTTCGAACTCGGCGAGCGCGGCGAAGATCCCGAAGATGAGTTTTCCCGCGGGGGTGGTGGTGTCGATCGCCGCGCCTTGGCCGGTCAGGACCTTGAGCCCGACGCCGCGGGCGGTCAGGTCGTGGACGGTGTTGACCAGGTGGTGGAGGTTGCGCCCGAGCCGGTCGAGCTTCCAGACGACGAGGGTGTCGCCGTCGCGGAGCGCTTTCAGGCATGAGGCGAGCCCGGGGCGGTCATCGCGGCGCCCGGAGGCGTGGTCGTCGTAGAGCTGGACGGCGTCGACGCCGGCGGCGAGCAGCACGTCGCGTTGTAGTTCGACGGTCTGGGATCCGTCTGCCTTCGAGACCCGCATGTACCCGACCAGCACCAGATTCTCCTTGTCACGTATACGGCCGATTACGTGACAGCCCGCAGAACGGGCCCCGGGGTCGTCCGAGCCGTCACATAACCAGTTCCCTATTCTACGTCACGCAAATGGTGCGGGTGTCGCTGTTGTGTGACAGACCGTCGGTCGGAATCCCGAGCTCGTCCAAGTAGGCCAGGATCTACTCGATCGCTTGCGTGGCTCGGCAGCGGAATGGGTCGGGCATGATCACGCGCATGCCGCAAGACCCGCTCGGCCGTTGACGATGGCGCGCGACCTGGGCCTCGATGACGTCGTTGACCATTTCACGCTGATCGGCGACGAGCTGGACCAGTTGCGCAACAAGTCCGGCGCGACCCGGCTCGGGTTTGCCGTGCTGCTCAAGTTCCTGCTCTGGCGTGGACGGTTCCCGCGCGGGCTCCATGAAGTCCCTGACGATGCGGTGGCGCACCTCGCGCGCCAAGTCCGCGTGACGGCGACAGAGCTCGGGTCGTTTGACTTCGCGAGCCGCACAGCGAAGCGCCATCGGACCGAGATCCGCGCGTACACCGGTTTCAGGGAGTGCAGCGTCGCGGATGCCGAGGCGTTGGCCGGGTGGCTGGCGCAGCATGTCGCCTCGGGGGAGCGCCGGCCGGAGCGCGTGCGTGAGGAGCTGATTCTGCGCTGCCGGGCGGAGCTGATCGAGCCGCCAACCCCGGAGCGTGTGAGCGAGATCGCGCGCTCGGCGCTGCATCAGGCCGAGCAGGCGCTGCTCGCGCTGATCGCCGACCGTCTGGACGCCGTCGTGGTCGCGCGCCTGGAGGCGCTGATCGCCGTCAGCGACGAGGACGAGAACGTGCTGGGGTTGATCAAGGCGGCGCCGGGCAACGTGAGCCTCGAGACGATGCTGGTCGAGATCTCAAAGCTCGAAGCGGTCCGCGCGATCGGCCTGCCAGCCGGGCTGTTCGACGGTATCGACGCGAGGATCATCGCTGGGTGGCGCGCCCGCGCGGCGGTCGAGTCGCCGGTTCATCTGCGCGAGCATCCGCAGCCAACGAAGCTCGCGCTGCTCTGCGCCCTGCTGTACCTACGCGAGCGGGAGGTCACCGACGCTCTGGCGCAGCTGCTGATCTCGACGGTGCATCGAATCAACGCTCGCTCCGAGGAGAAAGTGATCACCGAGCTCGTCAAGGACTTCAAGCGCGTGACCGGTAAGGAGACGCTGCTGCGCAAGATCGCCGAGGCCTCGCTGGGAACCCCGGACGACACCGTCCGCGAGGTGATCTTCCCCGTCGTCGGCGGGGAAGCGACGCTGCAGGATCTCGTCGCGGAGTACCGCCAAAAGGGCACCGAGTATCAGCGCCAGAAGCGCAAGGTGTTCAACGCGTCCTACAGCAACCACTACCGCCGCGGGCTGATCCGCCTGCTCGGTGTGCTCGAGTTCCGCTCCAACAACACCGCGCATCAGCCGATCATCGACGCCCTGGCGCTGATCGTCCGCTACGCCCACAGCAGCGCCCAGTACTACCCGCTCGGCGAGCACGTCGTCCTCAAGCCGCTGGATCCTGCGGCGTTCACCGCCCAGCTACGGCAAGAGATGCGCGGCCAGCTCGCCGCGCTGAACGACGCGCTCCCCGGCCTGGACTGGCTGCGGATCACCAACCGCAAGAGCGGCGCGATCCAGCTCACACCCCTGGGCCCGCAGCTTGAGCCGCGGAACCTGCGGCGCCTGAAGAAAGCGATCCGCGACCGGTGGGGCCAGGTCCCGCTGATTGACATGGTCACCGAAGCGGCGCTTCGGACCGGGATGCTCGGCGAGCTCACGGCCGTCGGGCCCCGCGAGGCGCTCGCGCGAGCGGTGCTGTGGGAGCGTCTGCTGCTGCTCGCCTACGCGTACGGCACGAACACCGGGATCAGCGCCGTCGCTGCCGGCGAGCACGGGCACAGCGAGGCCGACCTGCGCTACACCGCCCGCAGGCACTTCACGATCGACGGCGCGCGCGCCGTCGCCATCCAGCTCGCCAACGCAACGTTCGCAGCACGTCAAAACCATATCTGGGGCCAGAGCACCACCACGGTTGCGTCAGACTCCACGCACTTCCGCGCTTATGACCAGAACCTGTTCACCGAATGGCACTCGCGCTACGGCGGCCGTGGCGTCCTGATCTACTGGCATATCGAGAAGCACTCGATGGCCGTCCACTCCCAGCTGATCAGCTGTGCCGCCTCCGAGGTCGCTGCGATGATCGAGGGCGCCGTCCGTCACGGCACCACGATGGCGCTCGAGGGCAACTACGTCGACTCGCACGGCCAGACCGAGATCGGGTTCGCGATCGCGCTGCTGCTCGGCTTCGACCTCCTCCCGAGGATCAAACAGATCAACAAGGTCAAGCTCTACCAGCCCGACCGCGGGAACCCCGACGCCTACCCGAGCCTCACGCCAGCGATGACGCGCCCGATCCGCTGGGAGCTGATCGAGCAGAACTACGACATGCTCGTCAAGTACGCGACCGCGATCCGCGTCGGCACGGCGTCGACCGAGGCGATCCTGCGGCGCTTCACCCGCAACGCGTCGCACCCCGTCTACCAAGCGATGCTCGAGCTCGGCCGCGTGCAGAAGACGATCTTCGTCGCGCGGTACCTACGCGATCGCGACCTGCAACGCGAGATCGAAGAGGGCCTGAACCTGATCGAAGCATGGAACCGCGTCAACGGCGTGATCTTCTACGGCAAGAGCGGCGAGTTCGCGACCAACCGCCGCGAGCAACAGGAGCTCGGGATGCTCTCCCTGCACATCCTCCAAGCCGCGCTCGTCTACGTCAACACCCTGATGATCCAAGACATCCTCGCCGAACCCGAATGGGCCAGCGTCCTCACCCCCGAGGACCTCCGCGGCCTGACGCCCCTGTTCTGGGCGCACGTCCTGCCCTACGGCGAAGTCAAGCTCAACATGACCAAGCGCATCCCCCTCAGCGTCGCCCAGACCGACGACTCCGACGCCGAGTCGAGCTGAGTGGCCGGCAGACGAGGTCGACCGGCGAATCTCGGGCCTACTTGTCACTTGGTGCCGCGTTCCTTAACGGCACCCCGATCTGTGCGGGGGGCCGCCGGCAACGGCGGTCCCTACCGCGATCACGGTTACTCAGACGACCCCGGTTGCTGGAACTGGTCGAAAGCGCGGGCGGAACGCAGGAAATCCACGGTATCGACGCTAGGCTACCCCCGCAGAACGGAACGAGGAGCGGAACAAACCGTGCAGAGGATCACCGGTTAGCCCGCCATCATCCGCACTGAACGGGGGGCGCTGGTTGAGCGTCAGACGTGTGCCGGGGTCTGCGGGTGTTTGGGGAGTAGGGAATGCCCGTCGACGACGGCGGCGGCGAGGTCGATCAGTTTGCGGTTGGCGCTGCGTGAGTGCACGCGCAGCAGCTCGAAGGCGTCTTGTTCGTTGATCGAGTGGCGTTCCATCAGGATCCCTTTGGCGCGCTCGATCAGCGCGCGGCGCCCGAACGCTCCTTCGAGGTCGTGGTATTCGGCGAAGCGGCGCAGCACGATGTCGATCGAGCTCTGCCAGTCCTCGACGTCGCTCTCGCTGATCTGGGCGAAGATGCCGCGTTTGGACCCTTCCTTGACGAATCCGGGGTCGGGTGCGTGCAGCAGCGCGATCACTGGGCACGCGGCTTCGCGCACGATCTTGTCGATCAGTCCCAGCGCGTGCTCGGAGCTCTCTCCGAGCCCGACGAGCGCGACGTCGGGTCGTTCCCGCGCGGTGACTGGGCCGACGTCTTCGACGTCGATCTCGCGCGCGATGACCTCGTGTCCGAGCGCGACCACGATCGGGGCGACGAGCGCGAGACGGTCTTTGCGCTCGTTGGCGATCAGGACTCGAAGATGGTCTGTTCCGCGGCCGTCGCTGCCCTGATCCATCGGCAAAGTCTAAAACCTGGAAGGCCGCTACACGACCGCCGTGGCGTCTTGCCTCGGTAGGAGTACGATAGATGGCAGCTTCGCCTCAACCCTCGGCGGGCTATGTTTTCCGGCTTGGCACTCGGTCGGCGTGGGCGTGTCGACCGAAAGCGGTCAGCGTCATAACGAACGCGTCAGGAGCCGAGCCATCCCTACTTTCTCCAAATCACACTCTGATCCACGCAGGTTGTCTGTCGCCGCGAGCAGCCTGGCTCGCTGGTCCGGGCTCGAGACGCCGCCGCAGAGCACGGTCGTCGAACCACGCGGCTTGCTGTGTAACGTCTATCTGCATCGGCTTGACCGGTGGTGGGCGGAGCATGGCACCGGGGTGCTGGTGCGTTTCGCGGATGATCTGGTCGTGATGTGCCACAGCCGGGTGGAAGCCGAGCGCGCCCTTGGGG
>JBKQKK010000053.1:0-4134 GCA_052147535.1 Solirubrobacteraceae bacterium | reverse complement strand
GGTCCGCTCGCGCGAGACGTGGGCACTCAGCACCGCCCCCACCAACGCATTGAGCGGCACCTGCAACATAGCGGCAACGATATCCAGCTCGACCTTCATCTCGCGCGGCAGCTCGACATACAGGCCCGATCCTGAACGTCGCCGCTTCCCGCCCGCCGACGCCGACGTGCTCTCCCCAGCGGCTTGCGCCGGCTCTCCCGGCCCCGGCTCGAGAGGTTCGCGTCGTCCCTGAGATATCAGCGTCTTACCTCCGCGACAACCACACCTAAAAGCATATCAGCCTAGGTCGCTAGGGCACTATCTTCGGCGCGCGAGCAGCGATGATTGAGGTGCGAATCTATGAGTGCGAGGCGTTCCAGCCGCAGCGCGAGTTCGCCGTCGTCACCGTCGACGGCAACGGCGTCCTCATCACGGCTGCGGACCCGTTCGCGCAGCGCGTCAAGGAGATCCGCCTGATCGACCCCGTAACGGAAGAGCACGTCACCGCGGAGTCCGACCCCGAGCGGTGGGCGCGGCTGCTGCCAACGGGCCTCCCGCACCCCGTACATGCGGGCGACCGGTCACCCGCGACGAGCCGGCGTAACGCGGACGCAGTCCAGGCGCTCCCTCGCCGCGCGCGCCCATCCGTCGCTCGGCAGCCGCCGGCTCGTCGCCCGCCGTGTGGGCGGAGGGAAGGCGCCCGCCCGCCGAGCGCCTCCCCTCCGTGCGCGACTCAGAACGGGATGTCGTCGTCCCCGGCGGGCTCCAGGTCGGCGACCTCGGTCGGGCTCTCGCCGTTGCGGGGTGCGGCGAGGAACTCGACGCGGCCGACGACCCGGATCGCGGAGCGCTTGCCGTGCTCGGTCTCCCACTCCTCGTAGCGCAGGCGGCCGTCGACGGCGACCAGCCAGCCCTTGCGCAGGACTCGTGCGGCGGCCTCGCCGCTGGGTCCCCAGGTGGCGACGTCGATGTAGCCGGCGGCGCCGTCGCGGCCCATGTTCTCGACCGCGAGCCGCAACTCGCAGACGGTCGCTCCGGACGGGACGCTGCGCAACTCGGGGTCACGGACCAGCCTTCCAGTGAGCTGTGTGAGGTTCCAGTAGTAGCGGCGCTCTGCCATCGGCGCTCTCTGGGGAGATGTCCGACATAGTCACAACGAGATCCCCTACTCCTCGGCTCCTGGCTCCGCTTTGGACCTTGCGCGCGACGAGGCATGCACAGACGCGATTAGCCGTGATCCCGGGGCCGCGCGAGTCTTGAGTCGCCCGGTCCGCGGCGATGCCTGTCAGCCCCGGGCGTCGGTCCGGGTCGCAACTGTTGGCACGCGCAGCTTCGCCTTCCACCTTGTCGAATCTCGCAAGCCCTTGCAATCGCTGAGCTCAGCGGCTACACCACAATACGCATCCGTCAAAGCGCGAAGGCCTTCCAATGCACGTCCGTCACCGGACCCTCCAGTCCAGCGCAGCACAACCGTAGGTTACCCGGATGACGCGTAGGCCTATTTGGCGTAGCGTGACCAATGCGGCGAAGTGGCGTGGATTAGCAGGCCTACGCCCGTGCGCCGCGGTCAGCCTTTGACGATTGCTCTAACAACGTTGTGAAAGGTGGTTCACGAATGCTCAGGGAAGCGAGTTGTTGGCGGCGTGGGTCCAGGCAGCCTTGCGTTGCGTCTGAGGTCAAAAAGCATGAAGCAGCAGCGGCGGTTGCCAGATGGTTGCCACGGCAGCGGTCTTGCGGCCGCCCTCGCCTTCCATGGCTGGCGGGAGTCTGGATGTCAACGCTGATGGCTCTCTCGTTTTCACTCGCGTGTATCGTTCCTGCTGTCTCAAGCGCCGCAGGCACCGCGCTGGCGCCGGACTCAGAAGCACCGGCTGTCCAACAGATTGCGACGGATTGGTATGCGTCTCACTTCGGCGTATCCAAGACGGTCGCCGCCCAACGCCTTCAGATGCAAGACGCAGCCATGCCGCAGGTTGAACTCCTGCCTGTGCTTCTTGGATCCAGTTACGGCGGTGCGTGGTTCGACCCATCAGATGGCGGCCGTCTTGAAATCGGCGTCGTCGATCCTGTCGCATCTGCTGCGGCAGTGTCACAGGCGCTCGAAGCGTTCGCTCCGAGCGGAGTAGACGCCTACACCGACATCGTGCCTGTTCGTTCGAGCTGGAGCGACCTCACATCAGCAGAGGCTAGTCTCAATAGCAGCCTTCACAACCTTCTCGCAGCAGGACTGGTGCAGCTCAGTATCGATACGTCCGTCAACAGCGTTGACGTTACTACTGCCGCAACCATCACGCCGGCGGACCAGGCCGAGGTTCAGGCGGCCGTCGCCAACGCTCCTGTATCGGTGCGCGTGGTGCCAAGCGCTAATAGCAGCTTAATCGCTCAAACCTCCGCGTGCTCGGTCGGCGCCTATATTGAGTGCGATCCGCCGCTCCGCGGTGGTGACTTCATCTTTAGCAGCAATGGCTGGGAGTGCTCTGCCACGACCGTCGTCGAAGGAAGTGGGATCTTCTACCTCATGACTGCTGGGCACTGCGGTTGGGTTGCGGATCAATCCGGATGGAGTGAAGACTTTTCCAATGGTGGCGGGCACGCTATCGGCTCCGCCGGCTACAATTATGAATGGGATTTGTACGGAGACGACGGCATAATCACCATCAACAATCCCTCTGGGTGGGGTGCGCCTGGCGCACACTCCTATGTCTACGTACAGGGAGTGCCAGGCGAGACTACAACCAACGAGACGTACCAGCTCACTAGCGCAGGACACGCGCCGATGGGGGCGACGATCTGTGGCTCGGCCGGTATCACGCTGTCGACCGGATACCACACTGACTGTGGGACCGTAATAGCACTCAACGTGTCGACGACAGAGGACGAGGACGGGACGTATCAAGAGGTCACCGGTCTCGGAGAGACCAACGCGTGCATGGGAACACCGGGAGCGAGCGGAGGTCCGTTCTACAAGAACGGCGTGGGCTACGGCCTAATGTCGGCATTCGTCTCGTCGTGCAACTCGCTGTATCAAGGACTAACCGGCGCTTTGAGCGAATGGGGAGTATCGTTATACTGAGACAACTTGGGTTTGGACGGGTAAGATGAATGGTCTATGGTCTAGGAGAGCGAAAGCGCTCCTGATGGTTGCTTCGGTCACGGGAGGGGCTGCAGCCGCTGCGGTCGTTGTGGCGCCGGAGGTGGCAGCGCGGTCAGCCAAGGGGCCCGGGCATCTCCTTACGGAGACGCAGGGAGGTAGCGCGGCGACGACGACCTTTGGAGAGGCGGACTGGGTGGTTGCTGGTACCCTTGATCGTGGGCGGGTGATTGTTATTTTGTACGCCTATCGTGGGGCTGGTTGCCAGACCGGTCCTGGACGCGCATCATCCAACCAGATATTGGACGCAATCAAGGTCGGAGTGATGGTCCCCCTGGTGACGCCATCCTCGGAGAGTGCGGTGTCCTGCGCTGGCGCGCTAAACGTTGGTCGCCTGAAGATCGGACTGCGCTCTCCGGTGGCAGGACGAACGATCTACGGCCCGGGCGAGAAAACAGGAGCTAAGGGCGTGGTTAGTGGGCCAGATGAGATGAGCCTTATCGCGCAACGGGTAACAGTAATTGGGCTCAATTGGCAACAGGCGGACCAGACGGCGCACCTGTTGGGAGTTCGACTCGTTAGCTCCGACAGCGAAGCCAACCCCGCCGTCATCAAGTGGCAAAGGCCGTCGGCCATCCCCAAGCCCGGACATGTCGTCACCGTCGGCTAGCTACTTCGCGCGGGAAGTAGCTGGTGCCTGCGGAAACTAATGAGCTACGAACGGCCGCGAGATGGATCTCGCGCGCCGTTCGGAACTGAATGGGTGACCCTTTTCGAGGGAGGCGCCTGTAACGTCTGGCCACTCCTTTGGCGGCAAGCGGTGTCAAGGTCTTTGGCCTGGCCCGCGGATCGCGTCGCGTCGCAATAGTCGTGGCCGTGGCTACCTTTGTCTTGATTGGCACCGACCCGCGCGCCGCGCCTAAGACTGCTTAGACGCGGTATTCTGTCCGGCCTACCGCTTCTAATACGCGTATGGCCGCTGCGGAACCGCCCGATTCAACCGCGTCTAACAAGGACGCCTTCCTCGACGAGGCTCGGGCGGAGGCGTTGAGCGCGTACCTGGA
>JBKQKK010000052.1:0-6590 GCA_052147535.1 Solirubrobacteraceae bacterium | reverse complement strand
GTACGCGTTCAGGGGGTCAGAGCAGGAATTTCGCGAAGGCGAGCGTAGTTATGGAGCGTGGTTGGCGGTGATGAGCTTGTTGAGCTGAGAGCGCAGAACGCGTTGCTGCGCGAGCAGATCGTGCTGTTGGAGGAGCGCGGCGCGCTGCTGGGTAGGGAGAACGCGTTGTTGCGGGCGCAGGTCGAGGAGCTTGAGCGGCGTGTTAACCGGGACTCCAGGAACAGTTCGCAGTCGCCTTCACAGGATTCGCCGAAGTCGCGTGCTGAGCGGCGTCGGGACGCGCGGGCGAAGGTGAAAGAGCTCTCGAAGCGTGCGCCGGGTGGCCAGCCGGGGCATGAGGGCAAGCATCGTGCGATGGTGGCGGCAGAGCGGGTTGATCATCGCTCGTCGTATCTGCCGGTTGCGTGCGGGTGCGGGCACCGGTTCGATGGCTGTGAGGACCGGGTTGACAATCCGGTCATCCATCAGCAGTGGGAGCTGCCGGTGGTCCGTCCGCTGGTGTTTGAGTACGAGCTTGTGCGGTTGCGGTGCCCGTGCTGCGGGCGGGCGAGGCTGGCGGACCTGCCCTTGGGGGTGTCGTGGTCGGCGTTCGCGGCGCGGCTGGAGGCGCACATCGCGATGCTGGCGGGGGTGTATCGGCTCTCGCGTCGGCAGGTGCGCGAGGTCGTGGCGGAGGTGTTCAACATCCCGATCTCGCTCGGCGCGGTCGACGCGGCGATCATGCGGATGTCGGCGATCTTGAAGGACCCGTGGGAGCGGTTGCGGGAGTACGTCCGCAACGCGCAGGTGGTGCATGCCGATGAGACCAGTTGGCGGCTCTCTGGCGCCCAGCAGTACCTGTGGCTGGCCTCCAGCGCGCTGGCGGCGTGCTTTCGGATCGACCCGACCCGCTCCGCGCGGGCGGCGAAGGAGTTGTTGGGCGAGGAGTTCGGCGGGTTCGTGGTCTCTGACCGCTACGCCGGCTATCACTGGCTCGACGTGCTCCAACAGCAATTGTGCTGGTGTCACGTGATCCGCCAACTGGTCGAGGTGTCCGAGCGCGAGGGCGCCACCGGCAAGCTCGGCACCAAGCTCGTAAACGCCGCGCGGAAGGTCGTCAAAGTCCACCACCGCTACCTGAAGGACGACCACGATCTGGACTGGCTGCGCGAAACGCTGGCGCCGTTGCGAGCGCAGATCCAGAGGCTGTTGGAGCAGGGCACCCGCGGCGAGCACGAGAAGACCGCGAACTTCTGCTCGGGGCTGCTGGGCGAATACGACGCGCTGTGGACCTTCTGCGACGTTCAGGACATCGAGATACCGATCACAAATAACGCCGCCGAGCGGGCGCTGCGGCACGCCGTGCTGCTGCGGCGCATCCAGGGCGGCACCCAATCCGAGCAGGGCAACCGCTGGGTTGAGCGGATCCTCTCGATCCGCGAAACGCTCCGCCTCCAAGACCGCCGCGTACTCGACTACCTCATCGACGCAGCGACCGCCGCCCACCACGGCCAAAGCCCGCCGTCACTCCTCCCAGCGGGACCCTGACCCCCGCCGGCGCGCGCGGGCGTCCGCCACGCTCGCGATGATCACGCTCATGACCACGAGCGGACGATCGCGCAACACACCCTGCTTCTGCGGGTCAGGACGCAAGCTCAAACACTGCTGCGGACCCCACCTGCGGCCGGTACGGACCGCGGAGCTCAACGACGGCTGCCGCTGGCGGTTCTGGGCACCGCACGACAACAACGATCGGTACGCCAGCGAAGTCGCCGAGCACGTCTGCACCGCAGAGCGCGTCTGGATCGCCCGCGGCACCGACCACGGCACCACCTGGCTGATCGACGACGAGCCCGCCACCCTGCTCGAAGTGTTCGACCGCCTACCCGGAGCGCTCTACCACTGGGTCGCAGAGCAAACCATGACCACGCTCAACGCCGCCGCGCCTCCCGTTGACTGCAGCTCTCCAGAGACAACCCACGACGCCGATTCCGAGTACCCGCCCCACTTTGCCGAGATCCGCGAACTGATCAGCGAAGTCATCCGTCTCGCTCACGCCGGCGACGCGATGCAAGCACACCTACCGACCAACTTCACGCCCAACCAGCCACACCACACCCAACAACCCCTCGCCTCCTGACCACCGTCACCCAAGGAACCCCCTGAACGCGTACAGGCTCGTGAACCCGGGAGAGGGCGGGTTGCGCTTCGCGTACGAACCACGCGAGGCGTCTGCTGCTCTGCGCTCAAGCTGGGAGCGGTTCGTAATCGACGGAGTCGTCGAGGAGGGCGTGCGGGATGTGATCGCTGACTCCTGGCGCCGTTCGATCGAGCGCTCGATCAGCTTTGACCTGCGGGCCGTTGAGAGCGACGAGCGAGCCGTCGACGGGCTCGCCACCGACTTCCTTGAGGTCGCCGAGACCGTTGTGCTGCATCTTGCTGGGGAGCTGGCGGGCTCGAACTCGGCGATTGTGGCGTGTGATCCGGGGGGCGTCATCGTGAGCCGCGGTGGTGACGCCGACATCCTGCGACGGGTGGGCCGGCTGAACTTCCAGCCCACAGGTAAGTGGGGGGAGTCGGAAGGGGGAACCAACGGCGTTGGGCTGGCCCTTGAGCTGGGACGGACAGCGTTCGTGTTCGGGTCCGAGCACTACTGCGAGGCGTTTCAGCCGTATGTCTGCACGGCCTCTCCGGTGCGCCATCCGATCACTCGGGAGGTGTTGGGCTTGATTGACATCAGTACCGATCACACCGGGATGAACGTCCACACGAGCGCGCTGGTCGCCAACATGGCTCGTGAGTTCGAGCGGCTGCTAGAGGAGCGGATCCACGGCCGTGAGCGTGACCTCATGGAGCGTTACTTGCGTGGTCGTGCGACACGGCGGATCCCGCTAATGACCGTCGACCGCCTTGGTCAAACGATCATCCAGAATGCCGAGATGCTCCATACGGTGAGCGGCGACGACCTCAAGATCGTGCTGCGGACCGCCCGAGCGGCGCTGGAGCGGAACGAGGATCTCGTTGGCGAGATCGACTTGGCGATCGGTCGCCGGTTGGTAAGTGCTCGACCGATCCGTACGGACCATGAACTTCTCGGCGCTCTAGTCACCGTCGAGCGAGTCGCGGTACCCCGGAAATCGACGGCGGTTGCCCGCGAGCCGCGGGTGGGAGAGGGCTGGGGGCCGATCGTCGGACGCAGCGGCGCGATAGTCAGCCTGTTTCGCGACGCGAGCCTCGCGGCGGAGCACCGGGTATCCACGGTGATCGCTGGTGAGCCGGGCACAGGCAAGCGTCTGCTGGCGGAGGTGATGCACCGCCGGGCCGGGGAGGCCGCCGGTGACTTGCGTGTTGTATCGGCGGCGCGCGTTGGGTGGGCTGTCGCGTTGCAGGAGGCATGCACGGCGGGGGGTACCGTCCTGTTGGAGCGGCTGCAGGTACTCGATGAGCGAGAACAGCTCCAGCTCGCCGGCAGCGTCGACGAACTAGGCGACAACCCGAGACAGCCGTGGATCATCGCGATTCTGTCCAACGACGCCGCGGTACTGCGGCTGGAACTGCTGCACCGTTTGGCGGGCACCTGGCTAGAGGTCCCGCCGCTACGAGAACGCGAGGACGACATCCAGCGGCTCATTAGCGCGTGGTGCGCACGAGTCGCGGAGCGCGGTCGAGTGCAGCCGATCGTGCGCGCGGACGCCCGCGAGCTACTCGGACGCCGGACATGGCCTGGGAACGTTCGGGAGTTATTCAACGTGCTGGACGCGGCGTTGCGCCGGCGGGGAAGCGTCATTGGCGCTACGGCTCTCGACCTTCCGGCGGTTACGCCGGTGGCGGTAGGCGGTGACCGCGGTCTCACGCTACGCCGATTGCGCGACGTTGAGCAGCAGGCGATTCTGCGGGCGCTCACGCTCACCAGCGGCAACGTGTCCGAGGCCGCTCGCAGGCTCGGAATCAGCCGCGCCACGCTGCACCGGCGCCTGAATGCCTATCGCCTGCTGGCCGGGTCCGCTCGCTCGCCGACCCGCGATAGGTAGACGGCCACACGACCTCTTCGTCGCGCGCAAAGCGCACGGCAGCCGTCCCTGAACTTACTCCGGTCGTGCCCGGTATCTGGACGGACGGGCATGTCACACGAAGGACCTGCCGCGAGCCGGAGGAGAGGCTGCTTCGCGGCGCGAGGGCTGTCGCAGGTTGCGACACCGACCTGTCGCAGGCTGGCCTAAGCCGCTCCGGCGTGGTCGATTACGGTCGCGATAGATCGGCTTATCCCAACGCCGACAGGAGAGAGGCGAGTTACCATGACCCCGTCTGAAACGGTCCCGAGGGCCGAGTCACCCACAGTCGTTCCACCTACCCCCACCGGCCCCCCTCCCGGAGCGTCCGGTCAGGCGCTCGGTGCCTTCGGATTCGCGCTCTGCGTGACGCTGCTGTCAATCGTCAACGCCGGATGGCTCCCGGCTACGGTCACGAATATTGTTGTGCCGGCCGCATTGGCCTACGGCGGGCTTGGCATGCTGTTGGCCGGGGTCTGGGAATTCCGCCGTGGAGACCAGTTCGGCGGTGTGTGGACGACAACGTTCGGAGCCTTCTGGCTCTCGCTGGCAGTGCTGCTTGCGTTGGTCGGTCCGGGCATCGTGGCTCGTGGCGGAGTGGATGCCTACCAGGATGGCGTTGCGGCCTACCTGCTGACATGGGGGTTCCTGATCGTGCTGCTGGCGATCCCTGCACGCCTGACTGCCGGCGCGCTCTTTGCGGCATTCGTCCTGGCGGCAGTCGTGTTCGTGTTGGTTGCCCTTTCCTACCTGAGCGCGCCCGGGGGCCTCGCTGACACCCTCCAACACGTCGCCGGGTATGTCGGACTCGTGACGGGAGCCGTCGGCTTCTACGCGGGCATCGCGCTCGTGCTCAACGACGTCACCGCTCGTCCCGTCCTGAACCTCTGGCCCTATACCGGCCGCTAGGCCGGCCCCGCCCCCGAAGGAGCGATTTGACGATGTCAAACCAGCCCACAGCTCTCGGCCGAACCCCTCGGATCATGTCGATGGACGCCGGAGGCACCCTGACCGACACGTTCCTCGTCGACGATGACGGACAGTTCGTCGTCGGCAAGGCCCAGACCACCCCGAACGACGAGTCACTAGGGTTCGAGACCTCACTCCGTGACGCCCTGGACTACTGGGACACAACGCCGGAGCAGGCATTCCCCTCATTGGTGTCCGGCGTGTACTCAGGCACCGCGATGCTTAACCGCCTCCTAGAGCGAAAGGGTCAGCGGCTGGGGCTGCTGGTCACCGCTGGGTTCGAAGACTACTTGCGAATCGAGAGGGGCATCCAAACCTATCTCGGCTACTCATACTCCGACCGCCTACATGTCGTGACGCATCGGCACAACGAACCGCTCGTGCCACGACACCGAGTGCAC
Source organism: Solirubrobacteraceae bacterium (assembly GCA_052147535.1). GTDB lineage: Bacteria > Actinomycetota > Thermoleophilia > Solirubrobacterales > Solirubrobacteraceae > Palsa-465. The sequence continues at coordinate 1,192 of JBKQKK010000052.1, read as the reverse complement.
GGGATCCGCGGGCGGATGGACCTGTTCGGCGTGGAACAGATCGCCCTCAACGAAGCGGAGGTCCAGACCGCGATCGAGGAACTGCTGACGCAAGGGATCGAGGGCATCTGCGTCAGCTACCTCTTCTCCCACGTCAACCCCGCCCACGAACAGCGGACGGCAGAGATCGCCCACGAGGTGATGAGCGAACGGCACATGGACGTGCCGCTCTTCGTCGCCTCCACGCTCTACCCAGTCGAACAGGACTTCGCACGGCTCAACACGGTGCTGGTGGAGGCTTATGCGGCGGAACCCTCGCGGGGACAGTTTCAACGAATCGCGGAGCGGAGCACCCAGCTTGGTGCCCGGTTCGACCTCCGCGTCATGGCCTCCCACGGCGGGACGATCTCCACCGACGCCCAAGAGCTGGCCCGAACGCTGGTTTCCGGACCGATCGGCGGCGTCGTGGGTGCGCGGCACCTGGCCCGCGAACTCGGATTCAAGAACGTCGTTTGCTCCGACATCGGCGGGACGAGCTTCGATCTCGCACTCATCACGGGCGGTGATCTGACGATCAAGACCCAACCGAACATGGCGCGGTTCGTGTTGAAGCTCCCGTTGGTGGACATAGACTCCGTCGGGGCCGGCACCGGATCGTTCGTCCGGTTGACGCCGCATTCCAAGCGCATCGAGATCGGGCCTGACAGCGCCGGGTACCGGATCGGCGTCGCCTGGCTCGAGGGCGGGCTCAACACGCCGACGATCTCCGACTGCAACATCGTCCTGGGGTACCTCAACCCCGACAACTTCCTGGGCGGTGACATCAAGCTCGACAAGCAACGGGCGCACGATGTCGTCCGAGCGCAGATCGCGGATCCCCTTGGCCTCACCGTCGAGGACGCAGCAGAAGGGATCATCACGCTGTTCCAGGACAACCTGAAGAACGAGCTGAACTCGCGGGTCCTAGGCAAGGGCTATGCGCCGGAGAACTACCGGGTGCTCTCCTACGGTGGCGGCGGGCCGGTGCACGTCGCCGGGTACACGCAGGGGCTGAACTTTGCCGACGTCCTCGTTCCAGCGTGGGCGGCGGGGGAAAGCGTCGGGATAAACCGGCATGGAGTAGGAGATGAGAGAGCTCTACAACGAAGATGTAGCTAGTCGCGTTGGCCCTGAGTCATGCGTTGGCGATCCCGTGAGGGCGCAGCGAAGCGTT
>JBKQKK010000051.1:0-4654 GCA_052147535.1 Solirubrobacteraceae bacterium | reverse complement strand
ACGCCGGGATCGCAATCGCCGCCGGCGTCTCGCTCCTCGCGCACTTCGCCGTCGGCGCCGCAAAGTCGGTCTTCACCCTCCGCAGCGCCTGGTCAGCCGGCCTCGAGATGACGCTAGCCGGCATCCTGGTCGGCGGCGCAACGTACCTCCTCGGCCTCGCCATCGGCTAGCCGAGCCTCCTGTCGTTTTCAGAAGAGAGCGCGGATATTGTGAGAATGATCGTTATCGCACAAACCGCAACACCCGCTCCCCGCCACTCCGGGCGATCCGGACCCAGCCTAGTCTAGGACCGCGATTTCATCGTTATCACAGCACTTATATGGTCCCGTCCGCACGAAGTACCAGCACACAGCATGAGAGGAGAGGGCTGATGGTACGCCGTGACTGGTTGCCCTCCCCCCCCGGCGGCGGCACCGGCGTGGCGGCGCCCGCTGCGCGGGGAGATCAGCGCAGGTAGACCGCGAAGAAGTCGCGATCGTCGGGAGTTAGATAGCGCTCGGGTGAACGCGTCATGTCAGGCAGGAGGTTGGCGGCGCCGAGCGCGCCTGGCGCCTTGTAGGTGATGAAGCTCGGCCAGTAGGCGTTGATGTCGAGCTGCATCGCCCGCACGGCGCCCGCGTGGGTCATGATTGCCGCGAGCGAACCGACCGTCTGGTCGTTGGCGGCGGCGTAGATCAGATTCCCGTGCCGATCCACGCCGACACCGGAGCGCCACACGCGGATCGCGTTTCCGAGCGTGGCTCCCCACTGCGGTCCGTCCGAGAGGTTCGGATTCGCGACGCCGTGGTCGACGATCAGCGGCAGGTTCTGTCGCGCATAGACGATGTCGGATCGGACGTCGGGGCCGCCTTCCCAGCCGATCACATCGACGGAGCCGTCGCGGCGGCGGATGAACGTCGCAAGGCCGTCCTCGAGCGGCGCATAGGTGTGTCCGTTCTCGGCAAAGCCGCCACCCGAGTCACTCAGCTTGAAGCCGCTGTTGAAGGTCGCGACGAGCCGTGGGCGCAGCGAGGCCGGCACCTCCATCGGACCCCGGGAGGGCAGCGGCACGCTGGGCTCCAGACGGCCCGGGTAAAGCCACGTGGTCGTGAGCGAATGGTCGATCCAGGCGACGCCGGCGACCATCTGCGGGTAGGCGAGATCGCTGCGGAAGCTGGCCACGAGCACCGGCGGCGGCCCGTGCACGCCGGTGAACGTGGCATGCCAGACTCCTTCGCCCGGCAGCGCCGGATGGATCAGCGGCGCGATCGGCGGCGGGTAGTAGGACAGCGAAGATCGGGCGCCGGGGTGCTTCACCTTCACGGCGACGGCGACGCCGGCCTGTTTGGGGAGACGCTTCAGCGGCGGACCGCCGGTCGCCGGTGCGCTCAGCGTGTAATAGATCGACTCGACCCTGTTGACCAGTCCACGCGCGCCGTTGTCACGCATCCACTCGACCAGGCGCACCGAGAAGCTCGTGTTCGACGTCTGCTCCGCGACGTTCAGCACGGCGATCGCCACCGGCACCAGCGCGAACAGCGACGCGAGCACGGCGATCCGTCGCAGCCTCCGCAACGGCGCGGGCCGCCGCCCGCTCGACCGTTGCGCTGTGCGGCGCAGCTGCGATCGCTGCGCGGCCGAGGTGTCGATCAGCCGCACGCGGTCGGGAGCTCTGGTGGATCCGCGCATCTCCAGAACAATCGAGCCTGATCACGATGTCTGCCTAAACGCCGCATGAGAGCGTACTCATGGGGCGCACAGGAGAACTTGAGAAAGCATGGCTAGCTTGTGCCTCCGTGCGACGACCGGCTCCACCTGCCCCGACCCCACCCCTGCCTGCGCTCGATGGTCGCTCGGGCGCGCACGCGCGGGGCCCGTTGCAGGCTGCGCTCGCGACGGCACGTCCGCGGCAGTGGCTGAAGAACCTGCTCGTGATCGCCGCTGCCGGTGCGGCCGGGGCGCTCGGGCACGACGACGTTCCGGGCCGGGTGTGCCTTGCGTGCGCGGCCTTCTGCATGCTCGCGGCCGGCATCTATGCGATCAACGACGTACGCGACGCAGCCGAGGACCGGCTGCACCCGCGCAAGCGGATGCGCCCCGTCGCTGCCGGTGAGCTGCGCGCGAGCGTCGCGCTGAGCGCCGGCGTCGGTTCGATCCTCGCAGGGTTGTCGTTGTGCGTCGCGATCAGTCCGCTGCTCGCGATCGTCGCACTCGCGTACGTGGCGTTGACGGTCACCTACACGCTCCTGTGGCGGCACATCGTGCTGCTCGACATGCTGGCGATCGCGGGTGGTTTCGTGCTGCGCGCGATCGCCGGCGGAGTCGCCGCGCCGGTGGCGATGTCGCACTCGTTCGTGCTGGTCGTCACGCTCGCAGCCGTGCTGGTCGCGGCCGGCAAGCGCCGCGCCGAGCTCCTGCGCTCAGACCGTGAGGTGGACAGCGGCCGGCGGGTGCTGCGGCACTACAGCGGCGGCGCCCTGCGCGTGATCCTGCTGCTCGCAGGTGGTGGTGCGCTGGCCGCGTATTGCGTGTGGGCGTCCGAGTTGCCGGCCGTGAACGGCATCCCGTGGCGAGCGCTGTCGATCGTGCCATTCGCGGCCGCAGTGCTGCGGTTCGGGGTCCTCGTGCGGGCCGGCCTTGGCGAGGCCCCCGAGGATCTCCTGCTGGCCGACCGATGGTTACAGTTGAGCAGCGTGGCCTGGCTCGTATTCTTCGTGCTCGGTGTCAACGCTGCCGCGTGAAACGCCGCAGCCCCGGCGTCTGAGGCGCATGGCGCAACTGGCACGCTCAGGCCGAGGGGGTCCTGCCGACCGCCGGCCGGTTTCGGATCTGGGCGGCGGGCCGGACCTGGTCCGTGGCTGGGGGTGCGGCGAGGGAAGCTGGGTCTGGCGCTGGCGGCCGCGCGACAGCGACGCGCTGCGCGCCGGCTTCGCATCCACGGTTGAGCGCTGTGCCGCCGGCGCGATCGCGCGCGGCATGGGACGCAGCTACGGCGACGCGGCGCAGCGCAGCGGCGGCGTTGTGATCGACGCCACGCAGCTCAAGGGCATGCTCCTCGACGAGGACGGCGGCGTGGTCAGGGCCGGCGCCGGCGTCACCGTCGGCGAACTGCTGGCCGCGACGATCGCCCGCGGCTGGATCCTGCCCGTTGTCCCGGGGACGCAGCATGTGAGCGTGGGCGGCGCGATCGCAAGCGACATCCACGGCAAGAACCATGCGACGCTGGGAACCTTCGGGACGCACGTGCAGCGACTCGGCCTGTTGAGCGCGGACGGCGAGCTGCTCGAACTGTCACCCGGCATCGAAGCCGGCCTGTTCGAAGCGACCGTCGGCGGGATGGGGCTGACCGGCGTGATCCTGTGGGCAGAGTTAGCGCTGCGCAGAGTCCGCAGCGCGATGCTGTCGGTTGATCTGGACCGGGCGACCGGGTTCGACGAAGCGCTGTCGTTGCTGAGCTCGCCCGGGGGCGAGCACCGTGTCGCCTGGCTTGACCTCCTGTCCGGGAGCCGCGTCCGCGGGATCGTCACGCGGGCTGCGCACTGCGAGCACCAGGACGCGGCGAGCCTCGCGCCTGCGTCGGTCGCATCGCCCGCCAGGTTTGCGGTCCCATCCCGCTGGCCGGGCGGGGTGCTGCGGACCAGCGCCGTACGGGCCTTCAACGAGTTGCGCCTGCGTCGGTCGCCGCGACGCGAGCGGGGTCGTCCGTGGACGTTCGGCGCGCACATGTTCCCGCTGGACGGACTCGATGCCTGGCCGCGGTTGTACGGCCCTGGCGGCATGGTCCAGTATCAGTTCGTCGTCCCGCGGGGCGCCGAGCAGGTGCTCGCGCGCGTAATCGACAGCCTCGCGCGCGATTGCGTCCCGTGCTTCCTGGCGGTGCTCAAGGACATGGGTCCCGAGGGCACCGGCATGCTGTCGTTCCCGCTCGCCGGCTGGACGCTCGCGCTCGATCTCCCGCGCCGGGCGGCCGGCGTGCACGAGGCGCTCGAGCGTTGCGACGAACTGGTCGTGCAGGCCGGCGGTCGCGTTTACCTCAGCAAGGATTCGCGCATGCGCGCGGAGATCGCAGGCGCCATGTACCCGCGGCTCGCGGAGTGGCGTGGGGTGCGTGAGGGCGTCGATCCGCGGGGTGTGTGGCAGTCGGATCTGGCCCTGCGTACCGGCCTCGTCGGCGGTCCGCGGAGATGATCGGCTCTTCCCGATCCCCCAGGCGCGTGCTCTTGATCGGCGGCACGTCCGAGATCGGGCTCGCGATCGTCCGGCGCCTCGCCGTCGATGCGCCGCTGGCGCCGTACCTGTTGGGCCGCGACCGGGAGCGGCTCGGGGCGGCGCTCGAGGCCGTCGCCGATGCGACCGTGAAGGCACTCGACGGCTCGGCCCACACTGTCTGGGTGCCGGGCATCCTGAGATACGTGTTCATGATCCTGCGCCACCTCCCGCGCGCGCTCTTCCGGAGGCTTGCGCTGTGAGGGGGGCGGCAATCAGGGAAGACGTCGCGATTGCCGCGCTCGTGGCACTGGCGCTCGTCGCGGTCGTGGCCCCTGGGCGCGCGGTCGTGGCCCTGCTCGCGTGCGTCGTGCTGGCCGTCTGCGCCGTGACGGTCGCGGTCGAGCGCTTGCGCAACCGGCGCCGAACCACGCGCAGGCGCGGGCCCCCGGGGCACCCGGACAGCCGG
>JBKQKK010000050.1:0-5616 GCA_052147535.1 Solirubrobacteraceae bacterium | reverse complement strand
CGTCGACCGACCGGCCTGCAACCCTCGTTTCCCGCGGAAGGAGAAGCCAGCGCTTGCTCGATTCCAGTAAACGCCGACCGCCGCTCCGGGCGAGAAGCAGCGGTCTGACCGAAAGACGCGAGACCGCCGCAATGCCGCTGTAGCGGTGGTCTCTCTTGGTGGCTGCTTTCGTGGGTGCGAGGCGAAGAGCAGCGGTGTCAAAGTTTCCCGATCGCTCGACGGGAAACGTTGAGTGGCAGGACGATCCCTGCAGGGTCCGGGCGGACCGGGCCGAGGATCGCTCCCGAGAAGGAGGCGCTCATGCCAGACACTGTTCTGATCGATGCCGCCCGGCGCGCGAACGTCACGCTCCCGGGCTATCTGACGGGACGCTCCCGCCGGCGCCCACGAAAGCAGCCAACCACATCTGGTGGCCGCTGCAGCGCCGGACCAGCCATGCACCCGCTGCCGGTCCCTGATCGATGCAAGCAACAGTCGCCGGGCATGACGACTCGCGGTGGGACCCTCGTCGGGGCGCCTAGCGGTCGGTGTCGAGGACCAGTTCGACCTCGACGTCGTCGCCCGCCCCTCGACCGGTCTGCTTCCGGGTTTCGGCGTTGAACGAAACGAGGTAACGACCGCCCACGACCCCAACCGTCGTTCTATACGTATAGCCACCGTCGATCGTCACGACAACCGGCACGCGCTTGCCGCGACCGAAGGACAAGACCATCTCCTCAGGAACGACGATGCCGACGTTCTTGCCGCCGGTCGCTTCCAACACCGTGCGAAATGTGGCCATGCGAATCTCCTCCGTTTCAGTTGCGACAGATTCTTCAGCTCCGCGCCGCTCCTGCAAGCGACTCGTTCTCGATCGTGCCGCCGCAACCCATGCCAATATCCGGGTCGGCGATGAACACGGGCGCTCAGAAGTCCTGGCCAAAGACCGGCCCAGCGTCCCACTTTCCCTCGATCGAGAAGAAGTATGGACGGTCAATCGCCGACTGGCAGGACATTATCCGGAAATCTGGCCTGCAGAAGCACATGGAGATCGTGGGGCACCTAAAGTCCGAATATGGGATAGGACCGGAGCCTGCTGCGCAGCCAGCGCGGGTACGCTGTTCTGGGGCGGGTGGCGGCTATTCCAGCCGTTCGCCGATCACGGTTGGGTTGGCGTGGATGCACACGAGCCTTGAGCGGTTGGGTCCGTCGTTGGTGAACTTGTGCGGGGTGTTCGCCGGGACGATCACGACGTCGCCAGGGCCGGCCGCGCGGGTCTCGTTTGCGGCCTGGAAGTTGACGGTTCCGTCGAGCACGATCCAGGTCTCGTCGTAGGGGTGGCGGTGAATACAGCCATGCTCTGCTCCTGGTTTCTTAGATCCGCTGCCGCAACCGTCCCCGCGATCACCAAGTGTGCCGCTCGTGCGCGCGGACAGATCGTCGGGATGGGCGTGCGCTGCCACGGGTGCGATCGGCGCTGGTGGCCGCGGCGTCTGCCGGGGGCCGTCGGGGCCCCACCAGGTCCGGTGGGGCCTGTGGCCGCGGCATGAGTTGCGCTACGCGGTCGGGTGGTAGTGCAGGTGGAGGGCGCCGTTTTCGTAGGCGTCGCTTGCCGCGAGCGTGAGCGTAGTTTTGTGGCCGTTGGCGAATAGCCGCTGGCCCGCGCCGAGCGTCAACGGGTAGACGAACAGGTGGAGCTCGTCAACCAGGCCGTCAGCGAGCATCCCGTTGACGAGCGTCCCGCTGCCGCTGACGTAGATCTGGCCGTCGGTCTGATCCTTCAGAGAGCGGATCGCCTCAGCGCTGTAGGCGCCCAGGATCGTCGAGTTGCTCCACTCGGCCCGCTGCAGCGAGGACGAGATGACGTACTTGGGCGAGTCGTTCATGAACGGCGCGCCGGGGTCCTGCTCGGCCGTCCGGCCCGACCAGGCCGGCGCGAACTCTTCGTAGGTCCGGCGACCCAACAGGATCGCCGTGCTGGAACCCATGATCGCGCCGATCGCCTCGCCCATTTTCGGATCGAATCCGTAGTCGAACGTCCAGGTCGGCGCATCGATCACGCCATCGAGCGTGATGAATTCGTGTACCGCGATCGTGCCCATCATCTTCTCCTTCGTGGGTGGCTGTGCGTTTTGGTGAAATCGTTGGCCGGCTTCTAAACTGCACCGTGTAGTAAACAGGAGGCGGGTCGCTCTGTCAAACTAAACGGTTCAGTCATAGCTCTAGACCTGCGCTCGTCCCGGAACGCATCGCCGATCCCGAAGGAATCGCCATGACCGACCCCGCCGCTGCCAAGCCAACCTCAGAGTCCCGGTCGGTCCGCAAGCGTCGCGCGATCCTCGAGGCGGCCACCGAGGTGTTCCTCGCCGAAGGGTTCGCGGGCGCGAGCATGGACGCGATCGCGACGGCCGCCGGGGTCTCCAAGCCGACCGTCTACAACCACTTCGCCGACAAGCAGCAGCTGTTCGTGCAGATCGTGAACGACCTGGTTGCCGTGATCACACAACCCTTCTATGAGCAGATCGTCAACCTCACCGACGATGGAGATCTCGCCAAACGCCTACGCGAGCTCGCCACGCTCCTACTCAAAGGGGTGATGCAGCCGACGAACCTGCGCTTGCGCCGACTCGTGATCGGCGAGGCCAGCAGGTTCCCCGATCTTGGTCACGCCTACGAACAGCACGGACCCGGGCGCGCGATCGCGGCATGGACCACGGCGTTCAAACGGCTCGCCGACGAAGGACTGCTGCGGATCCACGATCCCGCACTCGCCGCCGAGCACTTCCAATCGCTCGTCCTCACGACCCCGCTCAACCACGCCATGTTCAGCGGCGACGACCGGCCGCCCGGGGCAACGCAGCTCAAGCGCTACACCGACAGCGCGGTGGAGGTCTTCCTGGCCGCCTACCACAGCACCTGATCCCGTCACGGTTTCTCCTACGTCTGAGGCGGAACTCTCGACGCGGCTACTGCCCTCTGCACGAGCGGCCGCGACACCAGACCCGAATGGCGCCTACGCTGCCATGAAACTGCAGAGCGCCGATTCTGCTGCTGGGTCATACCCCGCCGGCATCACCACGGCCATCGCCCTGCCAAGCGGGCTGACCGCCCAGGGTCTCCTCGTTTACCACCTCGCCAACTCGCCCAGCGGCGGCTCAGTCGGCACGGTACTGCCCGCCAGCTTCGTGCATGTCCTACGGCACCGACCTGCTCCCGCTCGCCCTGGCCGGGCTGGCCATCGCCATCGCCGGCGCGCTCAGTGAACACGGGCGCCTTGATGCTTAGCGTTGCTAGGTATAGCATCGCTAGGCATGGAAGCCGAACAGCTCAAGGGACATCTTGACGTGCTTGTCCTCGCCGTCATCGCGGGCGAGCCCAAGCACGGCTATGCGGTGATCGAGGCGCTCAAGGTGCGCAGCCAGGGCCGGCTGGACCTGCCCGAGGGCACCGTCTACCCGGCATTGCACCGACTCGAGCGCAACGGCCTGCTCGCCAGCGAATGGTCGGACACCGGCCGGCGCCGTCGCGTGTACCACCTCACCAACAAGGGTGAGCGGGAGCTCGGCATCCGCCGGCGGCGATGGCGCGAGTTCGCCTCAACGGTCGACGCTGTGCTGGCATGAGCGACACCACGCAATATCTGAACGACCTCGACGCCGAACTGGCTCGCGCCGGTATCCGCGGCACCCGCCGGAAACGGATCGTCACCGAGTTCGCTGATCATCTCAGCTGTGCCCCGGACGCTGACCTGGGCGAACCGACCGCGCTTGCAACCGAGTTCGCCGACGAGCTTGGCACGAGCTTCGCCCGGACAGCGGCGTACCAGGCGTTCGTTGCGCTGGCGCTCGCCGGCATCCTCGTTGTCGTGCGCGTTCTCGCGCTGTTACCCCTCACCGCGAACGACTTCGGGACCGCTGACACGGTATCGCTCCTGATCTCGGCTCTCGCCGCCCAGGTCGCGCTCGTCGCCGGCGGGCTCGGGCTGCTCAGGGCACTTCGGTTGCGCGGCCGCGGCACGATCCCCCGGGAGGAGGCCTCGGTACTCGCTCGGCGGGCGGGCATCGGGCTGGCCGCCGGAGTGGTCACGATCATCGCCTTCCCGCTCAGCCAGGCCTACCGCGCCCACACCGGCGCGATTATGCTCGGCCACTCGACGAACGTGTGTTGGCCCCTCGCCTCAGCGGCCGGCGTGAGTATGCTCGTCGCGGCGACCCCCGCCGTCGTCCGTGCGGCGCGGCTTCGTCCGCACACAGCCGGTCCGGCGGGCGACCTGCTGGCCGACCTCGGGCCGCTGCAGCCGGTCGCAGCACGGATCGCCAGCGGGTCCGTGAACCGGCTGGCCTTCATCATCGCCGCTGGCCTTGCGATCGTGATGGCGCTCGCCGGCGTGGCCGCCAACGACCCGTACGACGGCGTCCTGCGCGGCCTGCTGGAAGGCGGCGCGTTCCTCGGCGGCTACGCAGTCCTCGGCCGCTATCTCGGAATCCGGCGTGAGAGCCACACGATGTGTGAAACGGGGCCGGAGAAAGCGGACGATAGGCATCCCAGTGCATCCGCGCATCCGCCAGAACCACCATTCAACTCCGGTGACGCGCGGAGGCAGCCCGCACCAATCGCGCACGCACGATCCGGCGGAGCAGGGCGCCGCTCGCCGCGGATAGCCGCCCAGACACCGTCCGCGTGAATGGGCTCGGCTGGCTGAGCGAGTACTCCGAGCCCGCGGTTCGATCCGCGCTCCGCGTCGCCGGCGGCGGGCTGGACCGACTCCCGATCGAGCTCACGGGCACCAACGACCTCAGCCGCCCCACCTGGGCGTCGGGCAGCGCGACGGTCGACGGGCGTTTCCTGTGCAAGTTCGCGTTCTCCGAGCCGACGGCCGTCCGCGTGTGGCACGAGGCTCGTGTGCTCAAGCTGCTCGCAAACCTGCCGGCGTTCGACGTGCCCGAAGTTGTCGCCGCCAGTCCGGACCCCGCGTGTTTAGCCACCCGGATCGTTGAGGGCGGGGTGCCGCTCTGCTACGACCTCGTCCGAACATCGCTGCCCGCGCGGGCTGACGCGCTCGGTGCCGGACTGGCTCGGTTTCTCGCGAACTTGCACGCCCCGCAGATCCTCGCTCTCGCTCGCGAGCGGCTCGACGATCCGCTCCGCACCCCGGAGCCGGGACTACAAGCCACGACCGACGAGCTCAGGCTCCGCTTCACGCCGATAATCGAGGGCTCGCCATCGCGCGCGTGTGCACCGATGGTGCAACTGGGTCGACGAGCGGCTGGCAGCTCCCGCCGAGCCGGTGTTCGTTCATGGCGACTTCCACCCCTACAACCAGCTCTGGGACCCGCGAGAGCTCCGCCTGCTCCTCGTCGCCGACTTCGAAACGAGCGGTGTCGCCGAGCCCGAATACGACTTTCGGGCCATTCCCAGCTTCGGGCCTGGCGTCGATCTGCTGACCTCAACCGTCGACCATTACATGTCGCTCACGGGCCGAGGACTCAGCCTCGAACGTATCATGGCCCTGCACGTCTGCACGTCTGCACGTCTGCACGTCTGCACGTCTGCACGTCTGCACGTCTGCACGTCTGCACGTCTGCACGTCTGCACGTCTGCACGTCTGCACGTCTGCACGTCTGCACGGCCCTCGGC
>JBKQKK010000049.1:0-5870 GCA_052147535.1 Solirubrobacteraceae bacterium | reverse complement strand
CGTCGAGAACTTCGTCCGACGCCTCCCCACCCGAGCACACTTCCACCAACCACCCAACGGCAGCAACGAGGGGAGCATGAACGCTGCTCACTTGACAGACCTCCCTCCATATGAGTAGTGCTTTGGTGGGTTGGTCGAGAGGCCGTTAGTCATGAGATTTGGGGGTTGGTCGCGCCTTGACGCGCCGCCTTTCAGCTAGTGAGAGCCGGATTTCACGAGATCTTTGCTTGGAGGAAGGTCAGGCAGCGGACTTCACCCCGTTGGAGGCGCACCGATGCGCGTTGGTGGCGAGGAGCAGGTGCGAGGCGAATCCGAGGCTCTGGCTCGTCACGGTGCGGCGTCGTCAGGAGGTCGGGCGAATAACCGCGACATGAGGGGGGTTTGACGCCCCGCCTCGGCCCCGAGCCCTCGGATGAGCACTTAGATCGCCGAGCACCGGCGCGCGGCGGATCTTCCAGCCCGCCGCCCGGGCGACCAGCCCGGCGGCGAGCGTCGGCTTGGTCGCGAACTCCAACCCGGCGCGGATCGGCGGCACGAGGGTGGAGTACGAGGCGCTGCAGCATGTTCTGGCTGATAGCCCGTGGGATCCGGCGGTGATCTCATCGGCGGTCGCTGGGCGGGTGTGCGCGGTGATCGAGCCGGATGGCGTGGGTGTTGGATGACACTGGGTCCCGAAGTACGGCCGCTACTCGTCGGGGTCAAGCGCTGCGCGAGCGCATCAAGCCCCGAGCTATAGGACTCTTTGCTCCTCTCAGGCCACTACGGCGCCCGCTCGTGTTCGCGACGGTCCACTCGCGTCTGAGCTCCGCGAGCGTATCGGCGCCGGCTGGTTGGGTCTCAGAACAGACGCGGCTGAGTCGGCTCGGGATCGGCTCGCCGGGCGTTTTTGGTCGCACCCCGATCTGTCTGCAACACCCGGTTGAAGCGTTCCTTGGGTGGCACCAAGGGCCCTTCGAGGAGCTGGGTCAGCCGTTGGCGCTCGGCTACCGGCATGTACGCGCCGCGTCGGTACAGAGCCTCGTACCGCGGCATCAGCTCCGGCCGGTGCTCCGCCAGCCACTCCATGAACACTTCCCGCACCCCCCGTCGCAGATGGAGGGCGATTCCGGCGATGTAGCCGGCGCCGGCCTCGGTCGCCAGCCGCACCACCTCGCGCACCTGCTCGGGAGAGTCGTTGATTCCTGGCATCAGCGGCGCCACGAGCACCCCGGTCTTCACCCCGGCTTTCGCTAGCTCGGCAACCGCATCCAGTCGGGCACTCGGGTTCGGGCTGCGGGGCTCCGTCGCGCGCCACGCCTTCTGCTCTAGCGTCGGGATCGAGAGCGCGGCGCTGAAGTCCGTGACCGCGCTCAGCTCGCGCATCAGGTCGAGATCGCGCAGCAGCAGCGGTGACTTGGTCAGCACCGAGCACGGGTTGCGCGCGTCACGCAACGCCTCCCAGATACCGCGCATCAGCTTGTAGCGCTTCTCGACCCACTGGTACGGATCGGTGTTCGTGCCGAGCGCCACGTGCTCTCGCTGCCAGCTCTTGCGGGCCAGCTCCACCCGCAGCCGCTCGGGCGCGTTGACCTTGACCACGATCTCGCGCTCGAAGTCCCGTCCGGCACCCAGCTCGAGGAACTCGTGCGTCGGGCGCGCGAAGCAATACGCGCACGCGTGCGTGCACCCGCGGTACGGGTTCACTGTCCAGCGGAAAGGGACCTGGCTGGCATCGGGTACACGATTGAGGATCGACTTCGCGTGAACCTCGTAGAAGCGCGTGTCAACCGCCTCAGGCGCGTCGAAGTGGTGAACCGTCACGTCGCGGTACCCCGGCAGTCTCGCGCTTGCCTCCCGATCAACCGTCTGCTGTTCCCATCGCACGAACATATGTTCGCACTCGAATTGGATGAACATGAACACGCCTTCGACGATCGCGTAGGACAGCCGAGCTCGCGCACGCGCCGCTCGAGCTCCTCACGCATCGTCGCGCTGTCGTCGCGGGATGGAGCCGCTCTTGTGCGGCTTCGCATGATCATTGGTTGTCGCGCGAACAAGGGCGTTTGGGATATGGGTGTCCGCTGACCGACTTACGAGTAGCGTGCGTCGTAGACCGTTGAGGCTTGGCTGTCGCCGACCGTCACGCGTTCGGAGGTCTGAGGAAAGGAGCCAGCCATGCTGGCGAGCGAGCGCCGTGCGGGGCATGGTGCGCCAAGTACCGCGACGTCGAGAAGCGCCGTCCGTCTGGACGCGGCGACGAGGGCCGCGGATCTGACGGCGACGGCGGCTTGGTCGCGGCGGGTGCGATGGATCGGCGGGTTGATTCAGGCCGCGTTTGCCGCGTTTGGCTGGTGCGGGGGAGCATCGTGATCGGCGGTGGCGTGGCGGCTGCGTTGATCGCGGTGTTTGGCGTGATCGTGATCGGCTCGTTCGTGTACGCCATCGTGGTCGCGGCCGGCACTGCTCCGCGCCCGAGGAGCGCGGAGGGCAGGCGGATCGAGCGTGCCGTAACCATCGCCACGGTGATCGAGTTCGCGGCGGCGATCGTCCTGCCCGTGGTCGTCAGCGCCGCCGGGCATTCGGACTGGGTGCTGCCGTCGATCGCGATCACGATCGGACCACTTCTGTGGTGGCTCGATCATCGAGCCAGCGTCCCGGGTTATCGGCCGGTGGGTTGGGCGTTGACCGTGGGGCCGGTGATCCTGGTTGTGACGATGTCCGGCGCGGCGTTGGTGGCGATGACCGGCATCGCCGCCGGCGTGCTCCTGCTCGTCATGGCCGTGGCAGGCTTCCACGATCTCGCGGCCGTTCGCGGTTCGGGGCCCGCGAAGGTTGTCGTCCAGGCGGGCGCTGGAGCCCAGCTATGAGCGAGAACCGCACTCATGTGGTGTTCGGCACCGGGCAGGTTGGACGTGCCGTGATCGCCCGCTTGGCTGGAATGGGGCTGGCAGTCCGGGCGGTGTCGCGAAGTCGGCCATCGGGTCTGGTCGAGGGAGTCGATTGGCGGGCGGCGGATGCGAGCGACGCGAGCGCCGCCACGGACGCGGCCCAGGGCGCCTCGGTCGTCTACCAATGCCTGAACGCGCCCTACACGGATTGGCCGGAGCGCTTCCCGCCGCTGCAGCAAGGAGTGCTGAGCGCCGCTGAGCGAAACGATGCCCTGCTGGTGAGCCTGGAGAACCTGTATGGCTACGGCCCGACCGCGGGCAAGGCGATGACGGAGGATCTCCCGCTGGCTGCCAGGACCGTCAAGGGCCGGACCCGGGCGGCGATGACCCACGAGCTGCTGGTCGCTGCGGATGCCGGACGGGTTCGGATCGCGATCGGGCGGGCGTCGGACTTCTTCGGTGCGGGCATCACCACCGGGACGACGCTCGGCGAACGGGTGTTTGCCAACGCGATCGCCGGCAAACGCGCTGACTTCATCGGCAACCCCGATCTGCTCCACACCTACAGCTATGTTCCGGACATCGCGGCCGGGCTAGTGACGCTCGCCACCGACGAGCGCGCGGTGGGTGGCGTTTGGCACCTGCCGGGCCCCGAGACTGTCACGACCCGACAGCTGCTCGAACTCGTCGCCGGCGACGTCGGACACCCGGTTGGAGTGCGCCCCCTACCCAAGCTCGCCGTGCGCGCACTCGGCCTGTTGAACCCAACGATGCGGGAACTCGTCGAGATGTCCTACGAGTTCGACGAGCCCTTCGTGCTCGACACGACCAAGTACCAGTCCACCTTCGGGACCGCCGGTACGCCGCTCGCGACCGCCATCACCGCGACAGTCGCCTGGTATCGCGACCAAAACGGCCGTCCCCCTTTTGCGACACGAAAGCGCTGAACCCATGCACACCACCCACCCACCCGTCAGCCCCCGATTTCGGCAGTTCTCCAACCCCGCCACGGGCGAGTCGATCACGTTCATCGCGACCGGCCAGGACGGCGCCGAAGATGTCGTTCGCTTCAGCTGGCGTAGCCTGCCCGGCGGTGCGATCACCGAGCACAGGCATCCTCACCAGGAGGAGCGCTTCACGATCATCGCCGGCGAAGCCCACTTTACCCTCGACGGCCAGAACCGTTTCGTCGGGCCGGGCGAGACGATCGTCATCCCTGTCGGCGTGCGCCACTCCGAGTCAAACCCCGGTTCGGTGGTCATCGAGGGCGTCGTCGAGCTTCGCCCGGCGCTGCGCTCCAAGGAGATGCACGAAGCCTTCGGCGGCCTGGCGACGGAAGGCAAGACCACTCCCCGGGGCGCACCCAAGAATCCGCTCCAGCTGGGCGCGACGCTCTGGCACTTCCGTCGCGAGAACCGCGTCACATCGCCACCGACCTGGCTGCAGAACCTGATCCTCCCGCCGCTTGCGGCCCTCGCCAAAGTCTTCGGTATGCGCCCCTATTACGATCGCTGGGACAGCGAATGTCAGACAGCCGCCTCGCAGGACGCAGACAACCCATGAGCCTGGGTAACGTCGACACGCAATGACGCTTGACATGATGAGGCCGCGGCCCCGGCGCGTCCCCCTGGTTGATCCGGTCCTGCCTATGCAACGCGGCCGGTCGGATGAGCGGCTCGACTGCTGCATTAGCGCATTGCAGCCACGCGCGGATGTCGAGATCGACGGCTGGTTCCGTTCGGCGGGAGCGCCAACTCTCGGTCGCGGCGTGCCCGCCTCGCCCCGAACGCTTTCAAGAAGGCTGCAAGCACTCGGGTGCTCGGTTTGGCGACGACCCGTTCCTACGCGACGGGCGGTCCGGGCCCGCTCCTCGCCGAGAGCAGGCCTCACGAAACGGCGCGCAGCATCTGTTGCCGCTCAGGCCAGTTTCCAGTATGAGGGTAGTTTCCAGTCGTAGTTTCTAGCTTGCGGCGCTTTCCAGCTGGCGAGGCATTGCTCGCGGGAAACGGTGGTCGGGTGCACCGTCGCAGAGTGTCGGATCTAGCCCGAAGCAGAAGCGCGGCATCTTCACGTCGAGCCGAGATGTGGAACTCTTGCCCGATGCGATTCGCGTCATTGGGAGAGACGCTCCTAGCGGCATTAGTTGACGTCATCCTCGGCTTGGCGGTTGTAGTTGTTCTGGTTGTTGGGGGAACGGTCGCCTACCTGCGTGGTCGAGGCGGGGCCGACGAGGAGGCAGCGGATCAGAATGAAGACGAGGACGCGGACGAGGAGGACGAAGACGAAGACGAAGACGAAGACGAGGAGGACTCGCCGTCCCCGCGAAAAACCAAGGGAGACACGTCCTTCCAGGGAGGCCTTCTCTCGGCATCCCAGCGCAGAACTCAAGAGTTTCTTCAAGCGCCGCGCGTGCACGCCGCGCTCTGGGGCGCGTCAACGGGTGTCGCCGTCGCGAACCGGAACTGGCGCAGTCCTGGCTTTCGTGCAGTCGGGCTACGTCGCGTCGATGCGCGCACCCGCGGGGCCATCACTGATCGCAGCGTTTTGATCGGGCTGCTGTTCGTCGAGGCGCGGCGAGTAGCCACCAGGCCGCCCTGGTTCTTGCCTTTGCAATTCGCAATGGCCGAACGGTCCGCGATCGCCTCACGGGGACGATCGTGGTCACAGATCGCTAACAAGGTCCCCCGCTTCCCTTTGATCGAGTTGCGACACTCTCGACCGGGCCGATCGCAAGCCCTCCGGTGCAGGGCCGTGTTGCCGGCCGTGCGAGATGTCCGATCTCGTTCGTATCGTTTCGGGCTCCTGGGGTGTATCGGCGTCAGCGGCATATGCCGGGGCGTTGGTTCTCGACGACGGCTGGGTGCTTTTTGGAGTACGAGAGCCTGCTCGAGCGCGACTGGATGCTGCTGATGGATTTCGATCGGGAGGTCGAGTGGATCTGCGAGCAGCCGCTGCGGTTGCGCTACAGCAAGGACGGCGAGCCGGTGAGCCACGTCCCCGATC
>JBKQKK010000048.1:0-12486 GCA_052147535.1 Solirubrobacteraceae bacterium | reverse complement strand
CGCGGCGTACTCAAAAACCCCCACAAACCAGGCAAAACACCAAATGCAGCCCCCGTCATCACACACCCAGACCGCTGCTCCCTACACCGTCAACAACCGGCCAGGTTTTTCCGGATCAACTAGCTAGGGGGCATCCGGGCTCGGCGCGCTGCGGTCGGCGCGAACCTCGAAGCCCGTCAGGTTGAGCGGTCCGAACGAGGTGATCAGCGCGACGTCGATCGCGTCTCGGCCACGGCCGACGACCACGCGCCCGATGCGTGGCGTGTTGTTGCGAGCGTCGAAGGTGTGCCAGCGGCCGTCGAGGTAGGCCTCGAACCACGCCGCGAAGTCCATCGGCTCCGTCGTAGGCGCGACGCCGATGTCGGGAATGTAGCCAAACACGTAGCGAGCGGGAATGTTCAGGGCACGACAGAAGGTGATCGCGAGGTGCGCGAAGTCGCGACAGACACCTTGACCGGCTCGGTACGCATCGGCGGCCGTGGTCCACGGGTTCGACGCACCCGGTGTGAACTCCAGGTAACCATGGACGTAGTCGATGACTGCCTGCACTCTCCCCCAACCGGGGGGCAGATCACCAAATCGCTGCCAGGCTTCGTGACCTAGCTCGTCCGGTAGGCAGTAGCGACTGGGCATCACAAAGCTTAGGACGTCGTCCGGCAGCGAACCAACCGGCGTCTCGCGCGCGTCGGGGACGATCGCGTCGGCCGGGTGTGCGACCACGACCTGCGCCTCGTAGGTGATGTGCGTGACGCCCGTGGCGAGCTCGAAGCGCTCGCAGTTGTTTTCGTAGTGATCGACGTAGCGGTGGTGGTACGCGTTCGTGTCCCAACGCTCGCTGCTAATCGACAGCTCAGGCTCCGGGCGCGGAGCGACCTGCATGATTGCCACGGCCGGTTGGACGGAGTCCAGCTCGAACGTGCATCCCACAGACAGAGCCAGTGGCTGCGCAGCCGGGTTCACGTGATCGCCCGAAGGCGCGCTGTCGATCATTCGCCTCTCAGGATGGCAGGTCATCGGCGCTTTGGGGCGCCGATGCGTTGCGGCTGTGCTCAGCGATCAGCGCGCCTGAGCCGGGTGCCGGCTCCGTGCTGAGCCTCCCCGCCGCGCGATCGCTCGCGATCGCCGCCACCGGCGGGCCGCCGGAGGCGATCTCCGGCAGCGGCGGGTCGGCGTCGGCTGCGAGCGCGTCGGTGGCGGCTGCGCTTCCCGTGGCGGCGCTGCGGTTGACGGCGTTGATCAGCGGTTGGAGGAGGTCAAGCGGGAACGGGAAGACGATCGTCGAGTTCTCGTTGTTGCCGATCTCGCGCAGGGTCTGCAGGTAGCGCAGCTGGATCGTCACCGGGTTACGGCCGATCAGGTTGGCAGCCTCAAGCAGCTTCGCGGCCGCTTGGAATTCGCCTTCGGCATCGATGATCTTGGCGCGTCGCTCGCGTTCAGCCTCGGCTTGACGTGCCATCGCGTGCTGCATCGCCTTCGGAATCTCAACATCTTTGATCTCGACGGTGGTCACCTTGACGCCCCACGGCTCGGTCTGGTCGTCGATGATGTGCTGCAGGTTCTCATTGAGCTGCTCGCGATCTGACAGCAGCGTGTCAAGCTCGGCCTTGCCGAGCACTGAACGGAGCGTCGTCTGCGCGATCTGCGACGTCGCCGCGAGCACGTCCTGGATCTCGACGATCGACTTGCTCGGGTCGATCACCCGGAAATAGGTCACGGCGGTGACGCGCGCTGGCACGTTGTCGCGCGTGATGATCTCCTGAGGCGGGATCTGCAGCGTCACCGTACGCAAGCTGACGCGCTCGATCCGGTCGACGAACGGAACCAGCAGGACCACGCCCGGTCCCTTCAGTTCAGTCAGGCGACCGAGACGAAAGACGACGCCGCGCTCGTACTCGCGCAGCACCCGCACCGAAGCAGATGCCAGGGTCAAGCCGAGCAGCAATAGCACCGCCAGCACGACTAGAAGGGTCGTTACGATCATCGCATCAGCTCCCACTCCTCGGCCTCGCGCACGTCCAAGGTCAGGCCGTTGACGCGTTCGACGACCACTTGGTCGCCGTCGTGCAGAGCGCTTCCTGCTTGCAGCAAACTCGGTCGAGCCCGCCAGAGGCCGCCGTCGATGAACACTCGAATCCCCGCGTCACCGGCGCGGACAACGCCCAGGCGGCCGACCATTGCCTCAGTTCCGGAGCGTGGGCGTAGTGACCGAACCGACAGCAGGCTGCGTCCCACGAGAAGCAGACCGGCGCTCGACGCCGCAAGCACACCACCTGCGACGGCAAGTACCGCGAGCAAGCCCGCGCCTGCGGCGAGCAACAGCAGCGCCACACCCGAGACGAGCGCAGCAACCGAGACGCTCGCGATCAGCCCTCCGGTGGTGAGATGCGCCTCGGCCAACACGAGCACGATGGCAACCACGACGAACACTAAGCCGAGCACAAGCACATCTCCGATGCTACTCCCGCGCGACCCGGGCACGACGCAACCAGCAGCGCACCTGCGGTGTCGCGCGAACGTTGCGCCGGTCGGCCTCTGAGTAGCTATCGTCGTATCCAGGCGATCACCGAGGAGATTCACGTGAAGGCAGTGCGATTCGACGAGTACGGTGGGGTTGACGTCCTGCAGGTGCGGGAGGTCGAGGATGCCGTCGCCGGCGCGGGAGGCGTGCTGGTCGCGGTCAAGGCGGCAGGGATCAACCCCGGCGAGATCTCGATCCGCGAGGGCCACTTGCACGATCGCTTCCCCGCGAGCTTCCCGTCGGGAGAGGGCACCGACCTGGCCGGTGTCGTGCGAGCCGTCGGCGACCGCGTGAACGCGTTCGCCGTCGGGGACGAGGTGCTCGGCTGGACCGAGCAGCGCGCCAGCCACGCCGAGCTTGTCGCAGTTCCGGTCGACCAGTTGACGGCCAAGCCGGCGTCGATCCCATGGGAGGTGGCCGGATCGCTGTTCGTCGTCGGCCTGGCCGCCTATGCGTCGGTTCAGGCGGTCGCGCCGCAGAGCGGCGAGACGGTCGTCGTGTCGGCCGCCGCGGGCGGGGTGGGCTCGGTCGCCGTGCAGCTCGCGCGTCGCACCGGAGCGACGGTGATCGGGCTCGCCGGCGAGCACAACCACCACAGGCTGCGCCCCCACGACAACGTGCCGGTGGCCTACGGCGACGGGCAAGCCGATCGGCTTCGCGAAGCGGCCGGCGGTGCGATCGACGCATTCATCGACACCTTCGGTGGCGGCTACGTTGACTTGGCGATCGGATTGGGCGTCGCCCCGCAGCGGATCAACACGATCATCGACTTCGAGGCGGTGGAGCGACTCGGCGTTCAGGGGCAGGGCACACACGCGATCGCCACCGCGCCGCTACTGGCTGAAATCACCGGGCTGGTCGCCGACGGGAGCCTCGAGATCCCGATAGCCCGCACTTTCGCACTCGATCAGGTTCGCGACGCCTACCGTGAGCTGGCCGGGCGTCGCAGCCACGGCAAGATCGTGCTGCTGCCCTAGAGATCGTGCTGCTGCCCTAGCGGTTCACTGGGGGCCGGCCGCAGCCAGCCAGCGCGTGAGGGCGTGGCGGCCCGACAACGTGACCTCGCCGTCGGCGGCGATCCAGTCGCGGGCGCGCAGCTCCTCGACGAGCCCCTGCGCGTCGTCGGGCACCGGCCCGGCGTCCTGAGCGACAAGCGCGTGACTACCCGGCTCGACGGTCCAGCGGCCGGAATCCAAGGCGGCTAACCCCGCGCCTTGCGCTGCGCTCGGCAGATCCAGGGGATGCGGTCCGCCGCGAGACGGCCGCTCGTCCTCGGGCGCCCGCGCGCCCGCGGGCGCGCCCCGCGTGGCGTCTTCTGTGCCCCGCGTGGCGTCTTCTGTGCCCCGCGTCGCGTCTTCTGTGCCCCGCGTGGAGTCTTCTGTGCCCCGCGTCGAGTCTTCTGTGCGTGCGCCCCGCATCGCGTCTTCCGTGCGAGCGCCGCGTGGGGGCAGATCGTCGCCCAGGCCCTCGGCGTGGCCGCGCAACCACCCGACAGCGCCGTCTACCCATTCCTTCGCGCGGGTTGGATCTACGCCGATGGCTCCCGCGATCTCGTCCAGATCCTCCTGCACGCGTTCCATCGACCGGCCGACTTCGCGCGCGATCGATCGCAACAGCTCCTCGAAGCGCTCATCACTTCCCTCGTCTCCGAACATGGACCAATCATGGCATGCCGGGCAGTTCGTCAGTCGACGCGGCGGGGTCAGCGGGCACGTCGCTGCCCGCCTGGCCGGGATAGGCGCCTTCCCAGTGGCCGTCCGCCTGCGCTCGCTGCATCGCCGCCAGGCCGCCAGGGCGTACGCGGCCGTCGGCGAGCAGGCGCCCGGCGATCTCGACATTGCGCTTTGACCATCGACTGCGTTCTCGTCGCGGCGTGAACCGTTGGCGATAGGTGAGCTCGTCACGTCTGCGGACCTGCCCATCGATCCAGCCGTGGCATAGGGCTTCCTCGAGCGCCTGTTCGTAGGTAAGCCTGGTCGGCTCAATCGTCCCCTTCTTGGCGAGCGTCAGCCAGACGCCTGCGTGATCCTCGCTGTGGGTGCTAAGCCAGTTTCGCCAGGCGGCGGCATCGGCGACGATCAGCTCGCGCAACGCATCTGTCATCTGCCAAGTTTGACAGTCGTCCGACTGCCGGAGCTGAGGGCTCCCAGAGGCTCGGTTTGGACCACTGGCGCTCGTGGAGCAGCGCAGTCAAAAAGCGGCGACCCACGCCGATATAAGCAGTAGGTCCGAGATTGTCGTTACGTCGTTGGATACCTTGCTCGCTTAAATAGGTTAGGCGGCTGAAATCGAGAGGAATAGATATGAGCGCGCCTGAGAGCCCGCATCGAACCGTCACTGATACGGTGGCCCGCTTCCTACACGCGAGATCTGATCACGCACGGTCGCTGCAAGGACTGCTGCGTGCGCTCGCGGTGCTGGCTGCCTCGTGTGGACTGCTCGCCGTCTCCGCGACCGCGGCGACGGCCGCGACGGCCGCTCGCTGGAAGTGGTCCAGGGTCTATGCGCTTCCCGGCGCTCCAACAGGAATCGGGGGCATCTCCTGCCCGTCGACTTCCCTGTGCGTGGCGATCGGCCACTCTGGCAACCTCAACACTGGCCACGCAACCGATAACGTCTATTGGACCACCAACCCAACTCGCGGCATGCGCGCGTGGCACGTCCAGGCGCTGGAGCCTGAGATTCAGCCGGCGATTGCCCCAAAGCAGGCAGAGCTGCTGAGCGCCGTCAGCTGTGTGAAGGTCGGGAAGTCGATCGGCTGCGCGATCTCCGATGGCTTCGCCAACCTGTGGAGGACGAGCGATCCGGCCCGTGGCGCGAAGGCTTGGCGCAAGAGCATTCCAAACGACACTGGCCTGGTGGCCCTGTCGTGCTGGTCGGCGTGGTGCGGCGAGATCGACGCTTACGGGGACGGCGTGATCACGATCGGCGCGCGGCTCCACAGCAGCTCGGATGCGTTCAGGATCCCGAAGGGCACCGACGCGGCCGGGATCGGCTGCAACGCGGCCTCGTTCTGCGCCGCGGTGGACCTCACCCACACCGTGGCATGGACCGACGACGCGGCGCGAGGGCCCGCGGTCTGGCATAGCGCGACCTTGAACGGTGGCACCGATCTGGACACGATCGCCTGCCCCACGATCGAGCTCTGCGTGGCCACCGAAGGGGAGGTCAGCTCCACCGCTTGGATCGGGGTATCGCACAATCCCGGTGCCGGCGCCGGCACATGGCGGTCGGTCGAGCTTCCTCGCATCGACCCGAGCGTCTACACCGTGGCTTGCCCGTCAGCGTCACTTTGTGCGGTCGGTGGCACGAACTTCATTCTGACCTCGACGAAACCTGCGGCGAAGCTGTCCGCGTGGCAGCGCAGCAGCGTTCCCTTCGCGGTCGAGAACCTCTCCTGCCCAACAACGACAGAGTGCATCGCGACCGAAGGAAGCGGCGACGAGGTGATCGTCGGCCAGCTTGTCCGTTCGCACCGCCGGTAGAGAGCGGGCAGCCTGGCGCTCGAGGGTGGGGCTTCGTCGGCCACCAGCCCGAAGGGCGCCAGTCTCCCCCAGCCCGACCGCTGTGATTCGGCGTAACCTGGGCTCGTGGGTAGCCCAGCTTTCGCCCGCGGACACGCTCGCCACGATCTGATCGTGATCGGGGCGTCCGCTGGTGGCGTGGAAACGCTCAGGCGGGTCGTAGCCGGCCTGCCGGCGGACCTGCCTGCGGCTGTCTGCATCGTTCTGCACGTCGCGCCATCGAGCCCCAGCGCGCTCGCGAAGATCCTCGACCGAGCCAGCCCGCTGCCGTGCCACGCAGCGAGCGACGGCGACTGGCTGCGCCCCGCGGAGATTCTGGTGGCGCCGCCGGACCGTCACCTGGTCGTGCACGGCGGTCGCGTACGACTGACCGCCGGGCCGCGCGAGAACGGGCACCGTCCTGCCGTAGACGTCCTGTTCCGATCGGCGGCCACGGCGCGCGGCGCGCGTGTCGTGGGCGTAATTCTGTCGGGAACCCGCGATGACGGCTCGGTCGGCTTGGCGGCGATCAAGGCACGCGGTGGTGCCGCGATCGTCCAGGACCCGGAGGAAGCTCTCTACCCAGGGATGCCTGCGAGCGCACTCGCGAACGTCGCTGTCGACGCGGTCGTGCCCTCGACGCTCGTGGCGGAGACGCTCACAGCGATGGTGAAGGGCGAATATTCGCCTGCGCGAGCCGCGCCGCATCCACGCAGCGGCGAGGCCAACGACCCGCCCGCGAGCGACGATCAATCCTTCGGCGAGATCCTGACGACGATCTGCCCCGAATGCGGGGGCGTGCTGGGCGAGCGCGAGGAAGCGGGCGTCACGCGCTGGGAGTGTCGGGTCGGCCACCGGTACTCGCCGGAGAGCCTCGTCAAAGCTCAGGCCGATGCTGTCGAAGCCGCGCTTTGGGCTGCGATCCGCGGGCTCGAGGATCACGGCGCGCTGCTCGAGCGCACGGCATCGCAGCTGCATCGCAGCGGACGCACGGCGTCGGCACGGACCCTGCACGATCGCGCATCCGACATCAGCGAGCAGGCGCAAGCCGTTCGCGACGCGTTTGCCGGAGCGGCTCCCGGCGAATTTGCCGACGCCGACCTCGGAGCACCCGACGCTGGCGCGAGTCCGCCGGATGAGGGGATCGCCGGATGAGTGGCGCTCGCGCAACCACGCTCGGCGCGTTGCTGGAGTTCATCAAGCAGTCGCGCGGATTCGATTTCACCGGATACAAGCGCGCGAGCATCGAGCGCCGGGTGGCTAAGCGCATGGCCGACGTCGGCATCCAGGCCGACCGTTACGACGAGTACATCGATTATCTGGAGCTGCACGCGGGCGAGTTCGCGGAGCTGTTCAACACAATTGTGATCAACGCCACCGGTTTCTTCCGTGACCCGGAAACGTGGGAGCGCCTGACGACCGAGGCGATTCCGCAGATGCTCGCCACGCGCACAGAGAGTTCGCCGCTGCGAGTGTGGTGCGCCGGCTGCGCCTCGGGCGAGGAGCCCTACACGGTGGCGATGGTGTTCGCGCACGTGCTCGGTGACCTCGCTTTCCAGCAGCGGGTCAAGATCTACGCGACCGATATCGATGAGCAAGCGCTGGATCAGGCGCGCCTCGGCGCCTACCTTCCACGACAGGCCGTGGATCTGCCGGCTGACGACCTGGGGCGCTTTTTCGAGAGCACCGGCCGGCGCTTCGTGTTCCGCAGGGATCTGCGCCGCAGCGTGATCTTCGGCCGCAACGACCTCCTGCAGGATGCGCCGATCTCGCGCATCGACCTGCTCGTGTGCCGCAACACACTGATGTACTTCACCGCTGAGACACAGGCGAGTATCCTGCGTCGCTTCCATTTCGCGCTGAATGATGCCGGTGTGCTGCTGCTCGGCAAGTCCGAGCTGCTGATCACGCATAGCGAGCTGTTCACGCCGGTCGATCGCGAGCGTCGGCTGTTCCGCAAGGTCACCCGCCCGTCGCTGCGGGACCGTGAGCGGGCTCACGTCGCGGGCGCCGCCGCGATCAACGGCGCATCGGCGCAGGTCGCTGAGGACCTGCGCGAGGCGGCCTTCGGCGTCACCGGGTCCGGCTCGGTGGTGCTCGACGCAGACGGCGTCGTGGTGATGGCCAACAACGCCGCCCGCCGCATGTTCGGACTCGGCGAGCGCGACCTCGGACGCCAGATCCAGGATCTGGATCTGTTCCAATCGCCGATCGGGCTACGCAGCCACCTCGAGGTACTCGCCGGCGGGCGTCGAAGCGTCGAGATCCGCGCGATTCGCTGGCGCCACAACGATCAGCAGCGGATCCTCGACGTGCGCATCGGACCGCTGCGCAGCGATCACATGCTGATCGGTACGAGCATCTCGTATGTCGATGTAACCAGCCAGCACCGCCTGCGTGAGCAGTTCCACAGCACGACCCGAGAGCTCGAGCAGGCGCAGGAGGATCTGCGCTCGACGATCGAGGAGCTCGAGACCACCAACGAGGAGCTCGAGACGACCAACGAGGAGCTCGAGACCACCAACGAGGAGCTGCAGTCGACCAATGAGGAGCTCGAGACGATGAACGAGGAGCTCCAGTCCAGCAGCGAGGAGATCGAGACGAGCAACGAGCAGCTCCGCCAGCGCACACTCGAGGTGCACGAAGCGAACGCGTTCCTCGAGCGGGTCCTGATTGCGATCGGCCTCGCCGTGGTAGTGCTGGACGCGCGGCAGCGGGTCAGGGTGTGGAACCGGCAGGCGCGCGAGCTATGGGGCCTGACGGCCGACGAGACGGTTGGCCAGGAGCTGCTGTCGCTTGACATCGGGCTGCCGGTCGAGCAGCTGGGGGAACCGCTGAGGGCCTGCCTGTCAGGCGAAGCCGTGCGCGAGGTGGCCGTCCTGCAGGCCACCAACCGCCGCGGACAGGCATTTCAGTGTCGCGTGAGCTGCCTTGCGGTACGGGACGTCGGTGACGGCGGCGCATCGGGCGCGATCATCATGATGGAACCCGTCGATACAGGCGTGGTTACTCCCGCCCGAGCGTCTGGCTGAGCCCACTCGAACACGACGTGCGCGCGGGGAGCACGACGTGCGCGCCGGGGCTGCCGCGGCGCCGCGCAAAAATGTGACGCTGGCTGATGCTGATCGTCACTACTATGATCCGTTCTGATCAAAGGCGCGCTCGCGGGCAGCATGCTCACGATCGTGCCCGTCCCGCTAGCGGTGGTCGCGCTGCTCTCGGCGCCGGCTGCCAGCGGTGCGGGCGTGCCGCAAGCGCAGGCCACGGCGAACCAGCCACAACGGAGGGAGTACCGATGGGTGAAACGACAGAGAAGACGAGCGCTGAGCAGGCGTCTACCGACCAGGAAGGCCAGGCGGAACAGGCTAAGGAATGGATCGAGCAGGCTCAGGACGAGGCTGACCGCCAGGCCCAGGAGGTCGAAGAGCTTCCGGAGCAGCCGTACTAGGGCCTCCCGCCTCCCGCCGCCGCGCATCCGCGGGTTGTTGGCGCCCGCGCGGTGGGTGTTTGACGCGGCGCCCGGCTTGACCAATGTTGCGCAATTGCGGTGCTCGGCGACCGCGCTGAGCACCGCGACCAGCGATCGCTGCGCCTAGATCGCGACTCTGAAC
This sequence comes from Solirubrobacteraceae bacterium, assembly GCA_052147535.1. GTDB lineage: Bacteria > Actinomycetota > Thermoleophilia > Solirubrobacterales > Solirubrobacteraceae > Palsa-465. Next base: position 2,854 of record JBKQKK010000048.1, on the reverse strand, counting down.
CAGACGGTCTTTTGGCCGCGCGAGACCCCGATCAAGCCTAGGCTTTGACCGGCTCCATGATCATGATCACTCCGGGGATGCCGCCGTTTCCGGGATTGGCCAGCGGAATGCAGATCACGCGGCACTGGAACTCCGTGCCGCGGCGGCTCCTCGCCGCCAGCACGAGCTCCTCGCGCCGGGAGTCGCCGACCAGGCAGGCGCGCAGCGGCGCCTGCAGCTGCTCGAGCGGCAATCCGAAATCGAGCGACATCAGGCGATGATCTTCGGCTTCGTCGGCGGTCAACCCCCACAACTTCCGCGACTGGCCGTTCCACATCTGGACTCGCTCGTTACGATCGATCACGGCAACGGCGAGGCCGATCGCGCCTAGCACGATCTCAAGGAAGTTGTTCATTTCACCGACCTCGAGCGTGCGGTGCCGGAGTTCCTCGTTCATCGTCTCGAGCTGCTCGTTGCTGGACTGCAGCTCCTCGTTCATCGTTTCGAGCTCTTCGTTGGTGGACTGCAGCTCCTCGTTCATCGTTTCGAGCTCTTCGTTGGTGGACTGCAGCTCTTCGTTGGTGGTCTCGAGCTCCTCGATCGTCGACTGCAGCTCCTCGTAAGCCTGCTCGAGCTCCCGTCTGGCGCTCAGCAGTTGCTGTTGCAACTGATGCTCGTCGGTAACGTCGGCGTAGGTGATGCTTGTGCCCAACAACATCCCGTCGCTCATCAGCGGCGTCATCCGCAGGTCGATGACCCGCTCCTGGTCAGCTTGGCGCCAGCGCACCGCTCGGATCTCGATGGCTCGCCGTTCGTTGGTCAGCACTTCGAGATGGCCGCGCAGCTCGATCGGACGGTAGGAGAGCTCCAGGTCCTGGATCGGCCGTCCGAAATCGCTGATCCCGAGGTCAAACATGCGCCGTGCGGCGCTGTTGGCCATCACCATGACGCCGCCGCCATCGAGCACGATCTGGCCGACGCTCAAACCGTCGAAGGCGGCTTCTCGGAGGTTGTCGGCCACACTCTGCGACGCCCCGTTGCCGGGATCGGCGGCGACGATCCGCACGCGCTCACGCGGCGCCGGTCGAATCACCTTGCGGAACATCCGCCACTTCAGATCGACCGGTGTGAACAGGTCGCCGTGAGTGATCAGCATCTCCGACTTGCCCAGCAGCAGCACCCCCTCGTCATCGAGCGCGAACTGAAAGCGGCGCAGGATGTGCGATTGCGTCTCGGCTGTGAAGTACATCAGCGTGTTACGGCACACGAGCAGATCGATCCGCGAGATCGGCGCATCCTGCACGAGGTCGTTGCGGCCGAAGATCACACTGCGGCGCAGATCCTTGCGGAACACGAAGCGCTGGTCGGTGCGCTCGAAGAAGCGCTCGAGCGCCTCCAACGGAACGTCCTCGAGCTGACGCGGTGAGTAGGCACCGTGGCGCGCCTGGTCAAGCGCATCCTCGTCGACGTCGGTCGCATAGATCTTGACGCGTTCGCTGAAGCTGGCCTCACCGAGCACGCGCGCTAGCACCATCGCCACGGTGTATGCCTCCTCGCCTGAGGCGCAGCCCGCGCACCAGACTCGCAGCGGCGCGTCGTCTGCCCGTGCCGCGAGCACCTGGGGGAGGATCTCGACGGCGAGGTGCTCCCATGTTTGCGGATCGCGGAAGAAGCCGGTGACGTTGATCAGGATCGTGTTGAACAACTCCGCGAACTCTTCCGCGTGCAGCTCCAGATAATCGATGTAGTCGTCGTAGCGACTTGGGTCGATGTCGACGTCGGCCATGCGCTTGGCGACGCGCCGCTGGACGCTCGAGCGCTTGTAACCGGTGAAGTCGAACCCGCGCGACTCCTTGACGAACTCCAGCAGCGTTTCGAGCGTTGCCGGGCCCTGCTCGCTCATGCGGAATGCTCCACGCAAGTCAGGGTACGAGCATTTCGAAGCAGTCGCTCGGAGATCCGGTGCCCTCGGCACCGAACGTGCGGCAGAATCAGAGTAGATGCCGTCCGTTTCCTCGATCTGCCTATCAGACGCCGATCCGTCGCTGGCTCGTTTCCTCACGCCAGAGGAGCGCGCGAGCGCCGGCGACATACCGCTGCCGCTGCTTGTTATCGAACGCGGTCAGGAGGTCGGTCGCGCGTTGGGGGACGGCCGGGCTTTCGCCGCCCTGGTGCTCGACGGGATGTTGCTGCAAACGCTTAGCCTCAGCGGCCACCACGGCATTCGCCTGCTCGGGCCTGGGGATTTGATGTCGCTGGTCGAACCGGCCCGCTCCGGCCTGCTCAGCGCCGGCTCGTGCCGCTCGACCGTCGGCACGCGGCTTGTGCTGTTCGAGCGGGAGATCCTGCTGGCCGCCCGGCGCTGGCCGCTGCTCGTCGCCGGTCTGCATGCTCGCGCTACTGAGGAGGCCAACCGGCTGCTTGCGCAGATGATGATCTGCCAGATGCCGCGCGTCGACGAGCGCGTGCTGTCGTTGTTGTGGTTGCTGGCGGAGTCCTGGGGCCAGCTGACGCGGGCCGGCATGAAGCTGCCTGTGATCCTGACGCACGGCACGATCGGAGGTCTGATCGGCGCGCGGCGGCCGACCGTGACGCTTGCGATCGGCGAGCTGGTCGACCGTGGCGCGCTGCTGCGTCAGGAGGGTGGCGGCTGGCTGCTGCTCGAGCGACCCCATGTGACGACGCCGAGTTGCCCCGAGGCAGCCGCCCTGGGCGAGCCGCGCGTGCTTGCGTTGACGGCGTCCGACTGGGCAGCCGGGGACGCGCCTGCGCCGCTGCTGCAGGCGGACGGCCCGGAGACACCAAGCCTGTCGGGTCCGGCACCGGGCTGGGGCTTATCATCAGCAATCGCATCGTGGCCGACCGGCATGGCGGC
>JBKQKK010000047.1:0-8090 GCA_052147535.1 Solirubrobacteraceae bacterium | reverse complement strand
CACCTCCACCGGCGTCGCGAGACCACCGCGACGGAACGACCTCACGGGCGTCTTCGGCGCCCCGGGGCCTGAGTATCGCGCGGGAGTGGAAGCAGGAGCCGCGCCCGCATTCGCCCGGCACCCGCATAGAGCCAGATCCTCGACAGCAATCCCATGGCACCCGCTTTCACGAACAAGCGGGGACTATGGCCAGGGCCGACCAGTGACCACAAGGCTGTCCCTTCCAGCCGAAGGCGGCGGTCTGCGTGTGGCGCGACGTACACCGGTCTCGTCCGCTGCCGCGCCGCCTACTGGAACCTCTCCTCAACGCGCGGTTCACCCAGCGACTGCTCTTAGGCACACGAATGGCGACAAACACTAAGCGTTGGATTTCGCGTGGGTGATGGCGCGACCCCTACCAGCAGGTACCAGTCCTCGCGCGGTTCAACCTGAATGGCACGGTCGATACCAGTTTCGGTCGTGACGGGGTGTACGTAGGTGCGCCCGTCGGCTCGGTCTGACGACCCTCACCTGTGATGTGTGCCTGCTGCTCGCCGTGCCGGCGATCGCGAGCGCGCTCAGCCTGCTCGTGCTCGGCACTCTGGCTCAGTGGCGGCACTGAGCGCACATCTCAGGACTAACACGACGCGGCCCAGCGAGCCATGTGCCGCAGACGGGCCTGGCCGCGGTCGGCGCGGCCGTCTCAGGGCCCCAAGGATGAGCGAACGCTTCCAGCCGCGGCGTACACGGCCACTAAACTGCTGACCATATGAGATAGCATATGGTCGATGGGACGCACGCAGACGCTAGTCCAGCTCAACGACGAACTCCTTGAGGAACTCGACGCGCTTCGCACCCGCGAAGGCGGTCGCTCGCGCTCAGAGGTGATCCGAGAGGCGATCGAGCGCTACCTCGTCGCCCAGCGCGAAGAGGCCATCGATCAGGCCATCGTTGAGGGATACACCCGCCAGCCTCCGGAGGATCTCGGCGCCCGTTGGGCTGTCCGTGCCTCGATCACCGCTGAGAACTGGGATGACACGCGATGAACCGTGGTGAGATCTGGTGGTATGAGCTTCCCGACTCGGGTCGTCGGCCTGGATGCATTCTCACTCGCCAGGCCGCGATCCCGGTCCTCAATTCGCTACTCGTCGCACCCGCGACGCGTACGGTGCGTGACATCCCGACCGAAGTGAGACTCGGCCCCGACGACGGCATGCCCACCGACTGTGCACTGAGTCTCGACAACGTCCTGCCCGTGCCCAAGGTCCTGATGACCGAGCGGATCACGCGCCTCTCGCCGGCCAAGATGGCCGAGCTCTGCAATGCGCTGAACCGTGCAGCAGCCTGCTGATCGCAGCCCGGGTCCAACCCCGCTCACCAACGAGCCCACCGCGCGCGGGTCTCCAGAAACCAAGAAGATCCATCCTCAGAAATATCGCATGCGCCAGTACCCCGCAGGGGAGCACGATGGCGTGGTCGTGGGTCAGGCGCCGGTCGGCTCGGACCGGGCTGCATCAACGTGTCGCTTGCGGGAGTGTTGGAGGGTGCTGACTGTGACCCAACCGCTGCATGTGCGCCAACGGCGCCAATTACGCCGGCTGCGAGAGTCGCGAGGGCCCATCGTGTGCCGCTCCTGTCCTGTCCGAGGCGTGCGTCCAGGGAGAGCTCGCCTGGACCGATATCCGCGAGAGCGATCAGCGCGGCGATTAGCAGGAGGTTGTATTCGTAGCCACCGTTCTCGGTCCATAAGCCGTTCTTGGTGGACGCGGTGGATCGCGGTCAGCATGGTTGCGGTCAGCGATGAGGCCGCGACTGGTGTGGCGAGGCCTGCGGCTAGGGATGCGCCGCCCGCGATTTGCGTCGCGCTAGCCGCGATTGCATTGCGACGACCGGGGTGCATGCCGAGTTGGTCGAAGATCTCCGCGGTCGCGTTCAACGGTGGCCACCAAACCAGCCAAACAGGTTCCGGGCGCCGCGACCGATGAACAGGCCGCCGACGGTCAGCCTCAGTAGCGGGCGGGCGATTTTCATCTCTGCTCCTTGCTTTCTGTTTCAGTTGTGTTTGGCGGACTGTCGGGCGCCTGCGGTGCGGTGCTCACTTGGCGTCGTCGCGGTCTAGCCGACTTTCTGGCACGGCTTCGATGTCCAGTTCGATCTTGACCTCGCGCCCGACGGGCGCCGAGGTGTTCGGACCCGAGGCGAAGTTCATGCCGAACTGTTCGCGATTGAGCTTGCCCGTGAGCCGCAGCCCGAGGCGTTCGCCGAGAACCGTGGGGGCGGGGCCGTGTAGCTCGCCCTCGAGCACCAGCCCTCGCTTGATGCCGCGCATGCTCAGCTCACCCGTCACCCGCTCTCGGGGCGTCCAGCGGCTCGATGTTCGTTTCGGTGAACGTGATCTTCGCGAACCGCGCTACGTCGAAGAACTCCGCGGCGTGTAGGTGCGTGTCGCGCTGCGCGACACGCGTGTCGATGCTCGTCGCGTCGATGACCCCGTCGGCGCCGGACTGCGCCGGGCCTCGGCGAACTCGATCACTCCGGCAAGCGGTTGAAAGTGCCCTTGATGTTCGAGAGCCCGAGGTGACGCGCCTCGAAGCTCACGGCGGAATGGGCCGGGTCGATCACCCAGCGCCCCACTGGGAGCTGCGTCTGTGCGACATCGGTCTGGTTGTTTAGCGTGATCATGTTTGCGTCTCCGATCCGGTGTGCTGGTAGCTCTCGAGGAGAAGGCCTCGTCCGATGCGTCTCATCTGGCTGCATCTCCGAGCGCGGCGCGTGCTGCGGGGATGACCTCGGTGGCGAATCGCGTCAGCTGTTCGACGCTCTCGGTTGCGGGCACGAAGTTGATCGCGTCGAAGCGTTCCTGGTCGACGAACTCAGTGATGATGCGCGCACATCCGTCCGGTGTGGTGCGAATCGGTTGGTTTCCTGGTCCGGTGCGGGGACGCTCGGTGGTGTGGACCTGGTCGGTGACGGGGCCGACGGGCTGGATCACGCGTCGGATATCGGTGGGTTGCACCGGGCGGCTTGGGCGGCAGCGTCGATACGGGCCTGCGCTGCCGGTTTGGTGTCGTAGTCGGTCCCCAGCGGCGCGATCCATCCGTCGGCCTTGCGGCCGAGGAGGTTGAGCATCCGCGGGCCCAGCGCGCCGAGCCAAATACCGATGTCGTGAGCGGGCGCGGGGCCGGTCTGGGCGTAGGTGAGGGAGTAGTGCTGGCCCTGGAAGTTCGCTGTCTGCCCGGGTGTCCACAGAGCGCGTAGTACGGTGATCGCCTCCTCGACAGCACTTACCACCTCGCCTGGGCTGCGAACGGGCCGCCGAGCCCGGCGATGATCTCCAGTGCCGCCGGATCCTGGGCGCGCAGCTGGCCGGCCGCGGTCCGTCCGTCAGGCGTCAGCACGTCGGCCTCCCAGTCGTAGAAGACCAACCGGCCCGTGCGCGTCAGGACCCCGGCCTCGGCGGCCGAGACCTGCCGGGCGGCCGGCGGCGGGCGGCGGGCGGCGCCAGCACGATCTCGTCGCCCGCGCGCGTGACCGGGACGCCGTGGCAAGCACCGCGGCGCGCCGGCGGATTCGGCGCACCGCCGAATCGATCGCGCCGGCCGATGGTTGAGCACGAGCCCGACGGCGCCAGCGCCCGGGTCCGTCAGGCCGGCGCTCGTAGCGCGCGACCGAGCCACGAGTCGAACTCCTCCTCGACCGCCCGCTGAATGATCAACCGCGCACCAAGCCAGGCGAGCTCGGACAACAGGTTCTGCGGATCGTCGACCAGCCTGCTCGTCAGCAGTCTTGTCGATGTTTGCTTGTATCTCCGCCGACGGCGGTACGGTGCGTCTCACGGCGTAGGCCTCCTTCATCGTCTGGCAGGACTTGAGGGAACCTACGCCGTCGCTCTGACAGCACCCCGCGCGTATTGACAGCAGTTCTGGGACACGACCAGCGGGCCGAGCTCGTTGCTGGTTTTGGGGACAGGCGAGCGTCCGGCCGGCCCGCGCGGCGAGACGATCGCTTCTCCGCGCGAGCGGTAGCCGACGCTGGCGCCCATTTGCTGAATCCGGATGGCCGAGCAAGCATCCGCCTCGGACGGGCGCCAGCGCGCGGCGCTACCGCTTCCCGATTCAGGACCGATGGTCCTGCCGACAGCGGCGCTGACTCGCGCTTGTGAGGAAGACCAGCAGCGACTCGCGCCTTGCGGGTCACTGCCGCTCGGGTGATTAAGATTAAGAGCAGAAGTGCCGACTGTCGACTGGGCGGACGGCGACAAACAGAAACCGTTGGATTGCGCGGTTGCTCTCGGAAGTCCGGGTTGGCTGTGCCGCCTGCTGCTCCTTCAGCCGCTGTTCTGGTCAAACATCAACCCCTGCGGCACTTTCCACCTCGACATGCCCTCGAAATCCTCGCGGCGGAGCCCGACACCGCTAGCTCGGCCTTGGGGGTCAGCCAACTGCGGCTAGTTTGCGGCTGGGGACAGCTTCCCAAGGAGAGGGCCGCAGCGGGAGCATCACGAGCCCGGGCCTTGATTTGGTCGGCCCACTGCGGCTGATCGCTTCGAGGTCAGAGGCGCGATCTTGCTGCCTGCCCGATCCGAGGCGCTCGGCCCGGTTCACGTGTTCGATGAGGACAATCACAAGCACGTCTAAGCTGCGCTTTGGGAGATCTCAACAACTTGTTCCGCACGCCTAGCTAGCTGCTAGATACATCAGGGAGGGGAAGGAAGCAGCGCGGATGAGGAGTATCGATGAGCAGGTTGGCTTAGCGAAGCGTCAGCCGCGCTCCTATGGGTCCGTCACGGCTGGTGTGGTAGCGGGCTGGGTCATACGCGCGGTGCCATGGGGGATCTGCGCGATCACGGCGATCGCGGCGGTTTTGCGCTTGTCCGAGCTCGGGGGTGTGAAAGGGAACCCGTTCTACGACGCCGCGGTCCACAGCATGGGCCTGTCGTGGCATAACTTCTTGTTCGGGGCGTTTGATCCCGGTGCGATGCTCGCGGTCGATAAGCCGCCGGTCGATCTTTGGCTGCAGGTGGCGGCGACGAAGCTGTTGGGGTGGAACTCGTTCGCGCTGAAACTTCCCGAGGCGCTGGGCGGAACGCTCGCGGTCCCGCTGCTGTACGACGCTGTACGCCGCGCCGTGGGGCGCGGCGCCGGTCTTGCCGCTGCCGCTTCGCTTGCCGTGATGCCCGTTTCTGTGCTCACTTCCCGGAGCGACACGATGGACTCGCTGATGATGCTGTTCATTGTCGCGGCGTTGTGGCTGACCGTTCGGGCGACGGCGGTCGGCGGCCGGCGATGGCTCGTGCTCGCCGGGGTCGCGGTTGGTCTGGCGTTCAACGTGAAGCTGCTCGAGGGGCTCGTCGTGGTTCCAGCATTGGTGCTGCTCTACGCGATCGGTGCTCCGATCCCGCGCCGGCGGCGGGCTGTGGACATCGCGCTCGCGGGCGTGGCCCTTGTGATCGTGTCGCTCTCGTGGGCGGTTGTCGTCACGCTGGCGCCCGGCAGGCATCCGTTTCCGATCGGCTCGGCGAACGGCAGCGTCTTTGACGCGATGTTCGCCTTTAACGGGCTCGGTCGCTTGGCGGGCAGCCTCGCGGCCGGAACGTACTCCGCCGCGCCCGGCGTGTTCCGCCTTCTGAGCGGCGTCGGGGAAATCGGCCAGCTGTTCGGCTCGATGCTGGTCGCGGCGTTCGTCCTCGGCGCCGCGGCTGCCATGGTGCAGTTGTGCCGGCGATCAGCCGACGACGATCCGCGACGACGGCGGCTGGCGGTCGCATTCTTGTTGGCGGTAATCGTCTGGCTCGGATGCGGAGTCGCGGTACTTAGCTACGTCTCCGTGCTGCACGCCCGTTACCTGGAGGCGGTCACGCCGGCCGTAGCGGCCGCGATCGGGTGCGGGCTCGCGTCGCTCGTTAGCGCCGCCGTTAGCACCGACGCCCGCGCGAGTGTCTCGGTCCCGATGCTCGCCGCCGCGCTTGCCTGCGTCTGCTGGTACACGTCCTCGCTCGCTTCCGCGTCGACCGGGCGCGCTATCGCGTTCGCCGCCGCCGCGGTGCTCGCCGCTGCGTTCGCCGTGTTCGTGCGGCGCGCCGCGCGGCCCGCGATGTGGATCGCCGGGGCGCTGGCGCTGGCGTGCTGCCTGAGCTTTCCGATCCGGGAGTCGGAGGCGATCGTGCGCTCGGCGCGCTCTGACTCGATCGGGCTTCCGGTGCATCCCCTGTCCGTCGAGGCGGCGATCTCGCGGTACGTGCGGCCACGCACCGAGGGCATCCGCTACGAACTGGCGGTGGACGACCCACTCCAACTGGCGCCGTTGATCATCCATGACGCGAGGCCGATCCTCCCGCTTACGAGCTTCCTTGCGAGGCCGCTCGTGAGCCTCGCTCAGCTTCGGCAGGCCGCGCGGTCCGGTGCAGTCAGGTATGCCCTCGTCGGCAGCTATCCCTGCACCGGGGTGCGTCACCGCGCCGCGTGCGTGCCCGCCGCGATGTGGATCCGGCGCTACGGGATCAACGTCAGCACCCAAGCCGGGATTCCTGCGACACTGCGGCTGCGGCTCTACCGCGTGCCCCGCTGAGGCCCGGAGCAGCCCGAGCAACCACGGCCTTTCTCCAAAGCGGCCTGTCGCCGCGGCAGGTCATCATCTCTGCCGCAATTGAAGCCCCTGATCTCCCTGATCTTTCGACAATCACTGCATGGAGCCGTTACCTCCGTGCCCGTGGCAGTTGCGCTCGCGCTCGCCTTTGCGGTCCCGGCATGGGCCTCGGCGACGTCGGGCCCGTGCTCGGCGGCGCCCGCGGCCGGGAGCTACAACGTCAAGCTATCGAGCGGCGGCTTGCAGCGCTCAGCGCTCGTCCATGTCCCCCCGGGCATCCCCGCCGGCGCACACGTGCCACTGCTGCTCGCGCTGCACGGAGCCTATGGGACCGGCCCGGGGATGCAGTCCTACAGTGGATTTTCGAAGCTGGCGGACCGCCACCGGTTCATCGTCGCCTACCCAAGCGCCACCGGCCGCTTCTGGAACATCAGCGCGGCGGCGAACCGGCCGAACGACGTCGCTTTCATCAACGTGCTGATCACCACGCTCCAGTCGGGGATCTGCATCGACAGCGCTCGCGTGTTCGCGACCGGCGTGTCCAACGGCGGCGGCATGGTCGCGCTGCTGGGCTGTGACCTCGCTACGCGCCTGGCCGGGATCGCTCCCGTCGCCGGGGACTACGACACGCTCCCGCCATGTCACCTCGAGCGCCCCGTACCGTTGCTCGAGATCCACGGCACGGCCGATCAGGTCGCGCCTTACGATGGGCAGGGTGGGCAGGCGAAGGTCGATCGGCTACCGCCGTTCGTGACCGTGTGGGCGCGTCGCGACGGCTGCGTCGGCGCGCCCGCGAGCCGCGCCGTCGCCTCCCGCACCGTCCTCTTCAGGTGGAGCGAATGCACCAGAGGCTCGACCGTGGAGCACATCCGGATCATCGGTGGGCGTCACCAGTGGCCCGGCGCGACCCCGCCCGATCCGGGACCACCAGCCACGATCTGTGCCTCGTGCACGATCTGGAGCTTCTTCTCGACGCTCCTCGCAACCTCGAACAGGAACGGGCGAGGATCGGCTTCGGTCATCAGGCTTGGGCGTCGTGGTCGACCGGCCGTGCACAGTAGCCGTTGCCGAGCGTCCGCTGGTGCATCTCTGCGCGTAGCTTGCGCATCTCGGGGTCCCTCGGCGTCCGCCCGGCGGTTCCTTGGGTTGGTCGCAGAGCGCTTCGATCATCTTGAAGTACTCCTTCGGCGACGGTATGGTCAGCGATTGCGCGTGTAGTCTCGGCCTCGGTAATCGTGCCCCACCAAGACCCGCTCGAGCATCGCGCGACTCCCGAGCGCAGCCCCGATCAGCGCATCGACGCGCTCAGCAGGGCCAGCGGTGATCGTCCCCATGCTCGAGTGCGGCGTGGCAATGCTCGAGCGCGACGGGGATCGCGGCAGACATCATTACGGTCATAGGGTGCCGTGTGTCACGCTCGGGGTCACCGCGGCGGCGCGTATGATGGTGTGGTGAGAAGGGCTGCGCGTGTTGTGTTGCTGGTTGCGCTCTTCGTTGTGGTGCTGCCTGCCGCAGCGGGCGCGGCG
>JBKQKK010000046.1:0-4378 GCA_052147535.1 Solirubrobacteraceae bacterium | reverse complement strand
TGTCCCGAGCTTCGCGTCGCGCTCGCGCCACAACTTCCACACCGACTCATACACCTCGCCGTCGCTCAGTAGCCCGTCAACTGCCGCCAGATCGCTCGGCAGCAGCGCCAGCCCCGCTGGCAGCAGCCCCTCCAGCAAGCACCGCTGCCGATCCGGCGTCACCCTCAACACTCCGTCACCACAATCACGAGTTTTGTCATATGCAGGGATTTCTAACACCAGCATCGGACAGAACCGAGTATTTCCGGATCAACTAGTTAGCGGTCGGGTCGCCGGGGGCATCGCGGCCCCCGGCTCCCACGGATCCCGGCGTGACACTCTGGAGTTGGGGTTACACTGCACCATGTCAGGCGCCGGTTGCCTGTCGAGGTGCGGGTCGTTACGGTTGACCATCCGTTGACGGGCCGGTTGTTGCGGGCGCGGCGGGTATACCGGCAGTGGGGCCGACTATGGCTGGTGGTTGAGCTGCCTGGCGGTGGGGTTGGCTCGGTGGAGGTCGGGGATACCGACGTGCTCGCCGCCGAGGCGATCGTGACGGCCCCGAGCGGCATGAGCACGTTGTCGGGCGAGGGCGCTCGTCGGTTGCTCGGGCTGCTGGATGCGTGTATGGCGCGGCTCGTTGCTGGTGGAAGCGCGGAGCGGCGGGCGGAGGGGGCAGATCATGACGCGTGAGGTTTCTGTGCGTGCGGCGACGCTCGCGGCGCGGCTCGCGTCGCTGTTTGTGTCAGATAGCGAGATCGTGGTGCGGCTGAGCGAAGCGCAGCGTCGTCTGCTGAGCGCCAACGATCGGCTGTGGTCGGGCTTGCATCCCGATGCGTTCGGTGTGGTGTACGGCGACGCGCGGCGGGTCGCGGTCGGGGGCGAGAGCGCGATCGCCGCGGGGATGATCGACGCGCTCAGGGCCGGCGACGGGTCGCGGAAGCTCGAGGCGGCGGTGCTCGAGGCGCTCGCGCGGGCGCACTGGGCGATCCACCGCGCGTTTTGTGAGTATCGGTCCGCGTGCGAGGAGCGTCGCCAGCTCGCGTTCGATGTCGGCGAGCTCTCGGCGCAGCTGATCGAGGAGCTGTGCGCCGCCGGCTGGTCTGAGCAGGCGGCGCGCTGCGCCGACGTCAACGAGCTTGCCGGCGCGGCGGCGCTCGGCGACTGGCAGGACGGGCGATGATCGCCGCGAGCGAGCCGCGGGCGCCGGCGCGACCTGCTGTGCGTGACCGGCCGGTGCTGTCCTGGCGCGTTTCTAGGATCCAGTTCCTGGACGCCATGACGATCCCGGTACCCGAGCCCGAGCCTACCGCGCGCGAGCGCGCGGGCGCTAGCGTAGCTGCGGCCGACGCCGTCGCGGCCGCTGGCGAGCGGCCCGTTCGGGGTCGTGCTGAGCTGCGGCTGCTGGCAGAGCCTGAGCACGCCGAGCGAGGTGCGATCGCGAGCGCAGGGGCCACCGGCTTGGAGGGGGTTGGCGCTGCGGACGGCGCGAGCGCGCCGGCGAGGCGATTGCGGCTGCCGGCGCCGGTGCAACTCGCGCTCGTCTCGGCCGGCGAGGGCCCAGGGCCGGAGGTCGTATGGGCGTCGCTTCCGCAGCGGTCCAGGGAGATGGTGCTGGCGTTGCTGGCGCGGCTGATCGACACCGGCGCGGTCGGGGAGCTAGAGGGCTGATGGGCGGCGTGGAGAAGATCTCGAGCGAGCATCTCGCTCGGATCGCGTTCACATACGTGCGCCAATCGACCCTCGCGCAGGTGCGCAACAACACCGAGAGCCGCGAGCTGCAGTACGAGCTCAAAGAGCGCGCGGTCGCGCTCGGCTGGCCGGTTGAGCGGGTGCGGGTGATCGACACCGACCTGGGGATCTCCGCCAGCAGCGCCGCGCTTGCAGACCGGGAAGGGTTCCGTGAGCTGGCGGGCGAAGTCGCGCTCGGCAACGTCGGGCTGATCGTGGGGGTCGAGGTCTCGCGGCTGGCGCGCGATAACAGCGCGTGGTACCAGCTGCTCGATGTGTGCGCGCTGACCGGCACGCTGATCGCCGACTCAGACGGGATCTACGACCCAGCCGACCATTCCGACCGTCTCCTGCTGGGGCTCAAGGGCACGATCGCGGAGGCCGAGCACCATCTGATCAAGAGCCGCATGACCGCGGGGCTGCGGCACAAGGCGGCCAAAGGCGAACTGCACGTCAAGCTCGCGCCCGGCTACGAGTACGCGCCTGGCGGCGAGATCGTGATGAGCGCTGATGAGGGCGTGCGGGAGGCGGTGGCGAACGTGTTCCGGCGCTTCTTTGAGCTGTGCTCAGTGCGCCAGGTGGTGCTTTCGCTGCGCGAGGACGGGCTGCTTGTGCCCCGCCGCCGCGGGCAGGGGCAGATCGAGTGGGTGCCGGCCGCCTACAGCGCCGTGCACGACATGCTCATCAACCCGGCCTACGCGGGCGCGTACGCGTTCGGCCGCCGCCAGTCGCAACGGCGCGTCGGCGAGGACGGACGCGCACGAGTGTCGAAGGTACCGATGTCGCGCGAGCGCTGGCACACGCTGATCCTCGAGCACCACGAGGCCTACATCACCTTCGAGCAGCACGAGCAGATCCTTGACCAGATCACCCGCAACGCGCCCACCCCGGGCGAGGGCGCCGCCGCGCGCGAGGGGCAGGCGCTGCTCCAGGGTCTTGTGCGCTGCGGGCGCTGCGGGCGGCGAATGCGCTCGGCCTACTCAGGCGCCCGCAGCCGCCAAGGCTACGCGCGGCGCTACTACTGCGACCCGCGCGAGGGGGAGATCGCATACAACGCGCCCGACGGGAAAGAGTGCCAGGGACTCGGGGGACGCCAGCTCGATGAGGCGGTGCTCCAGGAGGTCTTCCGCGTCCTCGAGCCCGCGGCGATCTCGGCGACCGCCAAGGCGCTGGCCGACCAGGAGACCTCCCAGGCCGCGCACCTGAGGGCGTTTGAACTCGCGGTCGAGCGCGCGCGCTACGAGGCCGAGCGCGCGCGGCGCCAGTTCGACGCCTGCGAGCCGGAGAACCGGCTCGTGGCTCGCACGCTGGAGGCCAACTGGGAGAAGGCGCTGCGCGAGACAGAGCGCGCCGAGGCCGAACTGGCCGCCCAGCGCGCCCGGCGCACCAGCCCGCTGACAAGCGAGGAGCTCGAACGGCTTGGGCGCGTCGGCGCCGATCTACGAGCAATCTTCGAAGCGCCGAGCACCAGCCAGCGCGACCGCAAGCTCCTGCTGCGCGCGCTGATCGCAGAGATCGTCGTGACCGTCGAGCGCGAGGCCGGCACGATCGACGCGACGATCACCTGGGAGGGCGGCGCCACCACCGAGCTTGCGCCGCTTCAGCTGCGCCGCCGGGGACAGACCTACCGCGAGAGCACCCCGGAAGAGACGATTCAACTCGTGCGCCGCTTGGCCGCCCACTACGACGATCAGACGATCGCCAGCGTGCTCGCCCGCCAGCACCATCGCACCGCCACCGGCCTGCGCTTCACCAAGCGCCGGATCGCGCAACTCCGCAGCGCGAACGACATCCCCGCGTTCGTCCCCCAGGCAGCCGCGAGCGCGGACGGCGAGCTGGTCGGCGTTCGCCAGGCCGCGGCCGAGCTGGGCGTCACCACGGCGACCGTCTACCGGTAGCTGCGCGATGGCTACATCACAGGCGAGCGGCCGACCGCGGACGCGCCCTGGCGGATCCGGCTCAACGCCGAACTGCGCTCAAAGGTCGCAGAACACGCCCCCGACGGCTGGCTTCCGCTCCACGACGCCGCGAGCGCCCTCGGAGTCGTCCGCCAGACCGTGTTACATAAGGTCCAACGCGGCGAGCTCGCTGCTGTGCACGTCCGCCGCGGGAAGCGACAAGGCCTACCAATCCAGGTCAAACCCGAACACGCTGGACTGTTTGACACGCCACGATGAGAGGAGACGCAATGTCTACGGCACGCGCTCGCGTCACCGGGCTCTTCTCACCAACCGTCAGAACGCGCGGACCCACTTCCAGTGAGCGAACAGGCGGGGCTCGCGTTCGTGCAGCCCAGTCCACCAGCCCTTGAACTGTTTGAAGGTCCGCAACCGCCGATACTTCTTCCCAGCCCAGCGCCTCAGGTAGGTGTTGACGCGCTGCAGGAGGGCATCCATCACGGTCCAGTAATAGCGGCCGTAATAGTTCATCCACCCGGCGATGATGGGGTTCAGCCATCCCGCCAGATCGTTGAGGGTCAGGTCAGTGCGCCGATGGATCCGCATCCGGCGGAGATCAGCACCCTTGGCCTTCAGCGCCTCGGTACTCATCGCGGGCAGGAAGCTGGTGAAGTACCCGCCTCCTCTCGCCCGCGCCATCCGTGCCCGGAAGGTGAACCCGAGAAAGGTGAAGCTGGTGGGCTCATGCTCGCCCCGACGCTTGCCGTCCT
>JBKQKK010000045.1:0-3039 GCA_052147535.1 Solirubrobacteraceae bacterium | reverse complement strand
CGATTCGCTTAACGCTGCGGCCCCAAGGATTGCTCGCGCCCCTGGACCAACCGACCTCGACCCCAATGGGGCCGGGCCGCCGGGCACTTGTACTTCCGGGCTTTCACGCCCAAGGGTCGCCCCCCGGGCGCGCCGGATATGACTACCCGGGCAATCGGAAAACTCCCAGGGCGGGACTCTCGCCCGCTGGATCGATGCTGTTATGGGCTGCACGGAAGCTTCGGTCTAATCGGCGTGGCCGAACGCTGCGATCTCCTTCTGCTCCTGTTCTGAGAGCTCCCGCGGGGCCTCGCCGTGGGCCAGCTTCTCGCTTTGCACGTGGTGGCGGATCTCCTCGACGATCTCGGGGTTCGCGAGCGTTGTGGTGTCACCGACGTCGGCGAAGTTGGAGATCCCGGCGATCACGCGGCGCATGATCTTGCCCGAGCGGGTCTTCGGCATGTCCGTCACGATCCACACGTTCTTCGGCCGCGCAATCTTCCCAATCTCCTTATCGATCGCGTTGGCCACCTTCTGTTCGATGTCCTTGCTCGGACTGAACCCAGGCTTGAGCGCGACGTACACCTCCACGACCTTGCCGCGCAACTCGTCGATGACGGGGACCGCTGCCGCCTCGGCGATCTCGGGTACGGTGATGGTCGCCGACTCGATCTCCTTCGTGCCGAGCCGGTGGCCGGCGACGTTGATCACGTCATCGACGCGACCGAGGATCCGGAAGTAGCCGTCGGGCGCCTGGACCGCGCCGTCGCCGGCGAAGTACGGCCAGTCGCGCCAGTCCGTGCTCTGCTTGTTGCGGTTGTACTTCGCGTAATAGGTGCTGACGAAGCGCGCGGGTTGTCCCCAGATCGTCTGGAAGATCCCCGGCCATGGGTTGCGGATGCAGATGTTGCCCGCCTTGCCGCTGCCCTTTTGCACTTCCTCGCCGTTCTCGTCGTAGATCACCGGGTAGACGCCGAGCACGCCCGGACCGCAGCTGCCGGGCTTCATCGGTTGCAGCGCCGGCAGCGTGCTGCCCAGAAAGCCGCCGTTCTCGGTCTGCCACCAGGTGTCGACGATCGCTGCCTGGCCCTTGCCGACGAAGTGGTAGTACCAGCGCCACACGTCCGGTTCGATCGGCTCGCCGACGGTCGTCATGTGCTTGAAGTGATAGTCGTACTTGGCGGGCTCCTCAGGTCCGAGCTTGCGCAACATCCGGATCGTCGTCGGGGCGGTGTGAAAGATGTTCACGCCGAGCCTCTCGGCGATCCGCCACGGCCGACCCGCGTCCGGATAGGTCGGCACCCCCTCGTACATCACGCTCGTCGTCCCAAGCGCCAATGGCCCGTAGACGATGTAGGAGTGGCCGGTGATCCAGCCGATGTCGGCAAAGCACCAGTACGTGTCGTCGGGGTGGATGTCCTGGTAATACCTCGACGTGCCGGCGACGTAGGACATATAACCGCCCGTCGAATGCTCGCAGCCCTTCGGCCGGCCGGTCGTGCCGCTCGTGTACATCAGGAACAGCGGCGCCTCGGCGGGCATCGAAACCGGCTCGACCTGCCTCCCGCGGTAGTTCTCCAGCAGCTCGTCGACGAAGAAGTCACGCCCCTGGACCATCGGGCTGCTCGACGCATACTCCCCCGCGTGCCGACGCCAGACGAGTACCTTGTCGACCTCGACCCCCTCCTCGTGTGCGGCGGCGATCGCCTCATCAGCCTTTGCTTTGTGGTCGATCAGCTCGCCGTTACGGTAGTAGCCGTCGATCGTCACCAGGATCTTGCTCTGCGAGTCCGCGATCCGGTGGCCACACGCGGCGCCGCTGAAACCGCCGAACACCTCCGAATGGATCACACCGAGGCGAGCGCACGCCAGCATCGCGACCGGCAACTGGGGCACCATCGGCAGATGAAACGTCACCCGGTCGCCGGCGCTCGCGTCGGCGAAGTCCTCGAGCAGCGCCGCGAACTCGTTTACCCGGCGGTGCAGCTCCTCGTAGCTGATCTCCTGCGTCGCCTCGTCCTCGGGCTCAGGCACCCAGACCAACGCGTTCCGATCGCCACGGGACTCCAGGTGCCGATCGACGCAGTTCACGCACGCGTTCAAACGCCCACCGACCCACCACCTCCAGAACGGCGGCTTGCTCGTATCCAGAATCGTGTCCCACTTACGATCCCACGTGAGCATCTCCGCGTACTCAACGAAGCACTCCGGAAAGTGCTCCTCCGTGAAGCGCTCGAGGATCGCCGGATCGTTTGCGTTCGCCTGCTCGACAAACACCGCCGGCGGCTCGATGTACTCCTCCTCACGCCAATGAACCGCGATCTGCGCCTCAGAAAGCGCCGCCTCAGCAGCCGCAGCCGCAGACGGATGTGTCTGATCCCCTACTCCCATTGCTCAACCCTCCACCAAAAGACAGGCTCTTGAATATCTATCGACGCCTAGCATCCACGGACCATCCGGCCGGCGCAGCCCAACGATGCAGAAGCACACCAAGCCGGGCTGGCACACAAACTCCTTCGCTGAGCACGAATCTCCGGGCCTCGGAAATGAAGCCAGA
Source organism: Solirubrobacteraceae bacterium (assembly GCA_052147535.1). Lineage (GTDB taxonomy): Bacteria > Actinomycetota > Thermoleophilia > Solirubrobacterales > Solirubrobacteraceae > Palsa-465. The sequence goes on along the minus strand of JBKQKK010000045.1, from coordinate 503 downwards.
CAAGCGAAGCCACGCATCTTGACGACCTTCCCTCTTCACCGATGATCACAACCGGCGACGCCGTTTGGAACCGTAGTTTGCACTGCTATGCACGGCGGGAACTCCGACGGCGCCGTCCTGCCCGGCTCAGCCGCCGACAGATCCCTCACATCAAGCACCGGTGGGAGCCCACCGCGCGCCGGGCGCGCCCCCTCTTGACCTGTCAGGCCTGGTTTGCTAGATCCTCACCGCCACCTACCGAACGCTCTCAACCGGCGAGCTGTACCACGAGACCGGACCCGCACCACTGCGTGACCAACCTCGTCCGCTCGGGCAACGACCTCGTCCTGGTCGTGGAGCTGGGCGGGTCACCGACGGCTCGAGGATGACTTTGTGGCGGCCCGTGGGGAACAATGGAACGAGAAGTGCCGCTAAGCGACGGCCGCTGAGTATGTCGCGGCTGCGTCGTCCTATGTTGAGCGACGGTAGCGGGCTTCTATCTCGCTGTGTTGGCAAGTCGGAAC
>JBKQKK010000044.1:0-10017 GCA_052147535.1 Solirubrobacteraceae bacterium | reverse complement strand
ACCTTGATCTTCTCGGCTTCGGCCTTTGGTCCGGTAAACCCAAGGAGATGATCGTCGGCGTAGCGAGAATAGCGCAGCCGCCGATAGTCGGGATCGCATGGATCACCGACCGGTAGACGGCGTAGCTGTGGAAACCGAGGAAGCCGCCATGCTTGTACGGCGACGGCCGAGGTTGAACGGTCTAGCCGTGGCGTATCTCATCTGAGTATCCGAGCGAAGATCTTGCTGCTCTCGGGTGGGGGCGGTAAAGTACGCAGGCTCACGCACGAGTTACTACTGGGAGGACAGCGTGGCAGGATCTCATTCACGACCAAGGCGTTCGTGTCTAGCTTTCCTAATGGTGCTCTGCGTGGTCGCCGCGGCACCGTCCTCAGCGATCGCAGATTACCCGCGAGTTGACGCAATGGGCGCTCACATCTCAAGCGCGAGCTTTTCCAATGGTCGCTTGAACGTCAGCGCCACGTTCCACAGGACACACCTCTTTTTTGCGCAGGTCTACGCGAATCCCAAGAGCCCCAGTCGGATCCGGTGGGTTCGTTCCATAGCGGTCGGCGAGCACCACGTGGGACTCAGCCACGTCAGCTTCCGGCTCGGGACACTTCCGCCTGGTAGCTATGGGATCGTGATACTTCGGACGCGCACGGCCTACCCGTGGTTGTCGGTGCCTACCGGAGGTCCGCAGACGACGACTTGGCTCGGACTCACTGTCACCCAGACCGGGCAGGTGGTTGCTGTCAGGCCCCAACAGTCGGCATAACGCTCTCGCGCGACAGGTCTTCGCGAACGGACAGTGACGTGACTTGGTAGAACAGTTCAGCGTAGACGTGCGCGGCCACGCACTTGCGGCTCTCGCAACCGAGAGCTGGGCTCCGCGCGCGCTGCTCCTTTCCATGCAACGGAGCAGCGACCGCGCGAGGCGCTCACGGCGAAGGCGAGGGCGAGGGCGAGGGCGAGAGATGCTCACACCGCCTGCCGGCAGCCGCCGGCAGGCAGGCCGCAATGCATAGGCACGGCGGCGATTCGGCACGCCGCCGTCTCGGTCCCGCTTTCAATCTCAGGACCACGGGACCATCGCGTGGTCGGCGGTCCGATCGCCCGACTCCAGCGCAGCGCGAGAGAAAGCAATCGCCGGCTCGGTGTGTGCCGGCAGGCGCAGCGGCCGGGAGGGGCGTGATTGAGTTCACGCGGAAGCTCAAGCCCGGCCGGTCGGCCGCTGACGAGTGCGTTCCGTGCAACGCGATGGCGCGGTCGGCCGAGGCGGACGATCGCTCCAAGCCGCAGGGGCCGACCGAGGCCGTAGAGAAGCACTAGCGCGGTAGACCCCGCCGGACTCGAGGGCTCGGCTTGTGCGTCGCCGGGCTACAGCGGCCGTCCGCAAGCCGCGGGCGAGACAACTGCGTGCGTGGCGAAGCGCTCGTCCGACATTGGCGGCTGAGCCATAAAGACTGGCCGTGGCCGCAGCCGCTCGAGATCACCTGGCGATGGGCATTTGTAGTTCGGTGACGCTCGATCCGTCTGCCCCCATCTCGTGGTATCGCTCGCGGCTGTGACCAGCGAGGCGCAGCCCGCTGTCCTCGATAAAGCGGATCAGCGCCTCGTACACGGGCGCGATCCCTTCCATCGCTCCTTCGTGGACCACGGACGCCACCTCGATCACCGGCATCTCGCGGATTTCGATCCCGTCGCCTGTCGGGACGGTCTGGTCGCCGATCTCGTAGGCGACATGCACACCAACGCTTCCATCCTCGGCGGGGTCGTCGTAGTAGCCCACCAACATTTCGGGTTGAGCGCCGACTTTGCTGAGGCGACCGTACAGCTTCGGGGCCAGCTCGCCGAACAGGGGTCCGATGTGCGCCGGGTCAAGCCCCGCGGCCATACCCCGGGTCTCCGCGACCCGCAGCGGCTCGGTTTGCTTGATGACAATGTTCTGCGGATCCATCATGGTGCTCCCTTCGATCGCTCGGAGGTGCGCCTCGACGCGGCGTAGGCGGCCCTGCGCTTCCGCGAGGGTCTGCTCGAGCTGAGCACGGCGGAGACCAAGCATTCCGCGCAACTGCTCAAGCGGTGGCTCGCCGTCCAGCAGACCGCCGATCTGCTCGAGCGTGAACCCCAGATCGCGAAGCGCCAGCAGCCGGTGCAACCGGACGAGCTGATGCAACCCGTAGGACCGGTAGCCGGTCTCAGCGTCGACGCGCTTGGGCTTGAGCAGCCCAACGTGGTCGTAGTGGCGCAGCATCCGGGGCGATACCTGCCCGAGCCTGGCGAACTCTCCGATGGTCAACATGACCATTAAGTGATACCGGCTGACACGGTGTCAAAGTCAAGGGCTCGACTCTCGATCACCCGCGAGCATCGTCGAGAGGCGCCACGGTCGATCTGCACCGCCCAGCCCGCGCGAAGCAAGCCTTCGGGGTTCAGGGCGCCCCGATCGGGTGAGCGCTTCGCTACGGCCGCAGCAACGGCGACGGGCGACTGCTCCTCTCGAATGCGTTAGCGGAACCTTCCCACGCCTGCTCCGCGCAGGAGGGGTAGCGTGCCCTCACGACTGTCGCCGTGGCATAGGCATCGTCGTCTCGCGGCCGGTGGGGCGATCGCTCTCCGGGAATGCGGTCGTCGCGCGGCGCGGTTCGGCGCAGGCGCGCTGGTGGGTTTGGGCGATAGCGGTAGCGCTAGCAGACCGTGTGCAAGGTCCGGGATCTAACGCCCGTCAGCTAGCGCACGAGATGCTTGCTGGGACCCATTCGGATGGGGAAGCACGCCAGCGGGGTGCTCGACGCGTCCTCGACGCGCCGGGGCCCAACGAGCCGTTGCGCACGGCGGCTTGAAGACCCAGCACACGGCGTCCGAGCAGCCTCCGGCGCAGACCTGGTTTCTCAAGCCAACAAGTCGACGTGAGCGCCGGCCTATCCGCGGCGTCGGGCAGCAACGCGTCCGAATAGGCCGGGCGAGCGAGAATCTTTCGCGGACGAGTCTTACGGACACTCGGGCCTCAATCAGCGTCGGGGGCGCTGCCGACCGGCCGCGCGCTCGCTGATGGATCCCCCCGGGATGCTGGGGGGGGGGCGTCGCCGGCGAGATCCCCCCTTGAGGCGTCCGCGTCGCGATCGTCGTGGGGCGCTACTCGGCGCGCCGCGTCGGGGCCGCACTGCACGGGCGTGGCCTGCTGGACGAGCCCGACGACGTGTTCCTGCTGAGCGCCGAGGAGCTCCAGTCGCCGCCGTCGGGGCTGCGGCTCGCCGACCGACCCGCGCTGGTCGTCGATCATGTTCATCTCGAGCGCGCTCGTCGTCGACGTCGGCGGCGTGCTCAGCCACGCGGCCGTGGTTGCGCTGCCGATCCCGTGGGTGCTCGACACCGGCAACGGGACCCGGACGCTACGGACCGGCGACTGGGTCCGCGTCGACGGGACCGCGGGCACCGGTCGAGGTGCTCGCCCGCGGTCCCGCTTGAGCTGCCTAGTACGCCTTCAACTCGTGCAGGTGTCCGTGCTGGACGCGCACGGCGAGTGAGACCGACAGGTCCTTGATGATGCCCTGGGCGGTCAGGGTCCTGGCGGTGATCAGGTACTTGCCGTCCTTGAGCTTGTGACCGCCGACGACGAGCGGCGTCGGGACCGTGAACGCGTGGCGGTGGAAGCCCAACGGGATCCGCCCGACTTCGACGAGCGTCGGCACCGTGCGGCCGAACAGCTTGTGCGTCCCTACGATCCGCTGCACGAGGAGCCCGATCAGAGTGCCGGCGATGATCCTCGTTTCGGTCAGGGACGCTGTCGGGCTAACCCTCAGCGCGATGCACCCGGAGGCGCAGAACACCGCCGGCGGCGGGGTCACTTCGACGACCGAAAGGTTGCCGAACTGCCCCGGATCGGGGAGCGCGCCGAGATCGAGCCCGCCAGCGTTGACTGGCTGCTGCGTCTGGCCGAAGTCGAACAGGACGAGCCGTTCGTGTCCGTCGGTCCCCTGCCGCATGAACGCGAGGTAGCGGCCGTCGGGAGTGAACGCGGGAAGGCGCTGCTGCAGCGGCGTGTCCACACCCGGGACGGTGGGGAAGTTCTGTGCGGTCCCGAAGTCATACATGCCGATCTGCCCGCCCGCCTGGTACGCGACGAGGTTGTTTGGCCCGACGCTCGGGTGAAGGAGACCACCGGGGTTCGCGAGCAACGTCACGGCGTTTCCTTGGGGGACGAATCCCGGCCCGAACCGCCGAATCACGATGCCGGTCTGGTTGACGGTGTTGGAGAACTCGTTGGATCCCGAGGACGAGTTGGGGAAGTAGTCCTCGTTCCATGCGACGAGCGGATTGGGCGCTGCGCCCAGGCTCGGGCTGTACGTCTTCGGCTCTTCGATCCCGCAGATGGGGCTGAATCCGCAGGGGGGCAGAGTCAGAAACGGGTTGCCCGAGCTGACGGCGACCTGGCCCGCAGACGCGGGCGGATTGGACACTTCCGTGATCCGGACATTGCCGTCGGGAAACGGCCCGTCGGAGTAGCGGCCCGTCGCGAGCTGCGTGCCGTCCGCCGAGAACGCCGGCGTCGCGTTGCCGGGGTCGTTGAGCGGGACGCTCAGGTCGCTCGGTGTGACGTTCGCCCCGGTCGCGAGGTTGAAGATGAACGGCTGCTTCTGCTCTACGAGCGGCCCGTCAGGTCCAGCCTGGACGGGCACGACACGCTCGAACGCGAGAAAGCGCCCGTCGGGGGAGAGCGACGGATGCAGCTCGGGTGCCGGCGTATTGATGCCGGCCGGAAGATGCACCTGCGCGCCGGTCGTCAGGTTAACGACCGCCACATCCTGCCCGCCGGCCGCCGACACCGTGTCGTAGGCCGCGATGAAGTCCGCTCTGGCGCTCGCCACCCCTGCGAGCCCGGCGATGATCGTAGCCAGCGCGCTGGCGCGCATCAATCGTGTGTGCATCGATCCCATCTGGACGCTCCCTTTTTCACTTGTTTCGCTGAGGCTGTCGGGGGAGCGTCTAATCTCTATCAAATCTGCGTCAAAACTGACGCGGATCAGATCGCTGTGACGACGGCGATCGACAGCTCGCGCCGGAGTTCGAAACCGAGTTCCTCGTACAGGCGAATTGCGTTCGTGTTCGAGCGCACCACGTGCAGGAGCGGCCGCTCGCCGCGCTGGTCCATCCCCGCGATCACCGCCGGCGTTAGGCCGGACGCGTACCCCTGGCCCTGGTGCTCGGGCGCCGCGCAGACCGCGCTGATCTCGGTCCACCCGTCGAGGGGAACCGCTCGTCGGCCGTCGCGACGAGCTCGCCGTCGCGACGGATGCCGAGGTAGCTGCCGATCTCGATCGTCCTACCACCAGCCCTGCTTTCTCCTCGTGAACAGCGATTGCAGCGCTGAACAGACCGCCGGCGACGGGCGCCCCTCCCGTTCCTAAGCTGACTCGAAAAATGGTTACGCGTCCGACTGCCGGGTGATCGATCGGTTGCGGCAGCGCTTCGATAATCATGACATCAGGCGGCGTCCGGTAGTTGTTCGCGAACGGACGCGTCGGCGGGCGGACGGCTGGGAACCCTTCCCGCGGAAGTCGTTTGCTCTGGATCGGGCCACTGGTTTGCGTCCGAGTCAATGACACAGATCCAGTAACCCAGGCACCGTGGTCATCAACGCGCGCCCGCGGCACCTCGCCCGCGCATGGGACGTCGCCCTCGCGCAGCTCGGCGACCAGGCCGCGGTCGCCCTGATCCTCGGCCCCACCACCACCTGGGCGCATGCGCGGCCAACGACTCTTCCGTCGCAGCTGCGGCAGACCACGATCCTCCTTGCCGGTAAGTTTGACCAGCGCGCTTGACCATTTGCCGCTAACTCGCCGAAGCAGGCAACCGAGCTGACCGAGTCAGCGGATCCCATTGGTTTGTGCGATAGAGGCGAAGCACCCCTGGAAGAACGCGCCGGAACGGTGGAATCGCTTGCGGGCGTATCAAAGTCGCGAGCAGGCCGAGCGAATCCGTTCGGCGACCTGATCGAGTTGGTCGTCTTCGTACTTCCCTTCGACCGGCCAGATGCGACCAAAGTCGTCGCGCCGCCATCTTGGGACGACGTGAAGGTGAAGATGAAAGACGGTTTGTTCGGCCGCGGCGCCGGCCGACGTGATGAGATTCATCCCCTCGGGTGCCAATGCCATGTCGATCGCGTGCCCGACCTTGATGACGGCAGCCATCAGCTCCGATCCGAGAGCCGGCTGAAGTCTCCACAGATCCTCGACGTGTGCTCGCGGGATGACGAGCGTATGGCCAGGCGTAGCCGGTTCGAGAGGGAAGAAAGCAAGCCATGCTGCGCCCTCGCAGATGATCTCGACTGATCGATCTTTGCCCAGTGCGATCGCGCAGAAGTCGCAACCGGGAACGAATTTGGACTGGGTTGTCACTTGCCGGCGGCTATCGCCGCTTCCTGGATCCAGTTGCCGAGGTTCTGATAGCCGTTGGCGTTATTCCACAGGTAGAACTTGCAGCCAACAGGGATCTTCCCACACCTCTCTGTCGTGTTGCCCGACAAATCCTTGATCTTGCTGACATCGATGCCGAGCAGGCCATTGCCGCGCTCCTCACTATGCTCGATTTCGTATTTGATCCACTTGCTGCTGCATGAATAGAGTCCAACGAGTCCTACCGTGACGGTTGCTCGGTCGAGCTGCTTGTTGATCCACGTCTTGATCGCCGCGTCGCCCTGATTCTTCAACTTCTCCAGCTCGGCGGCGTCAATGAAGCCGGCGGCCTCCTTGCCTTCGGCGACCCAGCTGTTGCGGACAATTATGGCTCGGCTCACATCATGCCCATACTCAAAGCTGAAGAAGACTCGTCTCTCGCCATTAATTATTTGCTCCTTATTACAAAGATGCCGACTACGTCCACTGCGATGATCGCGCCGTAAAACACCCAGAGGTGGGGACGCCAGCAGGTCGTGAACCACCGGCGGAGGGCCTTCGACTTATCGATCTTCATTAAAAAGTCGATGTCGTTCGCGTCTTTGCTGGCGACGACGTTATACAAGGCGACAAAGCACCGCTCGAGCCACAGGTAGTAGCCATCGAGCGCCCAGAACATGAGGGTTGCTAAGAGGGCAATGATCAGCAGACCGTGCTTGCTGTCGACCGCAGCGAAGCTCGAGAGCGCAGCGGCGATGGTGATGGCCCACCCCTTGAACAGGAACGAGTTGGTCGCCATCCGGCCGATCACTGCCTCGATGAATTCAAGATGTTTGAGCTTCGCTTCCATAGCCGGGCTTTCGTCTACTTCGCGCCCAGAAACCACAGTGCAAACGACGTCGACGGGGGCTCAAGCAGCCGCTTGAGGTTGTCCCAGCTCCAGCGGTAGGTGCGACCGGCACCTGGGACGGCCCAATCCCGGGAACCGTTGCGGTAGCCCATGATCTGGAACAGCGGCTTCTCAAGGCCTCGCGCCATGGCGACCTCTTTCGTGACGCCTTGCGCGAAGCGAGTGCGGGGACCCAACATGACGATGAAAACGTCGGCACGACCAATGGCGCGACGTGCTTTAGCCTCCCAGAGGGACTCGCGCGCTGCCTCCTTAAGTGAGTGGTCCGACACCTCGAATGGCGAGTCGCGGAGCTTCGATTGCCCGATGATGAAGTCGCGCAGCACCCGATCGTTATCGAAGTCAAAGCTCACGAAGACGCTGGTCCCACGCGTCGCCTTGTTCATGGTGAAGTCTTCTGATTCTTTATGGGGCGAGAGCCGTCCGGGTCTACAGGACCCATTTTGGCCAGGATCTCGGACGGAAGCGTCGCAGCGAGCGTCATAGGTCGCGTCGGACGTCCGCTTGGCGTCGTATAAGTCGCGCCAAACGTGTCACGACACTTGGAGGAGCACATGGGCAAGGTGGAGGTCTCGAACGAAGAGCTCCGGACCGTGCGGGATGCCATGCGAGAGCTAAATCGCATGGTCGACGCTCTTGAAGCAGGCGATGCGGAGAAGTTTGTCCTCTGTCAGAACCACCAGATGCGCGCCGTTGTAATCTCGGTTGAGACTTTTGCCCGATGGCGGGAGGCTCTGGCGGCCTCCGGGCTCGCACACGCCGCGTAGGCGTTTCTGAAGGCTGGACGCTTCCAACCATCGTGATTGCCCGCGGTGACCGCGGCGGACAGACTGCCTTCGCCGCAGGCATCCGCTGGCGTCCAAGCGGTGATCGCCGGCGACCGGTGACGGGATATGAGCGCCGAGATCACCCTGCGCGCTTGGCGTTCTCGGGCCTGACCTGCGGCTTCGCAATGGCGTCTTGCCACGCGGCACATCCGTCGCCCCGTCGACGTATTTCTCGAGTTTGCGCGTGCGCTGGCACGCTCGCTAGGTTCCGCCCGGGAAGCTCTCGCACGGGATCCAGGCCGTCGGGCAGTTCGGCATTCGCGATTGCTCATAGGGCGACAACGCGATGGTCCCGCTTCAGCGGTCCACGGCTGCGACGCGCCGGTCGTTCCACCCACTTCCGAGCGCGGCTGCGGATGCCGGGGAGGCCGCAGTCCCGGGAGCGGGACCGTGAAGCTGCATGGTATCGCCCCGGTTCTGCACGCCGCCGTCGCGGCCCTGGTTTCGGCGATGAGAAGGGCCGTGCTGCTTGGCTTCGCGCCGCGCCGTACTGCGCTCGGGCGGCCTGCACGAGGGCGAGATCGCTAGCTGCGAGCCCGTTCGGCTGCAAGCACGAGTCGGAAAGCGGCCGTCTCGGCTCGGTCGGCGAGACCGCTGCTTTGCCGCTCAAGGAGCTGTCGGCCAGGCGCTTGCTGATCAAACGAGACGCGCGGGCCAGCAAGCGGAGGACGTCTCGAGCACCACCGAAGCCGGTCGTGAAGTCCGGCACCGGCTGGGTTGGATCCGCAGGCTGCGCCGAGTAGTTATGTGAGGTTGATCGTCCCTGTCCACGGCCACCAGGCATTCGTCGCGGTCACGAGTCGCATTCCGATCTCGAGACCAGGCTGAACGCCGAGGTCCCAGCACCAGTCGCTGAAGGCGTGATAGGGGACGTTCACTCCATACGGTCCATTCCACACCGCGCCGTCGTCGGCCTCGGCGTAGAAGGTCGAGTACGCGTTCGTGGTCCACAGCACGGTGCCGCTCTGTCCGGGCTCGAGTCGATACCAGCCGCTCGCTGCCCAGTTGTCGTCGCAGTCGGTCGTGTAGTAGCCAACCGCAAGGTAGAGACCAGCGGAGTACTGGTTGCTATATGCAAGCCACACGGGCGGTCACCTGCCTTCAAGGCGCTCGCGGAGTGACTCGCGCGGGGCCGGCTTCTTGGGCGGAGGCGGCGGCACCGCTCCCGGTTCGTCTGCGCGATCCGGTGCGAGGTCCCCAGCGAAGCCGCGCGGGTGCTCGGCGAGCACCCCGTCGTGCGCTGGCAGCCACGGCGGTCGGAAGGACACCGTCGGCTCTAACTCGATCTCGTCTCGATGCCTGGCCATCAGCCCGCTCCTCCTATCGCCTGATCGACTCCCGAGAAGCCCCCTGACATGCTAAGGGCAGCTGGGCCCCGCTGGCAGCACATCAACCGCGCACGCGCAGCACGGACTGATCTGAATGACGGAGAGGATCCCGATCGCCTCCGCAATGGGGGTCTCCTGACGTTTCCGTGGGTCTTTCACCGGCGGTAGCGGCGGGCACAGGCCGGCGAGTTTGCGCGGCCATGAGGAACGGTGGCCGCTCTGGCCGACGCCGCCGACAAGCGGTCACCAGCGTTCGTGGCCGCTGGAGCGGCATTGCGGCGGTCTCGTGTCTTTGCGTCAGACCGCTGCTTCTCGCCGGGAGCGGGGGTCGGCGTTTACTGAAGTCGAGCAAACGCCGGCTCCTCCTTCCGCGGCCCAGTCGCACTCCGGGCCAATCGGTGCGGCGACTGATCGGCCAACGCACCCGACGAGTCGCGCGTTTGGCGACATGCGGGTGCCGGGCGAATGCGGGCGCGGCTCCTGCTTCCACTCCCGCGCGATACTCAGGCCCCGGGGCGCCGAAGACGCCCGTGAGGTCGTTCCGTCGCGGTGGTCTCGCGACGCCGGTGGAGGTG
>JBKQKK010000043.1:0-3683 GCA_052147535.1 Solirubrobacteraceae bacterium | reverse complement strand
GGCCGCCGCGGTGGACGCGGGCTATTCGGATAACGCCGATCTGGTGATCGACGATGACGGGCGCCCGACGCTCAAGCGCCGCAGGGGCAAGGACCGCGGCCAGAGCGCGATCGTGCTGGAGGAGCGGGTCAAGCAGCGGATGCCGGAGCGCATGGTGCTTGAGATGCTCGCGCGGACTGCGTATTGGATCGGGTGGCATCGGCACTTCGGGCCCGCCTCGGGATCGGACCCGAAGCTCCGCAACCCGCTGGTTCGCTACGCGGTCACGACGTTCACCTACGGGTCGCTGATGGGCCCGGCGCAGGCCGCGAGGCACATGCGCGGGATCTCCGCGCACGAGCTGGGCGCGACGTTCATCCGCCACTTCACGATCGAGAAGCTCGATCGCGCGACCGCGGATGTGATCAACGCGTATCTGAAGCTCGACATCACCAGGGCGTGGGGCGAGGCCAGATCGGTCGCCGCGGACGGCACGCAGTGGGACACGCTGCTTGACAATCTGCTCGCGGAGCGGCACATCCGCTACGGCGGCTACGGCGGGATCGCCTACCACCACGTTGCCGACAACTACATCGCCCTGTTCTCGCACTTCATCCCGTGCGGCGTGTGGGAGGCCGTGTACATCATCGAAGGACTCTTGAAGCAGCGCTCCGACGCCGATCCGGACACGATCCACGCCGACACGCAAGGGCAGAGCTTCCCGGTCCACGCGCTCGCGCACCTGTTCGGGTTCGAGCTGTTGACCAGGATCCGCAATTGGAAGGATCGCACTTTCTACCGGTCCGACCGCGAGACGGTCTATTCGCATATTGACTCGCTGTTCGGTGAGTCCGGCCAGAACGTGATCGACTGGGCGCTGATCCAGACGCACTGGCGGGACCTGATGCGGATCGCGATCTCGATCCGCGAGGGCCGCTTCTCCTCCGCTCTGTTGCTGCGGCGGCTCTCGACCGAGTCGCGGCGCAACAACGTGTACAAGGCGTTCCGGGAGCTCGGCCGAGCGATCTGCACGATCACGCTGCTGCGGCTGATCTCAGAGCCGGAGCTGCGCGCGGAGATCGACGCGGCGACCAACAAGGTCGAGTCCTACAACAACTTCTCCGGCTGGCTGGCGTTCGGCAGCGAGGGGATCGAGCGCAACGACCCCGCCGAGCAGGAGAAGATCATCAAGTTCAACACCCTGCTGGCGAACTGCGTGATCTTCCACATCGCGCTCGACATGAGCACCGCGGTCCGTGGGCTGGTCGCCCAAGGCCATGAGGTCGATCTCGACGACCTCGCGAGCATGGCGCCGTACATCACCGAGCGGGTCAAGCGGTTCGGAGAGTATCCGCTCGACGGGCTCGACAAGCCGCCCGAGGCGTTCGACCCGCGCCTTGAGCTGCTCGGGGTCGATGCCGGCGTCGCGCGAGCGGGGTGAGAAGCGCGGCCGTCCGGCAGCGACATGTAAGCGTCGTCGCCAGGGCAATACGCGTGCCGCTCTTCGAGATTGATCGTGATCTCCTGGACGCCCGGCGGACTTCCGTAGCCAGACAGGAGTGCTGGCTTCAGAGAATGACATTCTCTGAAGTAAACTCCAGGCGTGGCTACAGAGAACGCGCAGAAGCGCGGCGGCCGGGAGGCTGGATCCGCTTCAGAGAACACGACCGCCCTCCCGCGGCGTCGTCGCGGCCGCGCCCCGCTGGAGCTGCCCGACCAGTTCGGCGCCGTGCTCGAGGACTACATCCACGCTCTTGCGACAGTTCCGCTGGCCGCTCAGACCCGCCGTACATACACCTCGAAAGTCCGCCAATACCTGGCGTGGCTCGCCGGCGCCGACCTCGACGAGGACCCGCTCACGAGCGCCGACGGCCGGGACTGGGCGGTGCGCGACTACCGCACCCACCTCCAAACCGTTCTCAAGCGCAGCCCCGCGACCGTCAACAACGCGCTCGCCGCCGTCAATGACTTCTACATCCGCCGCGGCCTCGGACCGGCGGCCGCCGCGCGAGTCGACGTCGCCGTCGCGGCGCCCCGCGCGCTCGACAAACGCGCTCAGCTCCGCTACCTCCGAGCCGTCCAGACGTGCCCGTCGCCACGCGACCAGGCGCTAGCGCTGGTCCCGTTCTACGCCGGCGCGCGGATCAGCGAGATCGTCGCGCTCGACGTCGACGATGTCGCCCGCTCCGCCCGCAAAGGCGTCCTACGAATCCTCGGCAAAGGCGATCGCGTCCGCCAGGTCCCGATCCACCCGCAACTCCACGCGGCGCTTACCGGCTGGCTCGCCGAGCGCGCTGACTGGCCCGGCGCCACCGACACTCCCGCCCTGTTCCTCAACCAACGTGGGCAGCGGCTCAGCGTCCGCGGCGCGCACGACATCATCACCGGCATCGCCGCCGCCGCCGGCCTCGGCGACGACACGACCGTCCACATCCTGCGGCACACGTTCGCGACCACCCTGATACGTGGCGGCACCGACCTCGTGATCGTCGCCGAGCTCCTCGGCCACGCCCGCCTCGAAACGACCCGCGCCTACACCCGGCCGAGCGCAGAAGACCGCACACGCGCGCTCGACCTGCTCCTCGTCGACAAATAGCGGCGATCAGGGCCCGATCAGCGGTCCTATTACACCTCTTGGGCCCGGTACCCCGACAAGAGCCTGCAGGGGCAGGTATGGTGTCGCCGCCATGGGCTTGCGCGGTGGCGGTGGCGGTCGACTTCGGGATCTCGGGCCGGTGCTGTTGATGCCGGCCGCGGCGTTCGGCGTGCACCAGTTGCGCTACTACCTCGCGTACGGGTCGGCGGCCGGCGCGATGCTGGCGCGCACAGGCCACTCGTATCTGCATTCGGTGGTGCCATGGGTCGTAATGCTGGTCGCGGTCGCGGCCGGCGGGTTCCTGGGAGCGCTCGGTCGCGCCGTCGCCGGGCAGCGCTCACCGCGGCGCTACAGCGCCTCGCTGCTGGGGTTGTGGCTGGCTTGCGCAGGGTGCCTGGTTGCGATCTTCGCGACCCAGGAGTTTCTGGAGGCCCTGTTCGCGACCGGCCATCCCGCCGGGCTCGCTGGGATCTTCGGGTATGGCGGCTGGTGGTCGATCCCCGCCGCGCTCTGTATCGGGCTGGTCCTCGCGGCGCTGTTCCACGGCGCGCTCTGGGTGCTGGAGGAGGTCGCCCGACGCCACACGCGACCACGGCCACAGCCGAAGAACCGCCCAGCCCCGACGCTCTCTCCCGTCGACGTCCTGCTTCCTCGGCTCGCGCCGCTGGCCGAAGGATGCTGCCGCCGGGGTCCGCCTAGCTTGCGTTAGCTGAGCGCGGCGCCCTGCAGCGCCCCCTTGTCGGGGTGCTCGTGCGCCGCATGCCGGGACACGGTCCAGGCTCCGGGGCGCCCTGTGCGCCACGGCTGCCGCTGGACCGACCCCGGCCGGGTTGATCAGCAAGCCCGTGCGGGCGGTGGCTACAGGATGGCCACGCCGGCGTGGCTGCTGGTCTGGCCGCGCGCGCCGGTTCGGCGCTCGCGGAGCATCAGCTAATTCGCTTGGGATCGTCCGTTGCGGGCGTGCCCAGCTAACCACCGTTAGGAGTCGCAGATGAGCAGTATCGCTGGATCAAGGAAAGCTCCCGCCGCGACGGTTCGCGGCGAGGCGGGCAGCGCGCGCGTCAAAGCGTATTTCTTCTCCGATAGCCGCCGTTCAGTTCAGACCGTG
>JBKQKK010000042.1:0-4858 GCA_052147535.1 Solirubrobacteraceae bacterium | reverse complement strand
GGCCACGCCCGAGCGTCAGCACCGTCGCCACGAGCCCTTCACCGCAGGCCGCCGAAGCACCGGTGGCGGAACCACCGGCCGCCGAACCGACGGCGGTCCAACCGCAGGCCGACGAGCCGCTCGCTGCCGAACCGCCCGCTGCCGAGCCGCCCGCTCCCGAACCGCCCGCTGCCGAACCATCGGCTGGCGAGCCGCCGGCCGCCGAGTTGCCGGCTGCCGAGCCACAGGTCGCAACCAGGCACGCCGTCCTGGCGGCGCTCGCCGGTGGCAGCGCGATGACCGCTGGCGAAGTGGCTACCGCGACCGGGCTGGGTCGCGCGAACGTCAGTGCGATGCTCTCAAAGCTCGCCGAGGCCGGCGAGCTGAGGAACGCCGCGCGCGGCTACCAGCTCGCCGACGTCGAGCCGGCCCAGCGGTTCTATTTCGGAATCGAGGACGAGGTCACCCCCAGGGCGGTCGTCGCGAACCTCCCCGAGCTCGAAGCCGCGATCGCGGTCTGCGGACCGGGGGTGCTGCGTCACCACTGCGCCGAGCACGACTTCTCGCGCTGGGTCGCGGGCGTCTTGCGCACCGAACCGCTCGCCGACGCGATCGCCGCGGCCGAGGCCCAACTCTCCGCCGACAGCCCCACCGAGACGGTCGAACACGCGCGCAGGGCGCTCACCGCAGCTCTCCAAGCTCGCCATGCCACACAGCGGTAGTCGTTGAGACAGAGCGCTTGGCGACTCTCCGGCAGGCGGACGAGCGAGGCCAAGGGGCTGCGCGCGACACCGTTCAGCCCGGAAAAGGCCCGTGGGGAAAAACGGAACGAGAAGTGCCGCTAAGCGATGGCTGCTCAGGGTCTCGTCGACTCAGGGGCAAGGGGTGTTGGCAATGGTGGCAACGCTCAGAACCGCCGTCTTGCGGACCTACGTCTCGCGATGAACCAAGATCCATATATTGAGGCAATTGAGGCTTTGGTCCGCGAGATCCAGAATCCAGAAAGAGGGGGAAGTAATGAATAACAACTACGCTGCTCTGGTCAACAGCGACCAGTACGAACAGGCGAAGCTGAACCCGGGTTATAAACCCGGTACAAATCTTCCTGCCGACGACAACTATCGGCTGCTCTACGAGCGCCAGCACTTCGCGATCGACGACGCCGTCAGCCACGCCCAGCGCTTACAACCCGACGTAGCGCCGGACACCATCCGCGGCGCCATCGCCGTCTATCTGAGTCACATGCGCACCACAGAGCCATCTACCTAGAGCGTCTGGCTTGGTTCGCTCGGTGGCAACGAGGCATGTACGGAGTTGGACGAGGTCGCCGACTCAAGACGCAAGCGACACGTCGGCCTCCTTCGGTCAAATCTACGTCACTCGTCCCCACCCCAACCTACCGATAACCACGACCCTCGGTGAGCCGCCTCAAGACCCCCGCGGCGGACCTCGTCCAGCGCCTTGTTGGCGAGCTGCACAACGTGGTACGGGTCCCTTAGCGCCGGATCCTGTTCCATTGTTCGTCGCCGGCCGTCCCTTGCTGAACCTGCTACCATATTCCGGAGCGATGGATGATCGGTCGGTTGAAGTGACGAGCACGACTCCGGCCTGACGAGATGCCGCCGCTCCCCGACGTCCCGAACGTGCTCGCGATCGAGCTGAAGTTCACCGTCGGCCACGCGAACGTCCTCTCCCGCGTGCACGTGAACTACGCGTCGGCTGCACCGACGCGTCACATCCTGAACGAGTATGCAGCGAGCATCGATGGTCAGATCGCAGCTTACCTGATCCCCCTGTTTTCGACTGAGGTCCGCACAGCCGAAATCGTCGTCACAGACCTGACGAGCAGAACGTCGCACGCGGCATCGCCGAAAGCCGGCAGATCGGCACGCGGCCCGGCCTGCCGAACGGTGCCGCCGTCGCCGCGCTGATCAGCTTCAAGGTTGCTCGCAGATACCGTGGCGGCAAGCCGCGACTCTACGTTCCGTTCTTCGTCGCCTCCGACCTGACGCCCGGGCTCACATGGTCTGACAGCGCTCTTGAAGCGGGCACGGCTGGGTGGGCGGCGTTCATGGCGGGCCTGCTCACCCATACGCCGGCGACGTTCAGGCTGATCGGGCAGGTGAACGTCTCCTACTACGAAGGCTTCCAGGTCGTCACCGACCCTCTCACCGGCCGCTCCCGCAACGTCTCGCAGCTGCGGTCGGAAGGTCCTGTGGTCGACAGGATCACCGGCTTTTCGATCAACCCGAAGCTCGGCAGCCAACGGGGGCGGAACCTGCACTCCCGCAAGCCGGCGCGCATCAGGCGCTAAATTCGATCGGATCTGATCGGCCGGCCGCACGATCGCATCCGCAGGCGAGGACGTCGCGCCACTGGCACCGCCTCGGCGACCATTGATTACTGAGGTGCCGGCCGCCTGTCGGTCGGAGGCCACGCCGTGATCGGGTCGGCGTGCGGTGAGGCCGCGATGAATCGCGGCCTCACGGATTGGATGGACTGCGTGGCTTGAAACAGAGTGCGGCTTATCGTCCGGAGGCGAGTCGTCGGCATGTCCCCTTGTTACGTGGCGGCACGCTTTGGTGGAAGCTGGAGGTGGTCGCCGGTGAGCGACGGCGGCCAGCGCGGTCAAGCAGTCGTACGGAATCCATGACGTCCTCCTGTAGACGATGGTTGACGCCAGCATCGTCCCGTCGCTCGCTTACCACCGGGACCCATCCGCTCAGAACCCGACGGGACGATTGCAGCCGTGATGGCGCGCACGGCTTCCGTGGGAATCAGCCGCCCCAGACGTCGCCGAAGCACTGGCCGGCGGGGCAGCCGCAGGGATGACGAAAGGATCGTCGGCGGTAGTCTCGAGGCCTGAGCGAGGATCGCGACAACGACGCGCCCGACAAGGTTGGCCGGCTGATTGAAACCGGCTCAGATCTCACCGGCGCACTCTCGGGGGCAACTCTGGGAATGGTCGGAGGTCCCGTCGGTGCGCTCGGCGGCGCCGCACTAGGTGTCGTCGTACAGCGAGCGGTCGCCGTCATCGGCGAATGGCTGTCCAGCTGCCCGGGACGCCGGCCGACGGACCGGCGAGGACAAGTACTTCCAGTTGACGGTGACATCACTCCTTGACCGTGAGCGGAGAAGGCCAAAGGACGTGACGGTCGCCGACGAACGCGGGGGCCTCGGCGACCTCGGTCTGCTCCAAGAGCAAGATGGTCCGAGGGCAACCGCCCTCACGCCGTTGGGCCAGCTCATCGTCGACGCGATGCGACTGTCCGACATCGTGTCCGCCGACATCGAGAAACTCATCGCAGAGGCAGAGGGCGACATCTGAGCCGACTGGCCTCACCGCGGGTGATCGTCGCGCGCGACCGGCGGACCCTCCAGGCCTTGCTGGCCGTCGTGGCCGAGACGTACACTCGCGAACGTGGTGCGCGTAATCAGCCGAACGACCGGCTGCCTGTTCTGCGGCAACGAAAATGGCCGGTTCACAACCGAGGAGCACGTCCTCCTCTACGCACTCGGTAACAGGCGAGACTCAGGACTGGTCGACGACGAGATCGTTATCCCGCCTGGTGTGGTCTGCGACAAGTGCAATCGGCGGCGCCTCTCGCTCTACGACAACGCCCTGGCCCAATGGCCGCCGATCAGCGTGTTCCGAACCCTGGGATTGCTCCCCAATCGAAAGGACCGCCTCGTCGATGCCGTCGAGCGCACTCCGTGGACGTTGAGCCGTGACCCTCGTCAGCCGCTGTTCGTCGAGCTTGCCGTCGACGCGGACACCGACGCCGGCTCTCGTCGCGATGACGTTGCGCGCCACCTCTGCAAGATCGCGGTTGAGGCGCGGTACCCGCAGGACCCCGACGACGCCTGTAGCCCACGATGGGACGAGATCGCCGCCGCAGCCATCGGCGGCCCCCTCCCTGACGTCACGGCAATGGGACTCACCGTTCCTCGCATCGAAGAGGCGATCCTGAACCCGAAATGCACTCTTCACGTGGATCCGAACTCCCCAACCCTCAGGATCGTTTGCGAGGCATGGATCGCCGGGGTGCGGTTCCTACTGCTCGTGAGAGGTCCGGCGCTCGACATCCCGGACACCCACTGGTGGATCGTCGACCCCGCCAGCGGCATGCTGCGAGGACCCGACTCGATCTCGAGGAGGTTCGGGTGCCTCGGCACGAGCACCACGCGACTCCCGCCCCTCCACACGGAACCGCAACCGGGCCGCGCCTCCCGACTACCGACCGGGTCCGAGCACGTCCGCGTCTTCGTCATGCCCGACCAGACCGGCAGACCCGTCGAGCCCTAGCTCAGCTAGCCGGAGCTCGACATCAGCCCGCCAGTGGGAGCGGAAAGGGCCGTAGTACTCTCGTTCCGCACTTCTCGGGGTCGATATCTCCCCCATCTTGTGAGCGGGTGAGTGGGCGTTCAGGGCTTGTTGGTCGCGGTGAGGTAGGCGTTTTGGGGGATGGCGAGGAGCTCGAGTACCTGGCGCTGGAGGGGCGTGAGGTCGGGCTCGAAGATCTGGATGGTCTTGCCGTCGCGGATGAGGTGGTTGCGGGTTGTCTCGGTGTAGAGGTCGAACACGCGTGCTGCTGTTGGTGCTTTGCTGCTTCGGCCTTCGTGGTAGAGCGCGAGGTCGGTGACGTTGTGGTTGGTCATCGCGGTGCGTAGCTCGCGCTCGATCAGGCACTGGGTCAGCAGCGCGATGAACTCGGCGCACGCGAGTGCCTCGATCCTGGATGGTGACTTCAAGGTGACTGGGGCGGCTTGAAGGACGGTCTTGAGTTGATGGTGGCGTTTCTCGAGGTTCGGCTGGTAGCGGTAGGCGGCTAGCAGTTCGGGGTCGGTGAGCGTGCGGTCGTTGCTGATGAGCGGGAAG
>JBKQKK010000041.1:0-5595 GCA_052147535.1 Solirubrobacteraceae bacterium | reverse complement strand
CGTCCCCGCCCTGGCTGTAGTCCTCGCGCACGGTCCCCCACTGCCGCTCGCTCAGATACGGGCCCCACGCCTTCCACGCAACCGCGCCGGTACGCGCCTCCTCAAGTCGTTCGTGCTCAGGGGTCTTGGTGCCTGCGGGATTAGCTGTCATGACTGCGGAGTCTGTCCTCAACGCCGCGGCGGCGCAACGGTGCGCGCCCCACCAGCACGGGGAGGCGCACTGGTGTGCCCGGGAGTGCGCTCGTGCAGCACCGCATGAAAGCCGCCGCAGGACGCGAACAGACTCGCAGCTGAGGGTGACACCTACGCCAGCGGGACCGACGTCGACTCGCCGCTATCGGCACTTGACGACACACGCGCCAGCCAGATCGTTGTCCGGACCCGCGATGCTTACCCCGAGCGCGGGGCCGAGCTGGCGGCTCGCACGGGCGATATCCGGTATCGGCAGGCGGCTCCCCGCGGCGCCCCTGTTTCGCCAGGCTGCGGCCCTCCTTGGTCCCCGCGTCCGGCGCTGTAAGAACGCCGTGCCAGAGCCAAGCGCGGAGCCGTAGCTCCAGCGCAGGATCAGTCTCAGCTCATGATCTTCTTGGCCATGACCTACTGCCAGGTGCATCTCGAGCGCGATGGTCTTTGCGGGCACGAGCGAGTCGTCGCAATTCAGCGGGGTGTTCGGATTGGAGCGGATTTGACGCCTGCCCGTAGGCGATTAGGCGAGCGTCATCGGGGCCGAACGCCGGTCCGGCAATCACGCTTCCCCTCGGCCACCCCAGAAATCGGCTTATCGTACGACACCGGATGTCGCAATTCGGTTGTCAGCCGGCGGTTTTGGTGGTGTCGATGTTGATGCGGGTCGGGCGCTTGTGCATTGATGCCCAGGCCCAGTCGACGACGGCCTTGGATCGGTCTTCGCCCGTGGAGAGGAGCGCGAGGTGGACGGCTCCCCACGCTAGGAAGGCGATCTTGCCCTGCATCGTGTGGCCGCCTTCGAACTGGACGACGGCGGCGCCGCGGCCGATCGTCGCCATCGTGCCCTTGTCGTTGTACTCAAACGGCTTCGTTTCCTTCCCGGCCACGGCTCGCGCGATGTTCTCGCCGGCCCAGGCTCCGGATTGCAGCGCGACCGAACCGAGTTGCGGGAGCACCTTGTTCGCGTCCGGGTCGGTGATCCAGGCGATGTCACCGACGACGTAGGTCTCGGGATGTTCCGCGAGCGTCAGATCGGGACCGACTGCGACGCGGTTGCCTTTCTGGAGCTCGAGTCCGAGTGTTTGGACGATCGGGTGGGCCTGGAGTCCGGCGCCCCAGATGAGGGTGTGCGCCGGCAATACCTCTCCGGATTTCAGTGTCACTCGCGTCGGTTGGATCGAGGCGACCAGCTCCCCGGTGCGGACCTCGACGCTGAGTTTTTCGAGCGCTTTTTTGGCATACGCGCGGAGGTCGGGCTTGAACATCGTGAACAGATCGGGTGCGGCCTCGACGAGGATGATCCGCGCTTGTTCTTGCGGGAGCTGCGGGTAGTCGTCGCAGAACACGTTGCGGTACAGCTCGGCGAGCGCGCCGGCGCTTTCCACGCCGGTCGGGCCGCCGCCGACCACGACGATGTTAAGGGCGCCGTCGTCGAGTAGCGCGTGATCCTGGCCTGCGAGGCCAGGCTGGTGCTGGGGCTTGGCGTGAGATCGGTGCAGTCCCGAAGCTGCCGCCAGCGCGCGATCGCTGCGAGCGCGTCCGCTCCCTGCTGCGGGATCGGGAGGCCATTCTCGATCAGCGCGGGGCGCCACGCGTAGCTGTCGATGTGACGGCCTGTCACGGTGATGAGGAGCGACCCGCTGTAGGTCTCGGGTGGGGTCGTGTCGTAGAAAGCGAGATTACCCAGGCCGTAGTCGACGAACGCGCTGCCGAGATACCCCGCTCCAAGCTGAACGTGGGCGTGCGCGCCGACCACGATGTCCGCGCCCGCCTTGACGAGCGCCTGGGCGAGCGGCTCCTGGATCGCGTTCGGGCATAGCTGGGTCTCGGTGCCCCAATGCAGGTAGACGACAACCGTGTCCGCCCAGCGGCTAGCGGCCTCGACCGCGCCGATCAGCGCGGCCTCCTGGTAGGCGCTCGCGAGCCCCGGCTGATCCGCGGTCGCGGTCCAGCTCGACACCAGGTCGCTGTCGATCACCTCGGTCGCGGCGATGATCGCGATCCGCTCACCGTCGAGAACCGTTTGGTACGGCGCGAACGCCTGACTCGCGTTCTCGCCGATGAGATGATCGGGAACTGCGCGGCTCTGGAGATCGCCAACGATTGGTGCAGCCCCAGCTGACCGCAATCCTCACCGTGATTGTTGGCCTCGGTCACGAGCGTGATGCGAGCCGCTTTGAACGCGGTCAGGGCGTCCGGCGACGCATAGAACACGTAGGACTTCGGCTGCGGCTCCGAACACCCGCCGTCTGACCATCGATCGCGCGCCGCCGCCCGACAATACATCCGCCACCCCAACGAGCAACAACACGAGAATCGTGACCGCGACAATACGCCTGCGCCAATACAGCGATCTCTGCCCGCCGACGCGCTTGCGATCTGCACTGCCACGCGATCGATCAGGAGCCGTCAAATGCAAGCCCCGCGCTCGACAAGCTCATCGGCTGAACATACCGAACCCAGAGCCGGACAGCTCGAGCCCGACGCACCTCGCGCAAAGCTGGCTTAGCGACCGGCTGACGGCCCGTGGCGCTCGCCTTCTCCCACAACAGGGTTGTCGCCCAACCGTCGCCGAACGATCGCGTTCGACGGCGAGCACTCGTGCGGCGGCGCGAAGTGCTCAGCGCGACGGCCTGATTCCGCTACGTGGCGGGCGTTCCAAGCGGACGCCGCCCGTGGCCGGCGGGCCTGCCCCAACGATCATCAGACACTCGTCCAGCGGGCTCGGCCCCGGCGACGGGCGCCGATCATGTTGTGTCCTCCTGAGTAGGGAGAAACGACACCCCAATTGCCGTTGGCAACATAACCGCCCACACAACACAAACGGAGAAGTCAAGCGCGGTCGCCTCCGGACTTCTCCTTTCATTTATGCTCGGGCGTCGTCGTCGGTGGCGCGGACGTTCAACGGGAAGGGAGAAGCCGGGAGGCGGTCGGCCTGGTCGGCCGGCGGGCAAGGGTCGCGCGTTTGCATAGGCAATGAACGCCGGATCGGTCGCGCGGGCGCGTTGTGGTTTCGGCGAGGAGCGGGCCTGGGCCGCCCGCCGGTTAGGAACCCATTCCTCGCCAAACCGAGCATCGAGTGCTTGCAGCCTTCTTGCAAGCTTCGGGTCGAGGCGGGGCGCGCCGCGACCGAGCGTTGGCGCTCACGATGAACGGAACAAGCGGTCGACCTCGAAATCCGCGTGTGGCTGCAATGCCGCTGGAAGAGCCACCGCGGATCGGTCGGGAATTAGCTGTCGAGTCGCACGCCAGTTAGCAACCTGGGGCGCGTAGAGCGAGTCGGTGGCGGCGATTGGTTTGGCACGAACTCGTTCGTGCCGCCGGCTGCTGACGCGATCACTTCGCCGCTCCGAGCGGTTCGCGGCCCGCTATCGCAAAGGCGTCAACGCGATCGTGCGGATCGGACCCGATCGGCGCCGAGCACACTATCGCTTCCGACGGACTGCGATCGTGCGACAGCGCTCGTCGGGGTGATCGCTACGCCACAAACGCGATTGTCTCGGTCCAGCCAGTCCACGATCGGGGTGCCCTGACAAGGATCGCACACCGTTCCTCGAAGGCACCTTCGCGGTCGGCGACTCGGAGGGCTACTGCTTGCAGATTATTAGCAAGCACCGCGACAGAAGCGGCGAGCCCGACGCGAAATCTCGCGTCGTCGGACCTGGCGCATTTCGGCAGTCTCGGCCGCACGGAACCGGCAGTCCATGTCGATACCGGCGTGGCCGCTTTGCCCATAGGTCATCCTTAGAGAAGGCCTCGCTTTGCCTGCCCGTGTGAGGGCCTTTAGCGGACCAGCCTCTCTCGGCGGTGGTGAGGTGCCGTCAGCGGCAACAGGACGTAGCCCCGTGAGGGCCTGTCTATGGGCGCCCGCAATGGTACCTCCTGGTCGAGGGCTGGTGTGTTAGGTGACTTGGCTAGAAGTGGAGGTGTGTGATGGGCAACTGCGCCGGCATTGACTGGGCGGCGGAGAAGCATGATGTGCGGGTTTGTGACGAGGCGGGCGAGGAACTGCTCGCGCGCGCGTTCGCGCATGACGCGGCGGGGCTGCGGTCGCTGTGCGGCCAGCGTCGGCGGCTCGAGGTGGCGCTGGTCGCGATCGAGCGTCCGGATGGGTTGTTGGTCGAGCGGTTGTTGGACGCGGGGCTGCGGGTTCTGCCGTTGCACCCTAATCAGGTCGCGGCAGCACGGCCGCGGTTTCGTGTCGCGGGCGGCAAGTCTGATCGTTTTGACGCGTTCGTGGTGAGCGAGCTGGCGCGTACTGATCACCATCGCTTCCGGGTCCTCGAACCCGATAGCGACCAGACCAAGGCGCTGCGGGCGTTGACGCGCGCGCGTGAGGATCTGGTGCAGAGCAAGGTCGCGTTGTGCAACCAGCTGCGCTGCGAGCTTGAGCGTTTCTGGCCCGGGCCGATCGGCCTGTTCCGGGATCTCGACAGTCAGATCTCGCTTGCGTTCCTGGAGCGCTATCCGACCCCGGTCGACGCGCGCGGTCTCGGTGTCGCGCGTATGCAGGCGTTTCTTCGGCGCGAGCAGTACACCGGCGCCAAGAAGCCCGTCGAGCTGCTCGCCAAGCTGCGGCGCGCGCCCGAGAGCCGCGTCGGGGAGGTGGAGCTCGCCGCGCGACGCCAGCTCGTGCTCGCGCTGGTCGCGACGCTCAACACGCTGACGCGCGAGATCAAGGCCCTGGCGCGACAGATCGCCAGCGCCCTGCGCGCTCACCCTGACGGTGCGGTCTTCAGCTCGCTGTTCCGTGGCCCGAAGTCCGTGATCTGCGCCGCGACGCTGCTGGCAGAGATCGGCGACTGCCGCGCGCGCTACCCCACCGGCGACGCGCTCGCTGGCGACGCCGGCCAGGCCGCCGTCGCGATCGAGTCTGGCAAGCGCAAGGCCGCGTGCTTCCGCTGGAACTGCAACAAACGCCTACGCCAAGCGTTCGTCACGCTGGCTGATACCACCCGCCAATGGCACCCCTGGGCGCAAGCGGTCTACGCCAGAGCGATCGCCAAAGTACACGACCACCCGCGCGCGATCCGCACCCTCAGGCGGCGCATCTCTGTCTCAGTGTGTGGAGCAGCATTCTCCGGAACCACGATGCGACACCTACACCAGGCACGGATGACCACTCAACTACCCGGAACGGCCAACTGCAAGCGCAAAGGCTTGAGAGTGACGACTCGAACCGAGATCCAGTCGCTCAGTTCTGCCTGTGACCACGCCCGCTCTTCGCCTCATCGGTCCTCAATTGGAGGAGCGCGGATCGACGCCGAGGTTATAGATCTGTGATTCGCCGGAAGTGCCTCCCGGGAGCAGCGTGAACTGGACGAGCTGCCATCCGGTCTGGTTTGCGAGCTGGGTATGGAATTGGCCTGACAGTCCCCAGGATCCCGGGGTCTGGGCGTAAATCGTGCC
>JBKQKK010000040.1:0-19233 GCA_052147535.1 Solirubrobacteraceae bacterium | reverse complement strand
CGTCGCGCGCAGGATCTTTCCGGACCGCGTCTTCGGCAGGCGGTCGACGACGACCGCCGTCTTGAACGCCGCGACCGCGCCGATGCTGTCGCGGACCAGCTTGACGACCTCCTTGACGATCTCCTCGCGCGGACGATCGACCCCCGCCTTGAGCACTACCAGACCGACCGGCAGCTGTCCCTTGAGCTTGTCGGCAGCGCCGAATACCGCGCACTCCGCGACGTCGGGGTGCGTCGCCATGACCTCCTCGATCGAGCCGGTCGAGAGGCGGTGGCCGGCGACGTTGATCACGTCGTCGGTGCGGGCCATAACGAACGCGTAGCCGTCGTCGTCGATGAAGCCGGCGTCCGCGGTCTCGTAGTAACCGGGGAACGTAGTCAGGTACTTCTCACGGAACGCATCATCGGCATTCCACAGCGTCGGAGTGGCGCCGGGGGGCATCGGCAGCTTGACGACGAGCGCCCCGGTCTCCCCGGGCTTGGCGTCGACGCCGTCGCTGTCCAGCACCTGCAGGTTCCCGCCCGGCGCCGGGCGCGTCGGTGATCCTGGCTTGACCGGCAGCAGCTCGATCCCGATGCAGTTGGCCGCGATCGCCCAGCCGGTCTCGGTCTGCCACCAGTGGTCGATCACCGGCACCTTGAGCTGGTTCTCGGCCCAGTGCAGCGTCTCAGGATCGCAGCGCTCACCAGCCAGGAACAGCGTGCGGAACCGCGAGAGGTCGTAGCGCTTGATGTGCTCGCCGGTGGGGTCCTGCTGGCGGATCGCGCGGAATGCGGTCGGGGCCGTGAACAGCACCGGAATGTTGTATTCCTCGATGATCCGCCAGAACGCGCCCGGGTCAGGCGTGCCGACCGGCTTGCCCTCGTAGAGCACGGTGGTGCAGCCATGCAGCAGCGGCGCGTAGACGATGTAGGAGTGGCCGACAACCCAGCCGACGTCGGATGCCGCCCAGTACACCTCGCCCGGCTCGATGCCGTAGATGTTCTTCATTGTCCACTTCAGCGCGACCGCATGGCCGCCGGTGTCGCGCACGATGCCCTTCGGGTTGCCCGTCGTGCCCGACGTGTAGAGGATGTAGAGCGGATCTGTGGCTTCGACCGGCACGCAATCGGCCGGCTCGACGTCCGCGACCGCGTCGGTCCACGAGATGTCGCGCTCGGAGTCCAGTTCGGCCTCGAGCTGCGGTCGCTGCACGATGATGCAACGCTTCGGCTTGTTCTCGACCAGGTCGATCGCGCCGTCGAGCAGCGGCTTGTATGCGATCAAGCGCCCGGGCTCGATCCCGCATGACGCTGACACGATCACCTTCGGTTGCGCATCCTCGATGCGGCCGGCAAGCTCGTGCGATGCGAAGCCGCCGAACACGACCGAGTGGATCGCGCCGATCCGCGAGCAGGCCAGCATCGCGATCGCCGTCTCGGGGATCATCGGCATGTAGATCACGACGCGATCGCCCTTCTCGACGCCCTGCGCCTGCAGCGCGCCGGCGAACTTCGCCACCGCGTCGCGCAGCTCGCGGTACGTGAACTTCGCCTTGGTATCGGTCACGGGCGAGTCGTAGATCAGCGCGAGCTGGTCGGCCCGGCCGCGCTCGACGTGCCGGTCAAGCGCGTTGTAGCACGTGTTCAGCTGCCCGCCGGAGAACCAGTGATAGAACGGCTCACGCGAATCGTCAAGCACCCGATCCCACGGCTTCATCCAGTCGATCTCAGCGGCGGCCTGCGCCCAGAACTCCTCCGGCTGGTCTATCGAGCGCCGGTAGATCTCCTCAAAGCTTCCGGCACGCACATCAGCAGCAGTCATTACAGCTCCTCACCTCGCTCAAGTCACACGTTCGCCGTGGTCTCCTCACCACCGCGTTACAGTCGATCACACTGAGCCTCACAGACGTCGCAGTAATCCGCAGGAAACCGCAGTCTTTCCGCGGAGCATTACCGATGTCGCCCGCGAGCTGTTCTGCGGCCTCAAGCTCCGGCCCGTGTGGACGAGTACACAGACCAAGTGAGACGAGATCTGAAGTGTTTCCAAATCCCGGGCGGTTGGCGATCTCGCCAGCCGGCACCGCGTCGGCAGCCAAGCTCGTGAGCGCCGAGCTCAGCGAAGCCCAGCTCGACGCGCTCAGCGAGCTCGCCAACATCGGCGCAGGCACAGCTGCCACAGCGCTGTCGCAGATGCTGGCCCAGGAAGTGACGCTGAGCGTGCCGCGTGCACTGGCGTTGCCACTGGCGGACGCGGTCGCCGCCGCGGGGCCTGCGGAGCAGATCGTCACCGGCGTCGTGATTCCGCTGCAGGGCGACTTGGAGGCGATCGTGGTGCTCCTGATTTCGAGCGAGGACGCACAGACATTGTGCTCCCTCCTTGGCGTGGAAGCAGGCACCGAGGTCGGCGAGTCGGCGTTGTCGGAGATCGGCAACATTCTCGGCGCCTCGTACATGAGCGCCCTGTCGGGGATGACCGGACTGTCGCTGGAGCTCTGTCCCCCGCAGCTCCTGACCGACCTGCGCGCCTCGATCGTCGCCTCGCTGCTGGCTTTGACGGCCGGGGATGGCGACACCGCGCTAATGCTCGACACCGCACTCGACCTCGCCGCGCACCCGTGCGCGCTGTCGTTCCTGCTGATCCCGATCGGCGGTTCGGTAACTACCCTGCTGGCGCCGCTGGGACTGGCGGAGGCCGCGCAGTAGCGGCCTGCGCGCGTGGCTCACGTCAGACGCCAAACGAGCGCCCGATCACCTCGAGCATGATCTCGTCGCTGCCGGCGCCGATCCGGCTGACCCGCAGGTCGCGCCACCAGCGCTCGACGATGTACTCCTTCATGTAGCCCGCGCCGCCGTGGATCTGGATGCAGTCGTCGGCCACTTCGCACGCGATCCGAGACGCGTAGAGCTTCGCCATCGCGCTCTCGCGGACCGGGTACTCGCCATTCTGCGAGCGCCAAGCGGTCGAGTACACCATCTGGCGCGCGGTCTCGATCTTGGTCGCCATATCCGCGAGCTTGTGGCGGATTGCCTGGAAATGGCCGATCGGGCGCCCGAATGCGGTGCGTTGCTTGGCGTACTCGAGCGTGCGGTCGAGCGCGAACTGGGCGCCGGCGACCGTCGCGGCGGCGCCGATCAATCGTTCACCTTGCAGCTCCCACATGATGTGGTAGAAACCCTTGCCGAGTTGCCCGAGCACCGCCGTGTCCGGCACGCGCACGTCCTGGAACGCGAGCAGCGCTGTGTCGGAGGCGTGCATCCCGAGCTTCTCCAGCTTCTTCTCGCGGACCACGCCTGGGAGGTCCATCGGCACCAGGAACATCGTCAACCCGTTGTAGCCGGCGTCGAAGTCGGTCTTGGCGACCAGCACGATCACATCGGCCCGGAGGCCGTTGGTTATGTACATCTTGGAGCCGTTGATGACGTACTCGCTCCCGTCCTTGACCGCGCGCGTCTTGAGCCCGGCGACATCGGAGCCGACGTCGGGCTCGGTGATGCCGATCGACAGGATCTTCTCGCCGGCGATCGCCGGTACCGCCCACTGCTGCTTCTGCTCCTCGGTGCCGAACTCGAGGATCGGCGGCAGCGCCATATCGGTGTGCACCGCGACGCCCATCGTCATCCCGCCGCTGTTTGCCTGCACCAGCTCCTCGGCAAGCACCAGGGCGGTGTAGTAATCGCCGCCCTGCCCGCCGTACTCGACCGGCTTGTCGAGCCCGAGGAAACCGAGCGCTCCCATCCGCGTGAACACCCAGTTGGGGAAGGTCGTCTCCTCCCACTCGTCCGCGTGCGGCGCAAGCTCCTTGAGGGCGAAGCGACGGATCGACTCCCGCAGCTGGTCGTGCTCGTCGTCGAAGATGAAGTGCTTGCGCGGTTTCGCGTGATCGGGCTTGATCGGTTCGCTCGATGGCATGGTGATGCTCTCTCTCTGTCTCTGCCTTAGGCCGGCTCGCGGACGGTAGCGATGCTGGAGGCGCTAATGAAACAGCACGCGGCGCCCGGTGCGCCTACCACGCACCCTTTCGGGTAGTGCGGATCGGCCTTTCGGGTAGTTGCGGTGCGTGCAAATGTGAGGATAATCACAAGCATGAGGGCGCCCACCGTAGCCCCCGGTCCCTTACGGTGGGCGGCCCTCGACTAGTCCGGTCGGCGGCCTTCGATTAGTGCGCTCGCGTTTTCGACGCGGTCGCGTTTTCGACGCGGTCGCCTTTCCGACGCGGGGACGAGCAGAAATCGCTTACTCGTCGGCGACGATTGACCCGACGCGGTCGGCGATCGTGGGGTCGCGGCGTGTGAGGTAGATGGCGTAGCCGATCGAGAGGATCAAAATCACGAGCGCGACGTACGGGTACCAGCTGTAGGGTGCGGCCTGGCCTGGTTTTGAGAGGTAGTAGAGCGGGACGATGATCAGCGCCGCGCCGAGCAGGGGTAGCACGCCGTGGCGGATCGGGCTGAACATGTCGGGTTGGTTGCGGCGGATGAAGAACGGCAGCGCGATGTTCCCCGCGAGGTAGACGAGCAGGACGAGGATGGTCCCCATCGTCGAGGATTCAGCGAAGAAGCTGACCGGGTTCAGGAAGCTGGTCTTGCCGCGCAGGACGTCATACAGCGCCCAGCCGCCGATGATCACCAGCGAGATCCCGACGAACGTGAAGATCGCGTTGGTCGGTGTGCGCCGGTTGCTGTCAACGCGCCCGATCCAGCTCGGCAGCAGCCCCTCGCGTCCGGAGTTGAACACCAGCCGGGCTTGGGAGTTGGTGCCCGCGATCAACGCCCCGAGCGTCGAGGTCAGTCCCGCGAGGTACGCGAACACCGCGAACCCGCCGATCGCGCTGTGCGCGACGGTGATGAACGGGATCTCGGCGGCGCTGAGCGTCGTGACGTTGTAGTGAAAGCCGGTCACGGTCGCGTAAGCGAACAGCAGGTAGCTGAAGGCCATCACCCCGACCGACAGGAACACCGCCCGCGGGACGTTGCGTCGCGGGTTGTCGGTCTCCTCCGCCAGCGCCGCGGAGTTCTCCCAGCCGATGAACAGATACACCGCCAGCGGGAACCCCGCCGCCAGCCCGCTGAACCCATTGGTGATGTGGCTCGGTTCAAACGGCGCCAGCGACAGATGCCCGGAGTTGCTGATGATCGACGCGACCGAGACGATCACCAGCACAGCCAGCTCGAACCCGAATAGCGCGCCGGCGACCTTCGTCGAGATCGCGACCCCCCGGATCATGATCACTACCGCGCCCGCGGTCAGCAGCACCGTCAGGATCCCCCACGGGATGCTGAAATGCAGGTAGTGCTGAATCGTGATCTGCAGGAACCCACCCGAGATCGCGATCACCGACGCCATCGCGATGATGTACCCCAACCCCGCCAGCAGCGCCGTCGTGACCGCGCTCGTCGGACCGAACGTCTTGCCGACAAATGTGATGAACCCTCCGGTCGACGGCGTCAACTTCGAAAACTCCGCCAGAGTGTTCGCCAGGAACGCGATCGCTACGCCGGCCAGCAAGATCGTCAACGGCGACGCGACCCCCGCCGTCGACGCCAAGAACGCGAACCCGAAGTAGAAGCTCATCGCCGGCGCGACATTCGCCATCGTCGCGGCCGAGATATCCACCAGCCCGAGCGCACCCTTCTGGAGCCTGTGCGGATGACCGACCTCACCAACCGGCGGCGACTTGGACTCGGAGATCGGAAGTGGCGTGCTAGCGGTCATACGTGGCCTTTCGTGGAACTGGGCGAGGGTCGAGACGGCCGGCCGGAGGTGCGGCGGGCGCATGCGTGTAAGCAACTGGGGAGGCTGCGCCGACTCGATTCCGGTGGCCACACCGATGCGCACAGCCTCTCCACTGATCGTGGAGGTTGCGCTCATCATTGCCGACGCGCGCGTCGTGGTCAAGCGACGGCATTCAGGCGGAGTTTCCAGGCCAACCGCGCCGGGTAGAGCCCGAGCGGGATGCAGATTGCGCGCCGAGCTCGAGCATACAATCGTGCAATGGAGATCCCCCGCCAGACGGATCCGGTCCGGCTTTCTGGAGTTGATCGCCGACCGCGCGCCGCGTCTGCGGTCCCGCGGTTCCGGCAGGCCGTCGCAGCGTGAGCCATCGGGGTCTGACGCTGGGTATTGCGCCGAGGACCGCGTCCGCGTCGATCGCGCCTGGGACGGTGACGTTCCTCGCTCGTGAGGAGCGTGAGCCTGGATCGCAGTGGCGGTCGTTCTTTCTGGGGTGCGCACCCTCCTACCGGGCCTGGTATCTCAGCGATGGAGGAGAAGCCGCGCGACCTGACCTCGGCACCTGTCGCCGGATGCTCGGGCGGCACATGCCTGAGTTCGTGCCTGTGCACGAGCGTCTGGTCGAGCTGGCCGGCGCCGACGAGCTGGACGCCAGGATGCTCTCGCTCTATAGCCCGCCGGCGTTCGTCAGCGGTTGCTCGCAGGTGGCCTGGACACGCGATACGCCGATCCTGGTTCGCAACTACGACTACCCTGCGTGGCGACTCGAGGGGCAGCTGGTCCTGACCGAGTGGGGCGACCGTCGAGTTCTGGGGATGAGCGACTGCCTCTGGGGGCTGCTCGACGGGATCAACGACGCGGGGCTGGCGGTGTCGCTGACGTTCGGGGGAAGCAGCGCAAGCGGGGATGGGTTCGCGATCCCACTCGTGATCCGCTACCTGCTCGAGGCCTGCGACACCGTGCACGAAGCTTGCGAGATCCTCGCGCGGGTGCCAATCCACACATCCCAGAACGTCACGCTCCGAGGCCTGCAGCACACGGAAACCTACACCCAGCGGGCGGCTTGAGCAGCGTTGGCGTGGCCGGCCCGCGGGCCGGCCGACTAGAAGCCCTTCAGGGTGATCTGTGTGGAGGCATCACCTATGGTTCACCTTCGGGGCATCGCGACGGGCACGCGCGGCTAGCGGCGGGATGGTGACGACGGTATGGCATCTGCGACGAAATGGTGGGGCTGGGGCCTGGAGGGCGTTGCCTTCACGCACGAGGACAAGCCAGGGCTGGCGCCGTTTATCGCAAAAGTGCTTGGTCTGGAGATCGCGGAGGTGACCGCGGCGCCAATCCGCTTCGAAGATCTCGCGATCCCCGATCCAAAGCTGCCGGCTGGGCTGCGCGCCGGCCTCGAGCAGGCGGTGAGGGCAGCGTTCGTCTCGGTCGACCCGCTTGATCGGGTTTTGCATGCGCGCGGCAAGTCGCTGCGCGATCTGGTCCGCCAGCGCCGTGGTGAGTTGCTCCGCGTCCCAGACGTTGTGGTGCGCCCCGGCAGCGAGGACGAGGTGAGCGCCGTCGTCCGCATGGCTGTGAGCTGCGATGCCGTAGTGATCCCGTTCGGTGGCGGATCGTCGATCTCCGGCTCGCTCGAGGCGTCGGCTACCGAGGAGCGCCCGGTCGTCTCGGTCGATCTGGTGCGCTTGAGCAAGGTGCTCGAGATCGACAGCTACTCGCGGTTGGCGCGCGTGCAGGCCGGTGTCTTCGGTCCACATCTGGAGGAGCAACTGGGTGCGCAGGGGTACACGCTTGGGCATTTCCCCGACTCCTTCACGCACTCCACGCTCGGCGGCTGGATCGCGACGCGGTCCTCCGGGATGCAGTCCGACCGCTACGGTGACATCGCAACTCTGACGCGGGGGCTGCGGGTCGTCACCCCCGCGGGGACGCTCGTCACGCGACCGGTTCCTGCGACTTCGACTGGCCCGAGCGTCCGCGAGATGGTGCTCGGCAGCGAGGGCCGCCTGGGGGTCATCACCGAGGCAACAGTTCAGGTGCGAGAGATCCCGGAGTGCCGCACGATCCTCGGCTACCTGTTCCCGTCGTTCGCCGATGGGCTGGCCGCGATGCGCGCGATCGCGGCGAGTGAGTGCTCCGTTTCGGTCACGCGGGTCTCAGACGCGTATGAAACGCAGTTCTCGTTCGCGACACGGATGCAGCCGACACGGGTGGACCGGCTGCAGTCCAGGGCGTTGGGAGTGTTCCTGCGGTGCCGTCTCGGCTTTGACCTGCAGCAGATGTCCCTGTCGTTCATCGGCTACGAAGGCAACGAACGCCACGTCGCCCGGCTGCGCCGAGCGGTTGGCAAGATCGTCAAGCGCCACGGCGGACTATGCATCGGCACCGGCCCAGGCGTGCTCTATGACCAGAAGAAGTTCGACACCCCATACATTCGCGACTTTCTTCTCGACCGCGGAGCGATCGGCGACGTGTCCGAGACGGCGATGCCGTGGAGTCAGCTAACGGTTGTCCACGACGCGGTCAGCGTCGCCGCCTGCCGGGCCTTTACGCAACTCGGCGTCCAGGGCTACCTGATGTGCCACCTATCGCACAGTTAT
The DNA here is from genome assembly GCA_052147535.1 of Solirubrobacteraceae bacterium. Lineage (GTDB taxonomy): Bacteria > Actinomycetota > Thermoleophilia > Solirubrobacterales > Solirubrobacteraceae > Palsa-465. The sequence goes on along the minus strand of JBKQKK010000040.1, from coordinate 10,918 downwards.
CACGCCGGCGCCTGCCTGTACTTTACGTTCGCCTTCTGCCCGACGCCTGGTCGCGACATGCTCGTCGACTACGAGGTCGTCAAGTCGGCAATCCAGCAGGCGTTCGTCGACAACGGCGCGACGCTGTCGCATCACCACGCGGTGGGAACCGAGCATGCACGGTGGCTCGAGCAGGACATCTCCGCCCCTGGGGTCGCGATGCTCCAGGCGCTGTTCGAAGGGACCGACCCCGGCAGGCACCTGAATCCGGGCAAGATCGTCTGAGGGGGCCCCCGTCCACCACCCGGCCGGCTTGTTCATCGTCTGATCGCGGGATGATCCCAGCAGGGGATGGCTGCGGCGGGCCTGCGCCTTTAGCCTGCGACCCGGGTACTTGAGGCGACGCGGGAGGAACATGATGAATGACATCTCGGCGGCCGACAGACAGCTGCGCCCGCGCTGGTGGCTGTACCTGGCGACGCTCGTGCCCATTTCTCAGCATCGGCGGCGCCATCCCCGTCGCGCTCTTGTTTCGCTAGGCTGCGCCGTATTGCTGGCCGGCCCTGCCGCATTCGCTGCAGCCGCGTCGGCGGACGCAGCCTCAGCTACCGCCTCGCAGCCGACCTATCTCTACATCGCCAATTCCAGCGCCAACAGCGTCACCGAGTACGACATCGCAACCTCCAGTGTCGTCGCCGGCAGCATTGGCGCTGGCGAGACCCCAGTGGCGCTGGCGGTTACGCCGGACGGCAGTCGGCTCTATATCGCCGATGGGGGAAGCAACCAAATTTGCGTCGTGAACACCGCGACGAACAAGATCGTCGGTACGATCGCGGTAGGTTTTCTGCCTGCATCGATCGCCTTCAGCCCGACCGGGAAAAGCGCGTACGTGCTCAACAGGGACTCCCAATCGATCTCGGTCATCGACACCGCGACGATGACGGTTACCAAGAGCTACTCCCTCGCCAGCGCCGAGGGCTCGTCCTATGGAAACGACCTGGCAATCACGCCGAACGGCAAGCAGGCCTTCCTGCCTCTCGAGGACGGCACGATCGTCGTAGTCGACCTCGACACCGGCGAAGCCGTGAACACGGTCACGCTCGGTTACGACGCCTGGCAAGCCGTCGTCAGCCCGAACGGCAAGGACGTGTACGCCACCTATCTACCAAGCATCTACAGCTCGGGCTGGGTGGCGGCCATCAGCACGGCGACCGACAAGGTCGTGCATCGGATCACCACCAACGGTCCCCGGCCCGCCTCGGTGGCGATCAGCCCGGACGGCAAGTACGTTTATACCGCGGACTTCTCCGACAACATGGTTGACGTCGTCTCGACGGCGAGCGACTCGGTCACTGGCGTAGTGGATCTGCCGATGAACTCCTACCCGGTAGCGGTCGCGGCTGATGCGGACTTCCTATTCACCGCGGACTACGACAGCAACGCGGTCTCCGAATTTGACATCCCGACCAACTATCAGAGCGAAGGGGAGATCCCTACGGGAAGCGGCCCGGACGCCCTCGCATTCGTGCCGGCCAGCTGACCGGAGCGATCGTTCCGATCAGCTGTGCGCTCGGCTCGCCCGCCCGGCGGACGCCAAGCTGACTTGATGAGGTAGTCCCGAGCGTGTCAGTTCGGCGCGGGGGACGAGCGTCGGCTGAGAAGATTCGTCGCGCAGATGACGTCAAAGAAACCGAGGAGGTGACGGCCACGTGACCGGGCTCGCGCAACGCCGGCTCCGGCTGGCGTCCCCGACCACGGCCATGATCCTTGGTGCGCTGTCGGTGTTGCTCGTCCTGGCGGCGAGCCCGCTCGAGGTGGTCGATCCTGGGATCTTGTCGGTGAATGCGGCCGAGGACCCCGTGAGCGTTCTGCTCAGTGTCGTCTTCATGCTGGCGTTTGCGGCGGTCGGGGTGGTGGTGGCGCGTCGCGAGCCGCACAACCCGATGGGGTGGCTGCTGCTCGCGGTCGCGCTGGTCTGGGAGGTCGGGGACTTCGCCGGCGCCTATTCCTACCAGGACTACGTGATCGATCATGGGACGTTGCCGCTGGGACATGTGGCCATGCTACGGCGACGCTGCCCAAACGCTGTTCTATGGGCTACTGATCTTCCCGCTGATCATCTTGTGCTTCCCGGATGGCCGGCTCGGACGGCGCTGGCGCTGGCCACTGCGAGCCTACCTCGTGATCTGTCTCCTCGAGGTTACCGTCACGGTGAAGGTCGCCGTCGACGAGTTGCGGCTGCGCCAGCCCTTTAACAGCTCGGGCGACCTCGTGGGCCTCGGTCCCTGGAGCTTGTTCGTCAGGCATGTCGAATCGTTGACGTTGTTTGCGGTGTTTGGGCTTTCGATCGCGGCAGCCGTCTACCAGGTCCGCAACTTCCGTCGCGCAAACGGCGAGCGTCGCCAGCAGCTGAAGTGGCTCGGGAGCGCGGCCGCGGTCTGCGCGGTCACACTGCCAACGTTCGTGTGGCAGAGCGCGCCGCCCCTCGTCGCCGACCTTTTGCCGCTCGCGCTTACCGCGGTGCCGATCGCGATTGGCGTGGGGATCCTCCGCTACCGGCTGTATGAGATCGACCGGTTGTTCTCTCGCACGCTGTCCTATGTGATCCTCACGGCGTTGCTCGCGGGCACGTTCGTGGGCGTTGTCGCGCTGACGACGGATCTGCTTCCGTTCTCCTCGGGGGTCGGCGTAGCGGCCTCTACGTTGGCCGCGACGGCGTTGTTCAACCCGCTTCGCCGTCGGGTGCAGCGGATCGTCGATCGCCGGTTCAACCGTTCGCGCTATGACGCCGAGCGGATCGTCGAGGCGTTCGCCGCGCGGCTGCGCGACGCGGTTGAGCTCGAGAGCGTCCAGGCAGAGCTCCTGGATGTCGTCCAGCGGGCGCTCGAGCCGGCGCACGCGTCGCTTTGGATCAGGCCATCGGCGCCCGCGCCTGCGCCTAGGCCGGTGTTACCACTCGACCAGGGTCCACACGCCCGGGTACAGCGCGTCACCGTCTGACCCGATCGCTGCGAACGCGGTCACTGCGCGCTTGAGCTCCTCGATCGCCCCTTCGCTTCGTCCCGCTCGGTGCAGGCGCTCGTGCACGAGACCGAGCTTGTGCTTCGAGCCGGCCGGCTCCGTTCGGGTCGCCGTGGCGGGCGCTGAGCGCTTCCGCGGCGCGGCGGTGCAGCAGGCGCCGGCGCGCGCGACCAACGCGCTCCTCGGCGGTCGTGCGCAGGCGCTCGTGGGTGAAGTCATAGTCGTGCTCTGACTCGGCGAGCAGTCCGCGGATCGTTAGCTCCTCGAGCGCGGCGGCGATCTCCTCTTCGGAGCGGCCGCTGACCAGCGGCGTCCCAAGCAGCGAGATCCGAAGCGGCTCCATGCGACGAGCGTCGCACACCACCGCAACGGTTCCGTCACGAGAGATGGGCTTCGTAACGATCTCGGAACGGGCGGGCGTAGAAATGCGCCAACTACTCAAACCAAAGGAGCACAACATGAAGTCGATCCAATCGAAGGGAGTAGACGTGCGCAAGCTGATCCTGGCAGGAGCGGCCCTGGCCGTGGCGGTAGCACTCGCGAGCGCGGGTGGAGCGGCGGCGAAGGCCGCCACCGACACCGAGACCTTCTCCGCGATAACCACCAACCTCGAAGGGGTCGTCAACGTGATCGCCACCGGAGACTTCACAGCCGGCGGGAACGCACCGATCCCGCACGGAGCAGGCAAGGAGACATTCCAATTCCCAAATGGCAAGTTCACGCTTGTGGTAATCAAGGGGTCTAAGCACCAGAACTTGAACCTCACGACCTGCCTCTACACGAAGACCGCCTCCGGCGTCTACACGCTGACCCACGGGACGTGGGCTTACAAGGGGATCAGCGGCTCGGGCAAGTTCAGCACCACCTTGCGCGCCGTCTACCCGCTCGTCAACGGCAAGTGCCCGTCAAGCGACGAACCCGGGGGGAATGGCAACCCGGAAGCGATCCAGTTCATCGAGACCGCGACTGGCCCCGTGTCCCTACCCTAGCCGGGCCAGGCGGCGGGCCCCGACCAGCCTGCTCCCAAGACGGCGATCTAGCAGCGGCCGCGCGGCCATTTTCTCGCCGCGCGGCCGCTGTCCGTTGCGTTCGACCCGGCAGGTCCGCGATCATGGAACGTGCAGCCGTAACGGTTACGGAGCGGGCCCTGAGTACAACTTCAACCGATGCCGGGACCAAATCGAACTCCGCGCTCCGAGAAGCAGCCGCCGCCAGCTGCCGTGCCGTCACCGGCGGGGAGCGGATCGCCGGCAGGCGATGTCGGGCTCCCGGACCCAGTGTCGCGCGCCGACGTGATCGCCCCCGAGATCGCGGCCGATGATCCAATCCTTGACTACCTGCAGACCGCGTCGGGCGTGGTCGACTTGACCCACCTGGACCTCGATTCGCCCGCGCTCGGTCAACTGCAGGCGAGCGGCGTCGCGTTGGTCGTGCCGCTCGTGACCAACGGTGAGCTCGTAGGTCTGTTGAACGTCGGTTCGCGCCTGTCCGAGCAGGAATACTCCGCCGACGACCGCCGGCTGCTAGAGACGCTCGCCAGGCAGGCCGCACCGGCAATCCGCGTCGGGCAGCTAATCCGCGAGCGGCAGGCCGAGGTGCAGGAGCGCGGACGGATCGAGCAGGAGCTCCACGTCGCACAGATGATCCAGCAGAACTTCCTCCCCAAGGAGGTACCGTTGCTCGACGGCTGGCAGGTGGCGGCCGACTACCGGCCGGCGCGCGCGGTCGGTGGCGACTTCTACGACTTCATCGACCTCCGCGACGGGCGGATCGGATTGCTGATCGGGGACGTCACCGACAAAGGGATCCCCGCTGCGATGGTGATGGCAGCGACCAAGAGCCTGCTGCGGGCTAGCGCGCAGCGCCTCGTCGACCCCGCGGTGGTGCTGGCGCGGGTCAACGACCAGCTCTGCCCGGAGATCCCGGAGAACATGTTCGTCACCTGCTTCTACGGCGTCCTCGACCCCGCGACTGGGGGACTTCGATACGCGAACGCGGGTCACAACCTCCCGCTCGTCCAGACCGCGGACGAGGCGTCTGAGCTGCGCGCGACCGGCATGCCGCTCGGCTTGATGGCGGAGATGGAGTACGAAGAGCATGAGACGATCCTGGCTCGGGGCGCTCGCGTCTGCTCTACAGCGATGGGCTCGTCGAAGCGCACGACTCGAACCGGGAGATGTTCGGAACCGCGCGCGTCGCAGACGTCCTGCGGGTGCAGGCATCGCCTGACGGAATCGTGCGACTGTTGCTCGACGCGCTGGATCGCTTCACCGCCGAAAACGCCGAACAGGAGGACGACATCACCCTAGTGGCGCTCGAGCGCGAGCCGGCAGATCCCACCGCGTTGAAAGAGGGACCGACGGACTCGCGACAGCGGGATAGCACCCATCGCAACCATGACGCTCAGCGCCTCCTCGCCGATTTCACGATCGCGAGCGTTCAAGGTAACGAGCGCGACGCGACACGACGCGTCGCTGAGGCACTGTCACCAATCGCGTTGCCGGCGCGGCGCATGGAGCGACTCAAAACCGCCATCGCCGAGGCGACAATGAACGCGATCGAGCACGGCAACCGTTACGACCCGGCGCTCGACGTGCGGATTGTCGTCCAGGCCTCGGCCTCCGCGGTCGCGGTGCGGATCAGCGATCACGGCACCGTAGGCGAGATCGCCGCCGCGGAGATCCCCGACATTGACGCCAAGCTCGCGGGCCAGCAATCCCCTCGAGGATGGGGGCTGCTCCTGATCAAGGAGATGGTCGACGCGATCCGCGACACGAGCGAGGACGGCCGCCACGTGATCGAACTTGTCATGCACACGGAAGGAGGAAACGATGCAGCCAGCCACGCTTGAGACAACCACCTATCCATCGCGAGACGGACCCGTGATCGCGCTGCGCGGCGAGATCGACGGCGACGCGAAGGAGGCCCTCGCCGCCGCCTACGACTCCGTGCCCCGCGACGGACGGCTGCTCCTCGACTTCACCGACGTCCTCTACATCAACTCGACCGGCATCGCATTGATCGTCGCCCTCCTCGCCCGCGCCCGCGCGGAAAGCCAGCCCGTCGCCGGAACGGGACTGTCCGACCACGTGGTGCGAGCGCTCGCGCCGACGGTCAGCGTGATCGAGATCGAAGGCGAGCTCACCCGCGAATCCGAGAACACCCTCAACGACGCCTACGCCCGCGCAGCCGACGGTGCCTGCACAATCATCCTCGCGTTCGATCGACTCACGTACATGAACTCGAGCGGCATCGGGCTACTCGTCGCCCTGCCCGTACGCGCCAAGCGCAACGACCAGCGAATACTCGCCTACGGGCTCACCGGGCACTACCGCCAGATCTTCGAGCTGACCCATCTCGACCAGGCGATCGCCATCCACGACACCCAGGACGCCGCGCTCGCGGCTATCGCCTGACCCGCCGGGCGAACGGTTCCACGAGCTGCGGCATACGTACGGGTCGCTGCTGGTTGCCGGCGGCATCGACGTGGTGAGCGTGAAAGCAGCGATGGGACATGCGCGGATCAGCACGACGGAGCGGTATCTTCACGCACCGCCGGCGACAGACCAGGCGACGCGCTTCAATCACGCACTTGCGGGCGGGACAACCGCAACGAAGTCGACGCCGCCTGCCGTCAACGACAGCGGCGCCGCTCGAACCAAACTTAAGCGGCGCCTTGATCATCGGTCGGCGTCTCGCCCCCGCGCCTGAGGCGGAGCGGTCAGCCGGACTGGCGGCTCAGGGTTGGACGCGGGAGCCTCACACGGGCGCCGGAAGTGCGCTCGACGCCAAGGCAGTCCCCATCGGGTCGGTGGGGACGACGACGACCCGTCTCGATGCCTCGGAAGGGTAAGACGCCGGAGCGCCACGTTCCACGCTCATCAGATGACGTTTCTCGCGAGCGGGAGGTGGAACGAGCGCAGCGACATGCTGCGCTCTTTGGGGGGCGGAGGGCGACAGCATTTGTACGCAGGAGGTCGCCGGTTCGAGCCCGGCTGGCTCCACTGAGAAAGATCCTGCAAATGTGATAAAGGGCTCGAGCGCGGCGATCGCGACGCTCTGCCGTGCGAGGTCGTTGCTTGGCGCCACGAGCGACGACGCTGGAGTCGCCGTCGAGGTCGTTGCATTTGACGAGGGCAGGGAAGCAGCGAGGTCAGTGTGATTGCCGCATTTCGAAGCGGAAGGGTTCGAGATTGCAGTTCACCGATTAACGATCACAACGGTGCCGGTAATGCGGTTGCGAACCGTTCGCCCTCCGTCTGACGGCAGAGCAAGGACCAACTGCGAAACGACCGGACCGGCAAGCAGCCATCCGCACCCGGCAAGCCGAGAGGCATCGTTCGCCTTGTAGAACTCCAACGTTGCTCCCGATCGAGCTACAGCGACCACGCCGAGGCAGACCAGCACTCCGAACGCAATGACCGCGGCCGGTGTCACGCCCGCGACCGCGAATCCAAACGTGACGACGCCGACGGAGTAGAAGTACGCCTGGAAGGCCCCCCCGCTGCAGGGCATCACCAGCTTCTGGGCCGTATCTCCCGACTTCGCGTGGGATCTTTTGGCCCACGGCCACCTGCCGCAGAATCAGCGCCCGGGACAGGAGCTGTTCAAACCTGTCAGGCAGCCAAGAGTGACTTCGGCGCTCCGCCTGGACTCCCGGCGGGATGTGGCCGAGAGACCTCCCGGGGCATGAAAGCGGGGCCGCGGATCGGGCCTGTGGCGGAGGTTGGCGTGTATCCGCATTCTCTGGAAAGGAGGGCCTTCGGGCCGCTCGGTTGCGGCGGCGAACGGTCGACGGGGGCGGCGAGCCTCGCTGCTGGCGAGAAGCACGTCTCCGGTTTGGTTCGTCGCCGAGCCCTGCATTGGTGCTCGCGCAGGTTCCGGCTCTCAGACCACGTTCGCCGGCGCGCTGATAGCCGAGTGGTTCTGTGCACATATCTTTGCGCAAATCACCACCGTCTGAGGCTAATGGGCAACCACTTTGCCGGCGGATGCACATATCTTGCCACTATGGATCCGACTCGCTTCGCCGCGTTCATCGTGGTCGACGTGATGCTGGTGATGACCCCAGGCGCGGACAAGGCATACGCGATCACCGCCGGCGTCCGCGGCGGAAGAGTGCTTCCTGCGATCGCGGGCCTGGCCGGCGGCTACTTGGTGCAGGCCTCGCTCGTCGTCGCTGGCGTCGGCGCGGTGCTGGCCGAGAGCCAGAGCGCGATGCAGTTCCTGACCTACCTCGGCGTGGGCTACCTGCTGTGGTTGGGCGTCCGGGTCGCTCGCGGTCCAGTCGCGCTCCCCGGCGAGAACCCAGGCGCGGTCTCGGCTCTACGTGGTGCCGCGACAAGCCGGCTGAACCCGAAGGGCGTGCTGCTGTTCGTCGCCGTCCTGCCGCAGTTCGTGACTCGAACTGCTCCCTGGCCCGTGACAGTGCAGCTCGCCGTGCTCGGCGCTGTTCACATCGTCGCCTGCGCTGTCGTCTACTGCTGTGTTGCCATGGGCGCTCGTCGGCTGTTGCGGTCGAGACCGCGAGCCGCCCGTATCGTCGCCCATGCGTCCGGGGATCGCGATGGTCGCGGTCGCGGCGCGCTTGTGATCGAGCGTACGGTGGCGACATGATCGACCGCCGGTTATGGTCGAGATTCGGGTCGGTCCGAACGGAGGGATGAGCATGAGCTGGACGATCGAGCGGCGCGGTCGCGTTGCCGTGGTGACGATGAACACCAATAAGGTGAACGCGCAGGGCCGTCCGTTCTTCGCGGATTTGCATGAGCCGTTCGATGTGCTCGAGCGTGATCACGCTGAGTCGCCGGTGGTGCTGACCGGTCATGACGGTCGGTTCTCGGCGGGGCTTGATCTCGACGAGCACTTCCGGTTGTTCGCCGGGGACCGTGATGCGGTGGCGTCGTGGTTCGCGGGCTACCGCGAGACAAATATGATATGAGGCTGTTCACGTACCCGCGGCCGATGGTCGCCGCGGTCAACGGGCACGCGTTCGCCGGTGGGCTGATCACAGCCGCGGTGTGTGACTACCGGGTGTGCGTTGACGACGGCGCGAGGTTCGGGCTCAACGAGGTCCCGATCGGAATCCCGATGCCCGCGGTGTACGTGCGGATGTTGGCCTACGCGTGGGGGGACTCGGTCGCGGCGCGCACGTCTCTGTTCGGTGAGATCTTCTCGCCCGAACAGGCGCACGCGCTGGGCATGATCAACGAGCTCGTGCCGGCCGGCGAGGTTCTTGACCGGGCGGTCGCGGTCGCCGAGATGACGCCGGAGGACTGCCTGCAGACGTACGCGTTCACCAAGCGCGCGTGTCAGGCAAGCGCCCTGCGGGACATCGCCGAGCTGGCTGATCGGCTCGATCAGGAGCTGCCCGATGGGATGACCCACCAGCAGCCTCGGCTCGCGCACCGGCGCTACTGGCAGCAGCTCAAAGGCTCCCCGGCCACATGGTGAGACCCACGGTCCGGCGGATCGGCCGGACCGCGCCGACCGACCATCCATGACGGTCGAGCCCGAGCCGCTGCCGGCGTGGGTGACGTTCCAGCCTCGGCCGTTCCCCGATGTCAACATGCTCCTCCTCCAGGGCCGGCAGCCCGCTCTCGTCGACAGCGGCTTCGTCGGCCACGCGCAGCAGACCGCCGCGTGGGTGCGCCGACACACCGCGCGCGCGATGCTGGTCGTGAACACCCACTGGCATTCCGACCACGTCGGCGGTAACGCGCTGCTGCAGGCGATGGGCGCCGGGATCGCGGCCAGTGCTCCGGACGCGCAGGCGATCAACCGGCGAGACCTCGGCTGCTGCGTCGCGGAGTACCTTGACCAGCCCGTCGCCCCCTACTCCGTTGATGAGCCGCTCGACGACGGGCAGGTCCTGCGGCTCGGCGACGCCGACTGGGAAGTCCTTTCCACTCGCGCTTGTCACGATGAACCTGGGTGAAGAAGGGAAGCGATCGCCCAGCCGCCTTCCCGCGAAGCCGGCCGGCCATGGCGGCGAGGCGATCAGGTGCCACCGATCAATGACCGTGCCTCCGCGGGGCCGACGACGAGATCGTGAAGGTCGCCGCCCACCTCGAGTCGACCGGACTGTTCGACGCCGCCGACCTTCACGGGCTCGAAGCCGGCCGTTCGGATCAACCGTTCGGCTTGCCAGCCGGCACGCTTGTCGTCCGTCGCGTAAAAGAGAACGGCCAGCTCCGGTGACCGGTTGCTAGAGGACTCGAGGAGATCGCCCGACATGCTGCCAAACGCCATGGCCAGGCGCGCCTCCTCCGGCAGCCACCCAGCTACAACCTTGCCAAGGGATTGCCGTTGCGGCAGCAGACGCACGATTTTCCCTTGTGCGTCGAGGCCGACCGGGTTGCTCGGAACGACCACAAGCTTGTCGGTTAGCGAGTCGGCGATCTCTTCTATGACGCCCTTCAGCACGCCAAACCGCAGCGCGAGGATGACGGCATCGGCGCCCTGCAACGCGTCGCGGTTGTCGCTGGCAGCGGCCGCACTTCGCCCGATCGCCGCAGCCAGCGTTCGTGCCGACTCTGTGTCGGCGCTCGAGAGACGCAGGGGCTCGCCGCCTGACGCGAGCCGGTGGGCGATGACCGACCCGAGCCCTCCAGTGCCGATGATCGCGGTGCTCATGACCCGAACCCGTCTCTCAGGTCGTCTGCTCGGATGGCCAGTGAGCGGGCGTCCAGTCCCCTTCTGGGTCCGTCGTTTGTCCGACTTCGATGATGTGTCCGTCGGGATCGCGGATGTAGCAGCGGATCTCGTACTGGTGCTGTTTGGGCGGCGTCAGGAATTCAGCGCCACGGGCGCTCCATTCGGCGTACACGGCCGCGATGTCTTTGACCCGGATATTCAGGAAGCTGCTGACCCGGTCGGGATCGCGTGGCGTCTGCAGGGTGACCGTAGGCTTGTCGTC
>JBKQKK010000039.1:0-14998 GCA_052147535.1 Solirubrobacteraceae bacterium | reverse complement strand
CCCTGGTTCGAGAACAACCGACGCTTACGCCAGCTCACCTCAGAACTTCAAGCACTCTCCCTCAAAGCCGCCGCCGAGGCCGAAGAGTGGGGGGAGAAATAGACGACCAGACGTGCGGAAAGAGCGTCTCACTGTTGCTGGGGTCGTGATTTTGCTGGCGGTCGCTTCGGTTCCGCTTGCGATCCTGGCGGGCCACCTCGAGGCAGCGATCTATGGGGCACTGCCCGTTGTGGCGGTGGCTTTCGCAGCGGTGGGGTTCGTAATCCTGCGGCGCGAGGCTCGCCATCCGATTGGCTGGATGCTTATCGCCGTCGGGGCGTTGATGATCGTGCTGGCCGATGCCGGTCTCTATTCGGTGCTCGACTATCGCGTCGACGGCGGATCGCTGCCGCTCGGCCATCTGGCTGTGTTCTGGGTCGACGCGATCGCGCCGCTGATGTTCGTGATCCTCCCGATGGTGATCCTGCTGTTCCCGGACGGGCGGGTGCCGTCGCGCAGGTGGAGGTGGTCGCTGTGGGCGTATCTTGCGATGGCGGCGCTGTACATGACGGGGGTGTTCGCGACTGAGCTCTCCACGAGCTACGGACGCCACGTGTCCGTTGCGCTCGACGGCTCGTTCTCCGGCCCGGTGCACGCAAGCGCCACCGCAACCGCGCTGTCAAACGCCGGGGCGGCGCTGCTGCCGTTGCAGTTCCTGATCATGTGCTCGTGGGTGGTCCGGCAGCTGGTCAGCTTCCGACGCTCGACCGGCGAGCGCCGCCAGCAGCTCAAATGGTTGAGCTTCGGATCGGCGATCTGCCTGGTGGCGCTCTACGGCGTGATCAATGCGGGCGGCGAGTCGTCGGCGGCTGCAGATGCGGCGCTGGCCGTAAGCTTCGTCGGCGTTGCGGCGCTGCCGATCAGCATCGGCGTCGGGATCCTGAAGTACCGGCCGTACGAGATCGACCGGATCATCAGCCGGACACTGTCCTACGCGATCCTGACGGCGCTGCTGGCGGGAACGTTCGTAGGTCTGGTGGCGCTGACCACCGATCTCCTTGCGTTCTCGTCATCTGTCGGTGTTGCCGCCTCAACTCTTGCGGCCGCAGCTCTGTTCAACCCGCTGCGCGAGCGCGTGCAGCGGATCGTTGATCGGCGCTTCAACCGCGCCCGCTATGACGCCGAGGCAACGGTCGCGGCGTTCGCGGCACGGTTGCGAGACGCAGTCGACCTCGACACGATCCAGGCCGACCTGCTCGAGGTCGTCCAGCTTGCGGTCGAGCCCGCGCACGCGACGATCTCGCTCAAGCAGGCCGAATCGGGCCGGCCGCGGGCGACCGGAGTGAGCGCGAGATGACGCCGGCGACGACAACCCCGAGCGGACCGAGACGCCGTCGCCTCGGCGCGACGCCGGCGGGGGCCCGGATAATCGGCGCCGTCGAGCTGGCGCTGATCGCCGCCGCGCTCCCGCTGGCGGCGACCAGCGATCAGCTCACGTTCGCGGAGTACGGCGAGAATGCGATCGTCGTGGTGCCCTTCGCGGTGATCGGCACGCTTGTCGCGAGCCGCCGACCCGAGCTGCCGATGGGATGGCTGATGCTCGCGTTCTCGGGCCTGCTCGGGCTGAGCACCGTTACGCAGTACTACGCCGTCCTTGCCTACGTGGACCACGATCGTCTGCCGCTCGCACCGCTATCCGTAGTCCTGCAACCGACATGGGTCCCGGTTGCGGCGCTCCTGACGCTCAGCATCGTCCTCTATCCCGACGGGACCGCGCCGTCCCGCGCCGTCCCCGCGCTGGAAGTGGCCGCAGCGATGGCTGGTCGCATTGACCGTCGCCTCGGTCCTCGGAGCGGTCGCGCTCGCGATCTACACATTGAGCGCGAACGCGGCGACGATCGCATCAGACGGCACGCTCGACCAGCTGTACGGCACGAACGGCGGCTAGCCCCCACTCGACGCGGCGACCGGCGTGGCAATCCTGACCGTGGTGGTCCTGCTGGTTGGCTGGCTGATCAGCCAGGTGATCAGCTACCGGCGCTTGCGCCGCGAGCGCCGCGCGCAGCAGAAATGGGTCATCAGCGGCGCCGCGATCTCGCTCGTGGCGCTGCTCATCCAGATCACGAATTCGCCGATCGCCGTCGTCGTGTCAGTCGGGATCTCGGCGCTGCCGGTCGCGATGGGCATCGGGATCCTGAAGTACCGCCTCTATGAGATCGACCGGATCGTCACCCGCACGCCGTCCTACACGATCCTGGCGGCGCTGCTGGCCGGGACGTTCGTCGGTCTGGTCGCATTGACGACCGATCTCCTGCCGTTCTCCTCATCGGTCGGGGTGGCCGCGTCGACGCTCGCGGCAGCCGCCCTGTTCAACCCGCTGCGCAAACGCGTTCAGCGGGCCGTCGACCAGCGTTTCAACCGAGCCCGCTACGACGGCGAGCAGACCGTGGCTGAGTTCGCGGCCCAACTACGGGACGCGGTCGACCTCGACACGATCCAGGGCGAGTTGCTGCAGGTGGTCCACCAGGCCGTCGAACCTACGCACGCGACGATCTGGATCAGACACGGGACTGGCCAGCCGCTCGGGGGGTCGCCGCTGCGATGAGCACACAAACGATCGACCACGCGCGGGCGTCGGGCGCTTGCATTCCGGCTGGCCTCGCGGCGCACGGCGCTCGTGGTCGGGGCGATCGAGGCCGTGCTCCTGATCAGCGCTGTCGCAATCGGGGTGGGCGCCCACGGTGGTGTCGATGTCAACGGGCAGGCTCTGCTGATCATCGGATTCGCGGTCGTCGGCCTGGTTGTCAGCGTCGCGCGGCCCCGTGAGCCGATGGGCTGGTTGATGTTGGGTGTCACCGGTCTTCTGCTGCTCGACGCGGTCGGCGCGATCTATTCGGTGCTGGACTACAGCCGTCACGGTGGCCACCTGCCACTGGGGCCTCTCGCGGTGCTGATCGAGCCGTCGTGGGCGCCGGCGATCACCATGCTCGTGTTCTCGATCCTCCTTTATCCGGACGGTCGGCTGCCGTCGCCGCGCTGGCGCTGGCCGGTGCGTTGGCTGGGGGCCCCTGGCAACAGCGCGGCAGCTCGGCGCGTTCATGATCGCGGCCAATGCCATCATGACCGGACATATCCGGCTCACCGCCAGCGGCGATCTCACTCAGATCGACCAGCCGCGCGGGACCTGAGCGTGGTGGGGAGTCGTGGAGGACCTGTTCTTCCTGACGGTTGCCGTGCTCCTGATCGCTTGGGTGATCGACCAGGCGCGCCGATATCGACGCCTGCCTCCGGCGCGCCGCGTACAGCAGAAGTGGCTGCTGGCCGGTGCTGCGATCTGCGTCCTCTCACTGGTTTTGTCGTGCAGAAGGCCGTCGAGCCCGCGCACGCGACGATCTGGATGCGGCGGACGGACTCGCGCTAGCGCGCCGCGCCGCCGGACACCACGCGGCCATCTACCACTCGACCAGGCTCCAGACGCCCGGGTTCAAGGAGTCGCCCTCGGAGCCGATCGCGGCGAATGCGGTGACGGCGCGCTTGAGCTCCTCCATCGCGACGTCGCTGCGGCCGGACTTGTGCAGCAGGTCGGCGAGGTTGTTGCGCAGCGCCGCCTCGTGATGGCGGTCGCCCTGGGCGATCACCAGCGCGAGCGCCTCACGGGTCAGGGCCTCCGCCTCGTCGAGCTCGCCGCCGGCGGCGTGGTCGAGGGCGAGGTTGTTCAGCGCCGCGATCCGGACGCTCGGGTCGGAAAGGCCGCCCGACAGCTCGAGGCTGCGCTGCAGGTACTCGCGCCCGCACCCCAGCAGCCCGAGGATGTTGTTCGCCTGCGCCGCCGCCGCCGGGGCATCGGCTCCCACCGCGAGCTCGAGTGCCTCAAAGCCGAGCGACCGCGCCTGCTCGGTCTCGCCGCGGCGCCAGGCGACGCGGCTGCGGTCCGCTTGGATGACGGCGTGGTCGGCGCCGGAGGCGGCCGCGAGCGCTTGTAGGTAATGGCTCTCGGCAAGCTGCCAGTCGCCGCGGCGCTCGTGCACGGCGCCCAGCTTGCGCTCGAGGCGGCCGGCGGCGTCGGGCGCGGCGTGCGCCGCCGCGGCGTTGTAGGCGGCGAGCGCGAGGCCGTACTCCCCGCGCAGCGTATGTACGTCGCCAATCGACTCGTGCAGGGCGGCCGGATCGGGGTGGCCGAGCGCAAGCGCGGATTCGTAGTGCGCCACCGCCTCGGCGCGCGCCGACAGCGCCCGCGCGTGGTCGCCCGCAGCCGCGTACTCGAGCGCAGCATCCGTGTCGGCGCCGGCGAGCTCGAGGTGACGGGCGATGATCGCGTGGTCCTCGCGGCGGGCGCGGAGCGCCTGCGCGATCCGCCCGTGCAGCAGCCGCCGCCGCGCGCGCGCGACCCGCCCCTCGGCGACGGCTCGGAGTCGCTCATGGCTGAAGTCGTAGCCGCGCTCGTGCTCGACGATCAGCCCGCGGGCGCTGAGCTCCTCGAGCGCGGTCGCCACCTCCTCCTCAGAGCGACCGCTGACCGCCCGCAGGTCCTCCGCGTCGAACGTGCGACCGACGATCGCCGCGGCACTCAGCACCTGCGCCGACACGTCGCTGACCGCGTCGAGGCGCGCCTCGAGCATCGCTCGCACGCCGCCGGCGGCAGGGGCCTCGACCGCTCCGTCGGTGGACATCAGCTCGGCGACGAACAGCGGTAACCCCTCGCTCTCACGGAATACGCGTTCTCCTTCGGACTCGTTGAGACCTGACTGTGCGGCGAGGGCGATCACGTCCTTGCGCGTCAGGCGCGCGAGCGTGATCCGCTCGCCGAGCGCGGCCAGCTGGGCGTAGCGATGCTCCGGGTCGGGCTCATCGCTCCGCCGCGCGCACAACAACAGCAACGGGCGTCGCTCAAGGCGCCGCGCGAAGTACATCAGCGCGTCGAGCGACGCCGGGTCACACCACTGGAAATCATCGATGAACACCACGCCCGCGTTCGATGCGAACGGGATCGCGATCAGGTGGCTGATGGCCTCCATGAAGCGCAGGCGCGCCCCCGGCTCGTCCAAGCCCGTCGGTGGAGGAGTCCCGAGCTCGGGAAGCAGCCGCGCGGCGTCCGTGCGCAGCGCGTCGGGAACCGCATCAGGGCCCACGGTCTCCCGTAGCAGAGCAGCGATCACACCGTAGGCGAGGCCCTGCTCACCAGCATGCGGTCGCGCGACGACGACGCGGGCGCCCTGGTCGGTGAGCCGCGAGATCGCCTCCTGGGCGAGCCTCGTCTTGCCGACCCCCGACTCGCCGTCGATCACCACGAGGCCGCCGCCATCGCCGACACGCGCGTATGCGGCGGACAGCTGGCCGAGCTCGCGGTCGCGACCGACAAGCGCCAGCTCGCCGGCGGGCTGCGCTCGCTCGATCACGTGGACGCGCGGGACGGTGCCTGCGCTGACTGCGTCGTACAGCTCGGTTGTCTCGCTCAGCGGCGCCACGCCGAGCTCACGGTCGAGCACGCGCACGCACTCGCGGTACTGCGCGATCGCGTCTCCGCGCCGGCCGGCGGCGGCGTAGAGCTCGATCAGCCGGCGGTGCGTCGGCTCGTGCAGCTCGTCGAGCGCCAGCCGCTCACGCGCGCGCGCCACAGCCTCATCGGCCCGTCC
The DNA here is from genome assembly GCA_052147535.1 of Solirubrobacteraceae bacterium. Taxonomy (GTDB): domain Bacteria; phylum Actinomycetota; class Thermoleophilia; order Solirubrobacterales; family Solirubrobacteraceae; genus Palsa-465. The sequence goes on along the minus strand of JBKQKK010000039.1, from coordinate 9,386 downwards.
GGCGGCTGCGAGCGCGTCCGTTAGGCGATCCAGCAGCACGGCGCGCTCGCGACGGACCTCGTCCTGCGCGTCGCGCAGCCAGTCATCGAACTCGACGCTGTCGCGCAGCGCGAAGCCGGCCATCAGGTCGCCGCGGTGCAGCTCGCAGGCCGACCGCAACGCGCCGATCGCGGCGTTCGGATCCGCCGCGACCGCGCGGGCCTGCGCCAGATCGAACCAGGCGCCGTCGAGCACCACCGCGACCGAGTTGCGGTCGCTGACGACACGCTCCTCGCCGAGCCCCGATCGCAACGCCGACAGCGTGCGCCGAAGCGCGGCGCCCGAGCGCTCGGAGTCGAGATCCGGCCAGAGCAGGTTCGCGATCACGGCACGGCTGTGCGCGTGTCCGGTTACCGAGAGCAAGGCGAGCATCGCGACCGCTTTGCGCGTGTCTACTGCGAGCGGTTGATCGTCGACCTCGACCAGCGGCGCTCCAAGGAGCGAGATCCGCAGCGAATTCACCGCGCGAGCATGCCACAGAGGCGCAACGAGTTCATCCCACGGCGAGCTTTCGTAACGCTCTCGGAACGGTCGATCGAGAGGATCGGCCGCGATCGAGGCCCAAGGAGAAATTCATGAAGAGGCCTGTTTTCGTGACCGCTGCAGTGAGCGTGGCGGCCGTGTTTTCTGGGCTCGCGCTGATGACGACTTCGTTCGTCGCTGCGAGCTCGCTGCCGACGCTGACGCTGGCGGTGACCAAGATCAACGTCGTCGTCGGTGGCTCGAAGGTGTCGGGCGCCGTGAACATCGTCAGCACCCTCACCGGCGAGGCGAATGACTCACCTGCGCTGGTTCTACTGGCGCCGCGGGTGACGCCCAAAGTAGCTGTTGAAAGTCATCTCGTCGATCAACGGCGGCTCGCTCGATGCAATCGATCCCTACGCGACGATCGTGTTCGATGGCTACACCAACGAAGGGACTCCGACCACGGACCAGGTGGTTCTCCAGCCTGGCCATTACGTCGCGGTCGACAACGGCAACGGCTTCACCGGTTCTCCGTCGCCAAGTGCGCCAACCCCGCGAGGCTGCCGACGCCCGGCGGGACGGTCAAGGCGATCGACTTCGCGTTCCGCGGCTCAAGCACGCTGAGCGATGGCGAGCTGGTCCGTTTCTCGAACGACGGCTACCTAATCCACATGCTCGCGTACGCCCAGACGAAAGACATGGCCGACGCGAAACAAGCGGAGGCTGACCTGCTCGCGGGCACGATCAACAAGCAGAAGACGCAAGAGCTCGGCACGGGCGTGAAGAGCACAGCACCGTCGCTGTCTGCGCCCCGGCATGCCAGCCGGGGCGCGGCGCGTTAGCCGATCGCCGCAGGGCGATAACCGAGCGCCGTAACGGTCTCGGAACGTTTGCGCCGCAGAATGCTCGCCATGGAGACCAAGAGATTCCTGTTCGTGATGTGGGAAGGCGGCGGGAACATCCCGCCTCAGCTTGGCTTGGCGCGGCAGCTCGTCGACAGGGGTCACGAGGTGCGGGTGCTGACCGAGCCGAGCGTAGCTCAGGACGTGATCGGCACGGGCGCGTCGTTCGCCACCTTCACCACGGCGCCCCATCGCGACGATCGCTTGCGGGAAAGCGACTTCGTCCGCGACGTCGACGCGCGAACTCCGCTGGGGGCGTTCGCCGCCGCTCGCGACCGGGTGCTCCTGGGCCCTGCCGCGGCCTACGCCGCGGACACGGCGGCCGAGATCGACCGCTTCCGCCCGGATGTGCTCGCAGCCGACTGGATGCTGACCGGGGCGGCAGTCGCCGGAGAGGCCAGGGCGGTCCCGACCGCGCTGTTGATCCACAACGTTGACCTGATCCCGAGCCCCGGCAAGCCGGCGCCCGGGTTGGGCCTGGCGCCGGCAAGCTCTGCGCTCGGCCGAGCGCGGGACCGGCTGTTGACAGCGGCTCTCCTATCGATCTTCAACCGGGGACTGCCGGCGCTGAACGGGGCACGGCGCTCGCTTGGGCTCGCGCCGCTTGGGCACGTGCTCGAGCAGATGGACAGGCCGGACCGATTGCTGTGCCTGTACTCAGAGGCATTCGACTATCCGGCGCCGACCACTCCGAGTGTGAGGTACGTCGGCCCCGTGCTGGAGCAACCGGCATGGGCGGAGCCGTGGGCATCGACCTGGGACACAGGCGACACGCGACCACTGGTCGTGATCAGTCTAAGCACGACGTTCATGCGCCAGGAGCAAGCGCTGCGGCGCTGCATCGAGGCTGTCAAAGCGCTCCCGGTGCGGGCGCTGGTGACGGTCGGGCCCGCGATGGACCCCGCCGCGTTTAGATCAGCCGAGAGCATCGCCGTGGTGCGATCGGCGCCGCACGAATCGGTGTTTCCACTCGCCGCCGCCGTCATCACGCACGCGGGGATGGGCACCGTGAACCGCGCGCTGGCGCACGGACTGCCGCTCGTTTGCCTTCCGCTCGGCCGCGACCAGGGCGACGTCGCCGCCCGCGTCGTTTGGCACGGCGCCGGGCTGCGTGTGGCGCCGCCGCTCGCTTCGGCGGCGAAGCTCCGGCGCTCGCTCCTACGCGTGCTCCACGAGGCCTCGTTCCGCGCGAGCGCCGTGCGGCTGCAGGCGGCGATCGCCGCGGACCTCGCCGCCGGACGGGCGACCGCAGAACTCGAAGCGCTCGCCACATCCGGTCCGATCGCGGTGACGCCGTAACGGTTTCGGAACGGTTGAGGAGTAGAAATTCGCCAATGGCAATCACCGAGCAGATAATTCGCTCCGCAGTGGGGACACAGCCTAACCCAACGGCTCCGGACGAAAGCGCCGGCGAGGTCAGTGTCGACGGCGCCGAGGGCGCCGAGGCGTCGACGAACCTTGTCGCGCCCGAGATCGCCCCAAACGACCCGATCATCGGCTACCTGCAGGGCGCGGCCGGCGCCGTCGACCTGACGCACCTCGATCTCGACTCGCAGGCGCTTCGAGATCTGCGAGAGAGCGGCGTCACGATGGTCGTGCCGCTGATCGCCAACGGCGAGCTGATCGGCGTTCTCAACGTCGGCCGCCGGCTCTCGGACCAGGACTATTCGGCCGATGACCGGCGGCTGCTCGAGACCCTTGCGGCTCACGCGGCGCCGGCGATGCGCGTCGGGCAGCTGGTGCGCGAGCAGCAGGCTGAGATGCAGCAGCGTGGGCGGATGGAGCAGGAGCTCCAGGTCGCGCAGATGATCCAGAAGAACTTCCTCCCCAAGAGCGTCCCCGAGCTCCACGGCTGGCAGCTCGCTGCGGACTACCGGCCGGCGCGTGCGGTCGGCGGCGACTTCTACGACTTCATCGAGCTGTTCGACGGCCGCATCGGGCTCGTGATCGGCGATGTGACCGACAAGGGGATCCCAGCGGCGATGGTGATGGCAGCCACGAAGAGCCTGCTGCGGGCGAGTGCACAACGGCTGATCGAACCAGGCGACGTGCTGGCGCGGGTCAACGATCAGCTCTGCCCGGAGATCCCGGAGAACATGTTCGTGACCTGCTTCTACGGCGTCCTGGATCCCGCGACCGGCCGGCTCGTGTACGCGAATGCCGGCCACAACCTGCCGCTCGTGCAGACCGGCGCTGACGCGTCCGAATTGCGAGCCACCGGCATGCCGTTGGGCCTGATGCCGGCGATGGACTACAGGGAGCAGACGACGACGCTGGAACCTGGCGCGCGTGTGCTCCTCTACAGCGACGGCCTGGTGGAGGCGCACAACCCTGGACGTGACATGTTCGGGGAAGCCCGCAGCGTCGCGGTGCTGCAGGCGGCTGATTCGCCCAACGAGCTTCTGGAGCAGCTACTGGCCGCGCTCGATCAATTCACGGGCGAGACCACCGAGCAGGAGGACGACATCACACTCGTTGCTCTCAGGCGAACGGTTACGGATCGTTACGACGATGGGACCGCCGGCGGCGATGTCGACCGGTACGGCCGGGTCCTTGCTGACTTCAAGCTCGGCAGCGCGCCCGGACACGAACGCGACGCGATGCGGCTTGTCGCCGAGGCGCTCGCGCCGGTCGGGATCGAGGCCGCGCGGATGGAGCGGCTGAAGGCAGCGACGGCCGAGGCGACGATGAACGCGATGGAGCACGGGAATCACTACGACCCGGCGCTCGACGTCAGGATCGTCGTCGCGGCGACCGACTCTGAGGTGACCGTGCGGATCAGCGACCACGGTACGGCCGTGATCGCGCCCGTCGAGACGCCCGACATCGAAGCCAAGCTCGAGGGTCTCCAGTCCCCGCGCGGCTGGGGGCTGTTCCTGATCAAGGAGATGGTCGACGAGGTGCGTCAGAGCAGCGAGGACGGCCACCACGCGATCGAGCTCGCCATCAAGATTGAAGGAGCGCAAGATGCCGCAGACAAGCCTTGAAACCATGCTGCGCATCTCGTCCGAAGGCCCGGTCATCGAGCTGCACGGCGAGATCGATTCCAGCGCGAAGGATGCGCTCGCGGTCGCCTACGAGGAGGCGCCGCACGACGGGCGGCTGCTGCTCGACTTCAGTGCGGTCGACTACATCAACTCGACCGGGATCGCGCTGATCGTCGGACTGCTCGCGCGCGCGCGGGCCGAGCGCCGGCCGGTCGCTGCCAGGGGGCTCTCTGACCACTACCGCCAGATTTTCGAAATCACCCGAATCTCGGACTTCATGACGATCCTCGTCGATAACGCCTCGACAGACCAACCCGCACAGGAGGGAACGCGATGACAGAGCTCACCACCCCGCTCGCAGTTCGCACGGTGCCCCCAGGGGTCAGCGTGATCGAGATCGGCGGCGAAATAACACGCGAGTCAGACCAGGCGCTGCAGGACGCATACGAGCGCGCCGCGCAGGGGACGCGAACGATCATCCTCGCCTTCGAGGGCCTCGAGTACATGAATTCGAGCGGCATCGGCCTGCTGGTCACGCTACTGGTGCGCGCCAAACGCAACCACCAGCGGATCCTGGCCTGCGGACTGAGCGACCACTATCACAAGATCTTCGAGCTGACGCGGCTCGACGAGGTGATCTTGATCTACGCCACCGAGGACGCGGCGATAGCCGCGGCCGCCTGACCGACCTCGCCGCGGGTCAGCCGCGGCGCTCGCACCCACTCTAAGAGAGGACATCATGAGCCAGACCCCCGAGCCCCGGGACGCTGCCGGCTGGGCGCCCCCGGTGCAGACACTGTCCGTCGCCGACGGGCACATCAACGTCAGCGGTCGCCGCCCAACGGCCCCGATCCACGGCTTCGGCAAGATGTGGCAGAAGACATATCGCATCTCGTTGCGTGACATCGCGGTGTCGCCGCGGGAGGTGATCACGCTTTGGAAGGAGCACTTCCCGGAGTTCTGGCCGGCGAAGAGCAAGTTCTTCGCGCCACTGGCCGGCATCGCCCCCGGCGAAGTTGCGGCGCTTGATCTCGGGATGCCGGGGGGAATGAAGCTCTCGACCGGCGTGCTTGTGCTGTTCGCCGATGACGAGTCGTTCACGCTGATGACGCCGCAGGGGCACATGTTCGCCGGGTGGATCACGTTCAGTTCGTTCGTCGAGGACGGCGACACCCAGGCGCAGGCGCAGGTGCTGATGCGCGCCAGCGATCCGCTCTACGAGCTCGGGATGATCTTCGGTGGGCACCGTCAGGAGGACAAGCACTGGGTTCACACGCTCAGCTCACTCGCCGCGAGGCTGGGCGCCGACGACGAGGTGATCATCAAGACCGTCTGCGTCGACAAGCGGCGAGAATGGTCGCGAGTGTCGAACGTGTGGCAGAACGCCGGAATCCGATCCGCGCTGTACATGCTGGGGGCGCCGGTGCGCGCGCTGCACCGGTCGAGCCGACCCGAGGCCTGAGCGGTTGGCGCGCTCAGGGCTCGATGCGATCGTCGTAGGCGCCGGTCCGAACGGGCTCGCGGCGGCGATCGAGCTGGCCGCCGCCGGGCGTTCCGTACGCGTGATCGAACGCGCCGGAACCATCGGCGGCGGCACCCGCACTGCCGAACTAACGAACCCGGGCTTCCTTCACGACGTCTGCTCAGCGGTGCACCCGCTTGCCGTCGGCTCGCCCTACCTCTCCGCGCTGGGTCTCGAACGCGACGGCCTGGAGCTCATCTTCCCGGAGATCGAGGCGGCTCACCCGCTCGATGACGGCAGCGCGATCGCGGTCCGCCGCTCGCTGTCGGAGACCGCCGCCGGCCTCGGGACTGACGCAGACGCGTACGCATCCCTGATCGGGCCGTTCGCTCGCCACTGGCCGGCAGTCGCCGAGTTTGTGCTCGCACCGGTCTTACGCCCGCCGCGGGATCCACTGCTCGCGGCGCGGTTCTCGGTCGCTGGCCTGCTCTCGGCGGAGCGCCTCGCCCGCTCGCGGTTCGACGGGGCGCGAGGCCGAGCGCTGATCGCGGGCATGGCGGCGCACTCGATCCGGGCGCTGAACGGGACCGCGACGGCGGCGTTCGGGATCGTCCTGCTGTCGCTCGCGCACGCCGTCGGCTGGCCGGTCGCGCGCGGCGGCTCGCAGGCGATCACGACGGCGATGCTGGCCCGCCTGGAATCGCTCGGTGGCGCGGTGCAGACGGGCCATGACGTGCGTTCGCTGGACGAGCTGCCCGAATCGAAGGCGGTCCTGTTCGACGTCTCGCCGCGTGCCCTGGCGCGAATCTGCGGCGATGCCCTGCCGTGGCGATACCGCTCTCAGCTGCAGCGCTTTCGCTACGGTGCCGGCGTGTTCAAGGTCGACTATGCGCTTTCGGGACCGGTGCCCTGGCGGGCGCCGGAGTGCCGTTCGGCGGGGACCGTCCATCTCGGCGGCACACTCGAGCAGATCGCTGCCTCGGAACGGGCGATCGCAAGTGGCGTTCACCCCGCTCGGCCGTATGTGTTGGTCGCCCAGCAATCGCTGCTTGACAGGACGCGCGCCCCGGCTGGGTTGCACACACTGTGGGCCTACTCCCACGTGCCCAACGGCTCGCCGGTCGATATGACAGGGGCGATCGAGGCGCAGATCGAGCGCTTCGCGCCCGGCTTCCGAGACCTGGTTCTGGCCCGCGTCACCCGCGGGCCGGCGCAGCTCGAGGCGGAGAACCCCAACTATGTCGGCGGCGACATCAACTGCGGTGTCGGCAGCCTGCGGCAGACGTTGGTACGGCCGGCCTTGCGCGTCTCGCCGTACACCACCCCGAACCCGCGCCTGTTCCTGTGCTCGTCGGCGACGCCGCCGGGGGGTGGGGTGCACGGGATGTGTGGCTACCACGCGGCGCGGGCTGCGTTGGGGCGGGTTTTGCGTTGACGGGAGGCCAGTCCTGCGGCGGTCTTTGGCGGGTGCGGGTCGCTGGGACCGAGGGGCACGCGGCTGGCACGCGTTCACCTGTTCGTCGCGTTGGTGGGACCCGGTCGCCGCTGGAGCACGCCTTGCTGCGAAACTCCGATCCGGGTGCAATCCATGTCACTGAACGGCCGCCGAGAGCGGGTCTTCGAACCGTTATCTGAGGTCAGTGGGCGACGTCGACCAGGTCCGGTCAGGGAGCTGTCGAATTTGCCGGCACCTCGCCGTCCTGCTGTGACGTTGAGTGCGAGGTGTGCTTCCCCACCTCGACCGCCGTCGCGATGTCACTCTCGGTAGGGGACCGTGACGATACTTGCGAAGCTGCTCGCCGAGCACTTGAGGTTGGCGAAGCCGTTGCTCCCCTTCACTGACTCCGGGCCGATAATCACCTTCCCGTCGTCGAACACGGTCACGTCCTCGTCGGTGAGCGTCGGGGCGAAGTGGAAGCGGCCATGCCCGAGGTACTCGAACCGCCCCAGGGCGCAGCCGGTGAGCTTGAAGTAGCCGCCGGACAGGTCCGTCAGATACAGTGGATCCGACGGGTCGTAGTTGGGGTCGACGATGCCGTTCTGCGTTGTTGCGGTAGCTGGACAGCCTGATCGTGAGCACCGTGCCGGCGCCGCCGTCGAAGGCGGGCTCGCCATCGCAATGCGACCTATGCTGCACGACATATGACGATAAAGAGCGCTCGTCCGAATCGAGCCCGAGCTGCGCATCGGCGCACGATCGCTTTCGCCGGTACGCGATCGCGCGGGGTCGGGCACCGCGACGATTCCTTTTCGTGTCGCGCTGGCGGACAGCGCGCTATCGCAATGGCGACATCGCGATCGTCCGATCAGGGCGCCGCGCCAGGCGTCGCGCGCGATCGCTTTCCCCGTGAGCGATCGTCCGGCTTGCTTGCCCGGGGCGATCGCTTCCGACGGCAAGCACTCGTGCGTCGGCGCCGCTCGGCGTGATCGCAATGCCACGAAAAAGCTTCTGAGCACGAGCGGCGGCTGACGATCGCCTTCGCGTGAACGCGATCGTCGGCTCGTTCAAGTCGCAACGATCCCAGCCGCCGGAGAACCGGCTCAAGAGCACGCCCGTGCTTGCTGCGCTACAGCAAGCACTTCGGAGAGAAGCGACGACCTCAAGACGGAATTAGACGTCGTCGCAAATGGCGCGATGGGACGACCTCAAGCTCGACCGGCGGCTGGCTACCCCGGCGTCGGCGGTGAGCGCCAAGATCCAACGACGTGTTGGAGCGCGTAGCGAGGTAGTCGCTTTCACGATGGGGGTCAGGAGGCCGGGTCCGTGTCCGAACCCCGACGAACGCGCGCCCTCTGCGATACTGTTTTTACCCGCGGGCGTCTCGACGTCCGATCAGGACGTCGCGCTGCAGCTCGACGCGCTGCGCGGCGTGGGCGTCGAGCGGTTCGTCAAGGACGTCGGCTCCGGGTCACTCAAGCACCGCCCACAACTCGATGAGTGCCTGGAGCGCCTGCGGGCGGGTGGGTGCGGACCAAACCCGCGAGCAGCTCAACGTCAGGCGGCGGGGAGGAGGGTCGGCTCACAATCTGCACCGCTGCCAGAGCGGCTGCGCACAACAGCAGCCTTTCAGCTTTCGCGACCGGCTGCGGGGCCGGGTTGGGGTAGCGCATAGCTATGTGGTGATCGTTGGCGCGGCGCGCGGAGGGGATGCCGGTAGAGGCTGGCGCCGGGGGTATGGCAGTGTTCGCGACGATCTCCGCTATGGGTCAGCGGGGATTGAGCCGACAATCTTGTAGATGGCGCTTGTTGAGATCCAACAGCTGCGGATGCTTGAGCGACTGCGAAGCGCGGGCGGGCAGCCAGTCACGCTCGGCGAGTTGCGCGGCGGCGGGATTGACTTTCCTGCCGTGGTCCTCAGCGAGCTTGAGATCAACGGGTATGTGATCGAGCGGGTCCATCAGCGCGGCCGGCTGATCGGCGTGCGCCTGCTCGAGACTGACACCCTCGATGCGCTCGCCTCTCGCTGGCGCCGGCGATCGCGCCGACCTTCGCGGTAGCCAGCCAATAGCGTCCGCATCCTCTCTCACCGC
>JBKQKK010000038.1:0-4236 GCA_052147535.1 Solirubrobacteraceae bacterium | reverse complement strand
TGCCGCTTAAGGAGCCACGGCGTACCCGCCCGAAATTAGCTGACGAACCGCGCTTCAGCTAGCACCTGGAGCGCGTCGAGTCGGTCGGTGGCGGCGACTGGGTTGCCGCCAATGCGTTCGTGCCGCTGGCACTACTGCGGCGGGCGCTTTGACGTCCTGGGCGGTTCATGGCCGACGATTGCAAAGGCGACATCTCAATCGTCCGATCAGGCCGCCGCGCCAGGCGTCGCGCGCGATCGCTTTCCCCGTGAGCGATCGTCCGGCTCGGCAGCCCGGGACGATCGCTTTCGTCGCGATCATCCGTCGCCGCCGATCGGCGTGCGCTTCGCGACGAATCCGATCGTCCGCGGGCGCCGACTGGCGGCCCAGCGCGGCACCTGCGGAAGTACGGAAGCAGGACCGAGCCGCGTCAGCGGGCGCGGTCCCCCTCGCCGCCACCAGCAGGGCTGCCGCCCCGAGATGGAGCGACGCGCCGCAGCTGCCGGAACCCCGTTTGACGCTCCAGCGGCGTACTCTCCCGCGTTGGTTATCGTGTCCCACCGCGACCCGCTCGAGAAGCATCCAGCGACACCCGAGCGCAGCCTGGATCAACGCATGGCCGCGCTCGAGACCGCCAACGAAGCGCGCGCGCTTCGCGCGCAACTCAAGCGCGATCTCAAAGCCGGCAGAGTCTCGATCGGCGACCTGCTGCTCGACCCTCCCGCGTTCCTACAGACCGCAAAGGTGTTCGACATGCTGGTCGCGCTCCCCAAGATCGGGAGGGTCAAAGCCACCAAGATCATGAACAACTGCCGCGTCTCGCCCAACAAGACGTTCGGCGGCCTCAGCGACCGGCAACGCGCGGAACTCGCCGAGCGCGTGAACCATTAGCCGGCGGCGGAGCATCGAATGTGAAAGCGGCGCTTTGGTCCGAGCCGCGCTTGTCGCCGAAACCGGGGCCAGAAGCGCGACGTGCAAATTCGCGTCGTTACCTATGTAACTATGTAGGCGCGGCTCGTCCGCTCCGGCACCGATGCCCGACGCGCAGCTCAGATCCGCGGCTATCAGAACGTCGCCTGTGAGGCACAATCGCGCTCGTCGGGCCGCGAGGAAAGCAACCGTCACGCAGCCGACTGCTGGCCGGGGCGGTCCGACGAGGCTGGTGATCCTGTTAACGCGAAGGCGATCGTCCGCTTCCGCTCGGGCTGACGATCGCCTTCGTGGACAAAGGAATCGCTCGGCGCCGTCGATTCGGATGATGCCCTCGTCGCCGATGCACCCGCTTGGGGCAGCCGATGGGAAAACGAGTGACGATCGTCCGGGAGACTCGACAGCGACGCTTGCGGAACTGTTCAGCGCGCGCGACGCCGAGCTCAGCGTAGCGCCGGGATCACTTCGGTTGCGAGCCGCTCGAGTTGTTGCGCGTCGTCGACGAGCGGGTTGAGGAGGATCAGTTCCGCGCCGGCGTCCGCCACCGCACGGATGCCGGCGGCGCACTTCTCGGCCGGGCCCGCGAGGATGTTTTCTGACCAGCCGCCGCGACCGTAGTGTCGCGTGAGCGCATCCTCGAGTCGTTGGCGCCCGCGCGCCGCGTCGTCCTCGACGTGGACGTAGACGCGCTTGCCGAGACGGAATGTGTGGGGCTCGCGGCCCTGCGCGCTCAGCTCCTCCTTCACCACGTTGACCTGCTCGGCGAACTGAGCGGTCGTCTGGGAGCCCGCGCCCATGAAGCCGTCTCCGTGCCGGACCGCGCGCCGCATTCCCGCCGGGGCACTTCCACCGAACCAGAGTGGTGGGTGCGGCTTCTGCACCGGCTTGGGTTCCATCGAAGCGCCCTGGAGCTTCCACAACCGCCCATGAAAGTTGATCTCATCTTCCGTCCAGCACGCCTTCATCAGCGCCAGGGCCTCGTTGAAACGGGCAACGGGCCTGTCCGCGTCGACGCCAAAGGCGTCGAACGGCCGCCCCCGGCCGCCGGTCGCGACCCCCACTTCAATCCGGCCATGACTGAGGCAGTCGAGCGAGCTGATCGCCTTGGCCAGGTGCAAGGGGTTGTGCAATGGGAGCACAAACACTGCACAACCGAGCCGCAGGTGCTCGGTGCACGCCGCCCCGTAGGCTAGCGTCTGGAGCGGCGCGAGACTGCCCGCTGCTCCGAGCACCTGCTCCTGAGTCCAGGCACTCTCGAACAGCCCGAGTTCCTCCACGCGGTGCAGATGCACGCGGAAAGCGCCATCGTCGAAGCGGCTGTCGTGAGCGTACTGCGGGATGGAGATCGCGAATCGCATGGCTCAACAGATAACTGATGTGCAGCCTAACGTGGCGGGCGGCTCTGCGGCTGATCCGGACGCCGAACTATCGCCGCTGAATCTTCCGCAAGATCCGCAGTCCGCTTCAGAATGCCGGCTTGACTGCCACGAGGTCCGCTCGCGCCGACCCGGCGGCGACCACTGGAACGTCGCCAAAGCGCTCGTCGCATGGTAGTGCCCGAGTTCGCATGAGCACTCGTCGGCAAGAAGCAAGGTGCCCGGAACGCCTCGCAAGAGTCGGTGGGCCACCCGGGTCTCGCTCCTGCCAGGCAGCCGGAGTGGCCGCCTACCCCGCTCGGGTACCCCTGCGAGAGACTTCTTGACGAGTGATGCCGCGGAACTGGTGGCGGCTTTCGACTCCCGGTGCATCGTCCCTGAAACGCAAAGGAGCATCAAATGTCCGACAGCACTTCCCCGTCACCACGAGTGATCAGCGTCGCGGCGGGTGTGGAGAGGGGCGACCGGCCGGTGCCGGTTCGCGATAAGCGCCACGAGGCGCTCGGCGTCCTGATCGGCAAGTGGATCAACGAGGGCCGGACAGTGGCCACCGCGGGGACCCCCTCGGTCCCGATCTTGACCAGCGACATATACGAGTGGGCGCCCGGGGGCTTCTTCGTCATCCACTCCGCCTACGGAAAGATAGGTGAGGTGAGCGTCAGCGGTATCGAGATCATCGGGGTCGACGGCGACGCCTACTGCTCCACGTTCTACGACAGCTTCGGGAACCTACACACCTCGCGCGTGGAGATTGACGGTCAGGCCATCCGCTGGATCGGTGAACGCACGCGCTGCTCGGCGACGATTACCGATGCGGCAATGACCCAAGTCGCCCATCACGAGGCTAGCCCGGACGGCAGCGCGTGGAGCCCGTCGATGGAGGTCACGCTCCGCAAGATCACCTGAGCCGGTCTCGGCACCGTTTTGAGCGCGCGCGAGGTCAGCGTGGGCCCCAGTCGTCGCGGCGGCGATCGCATTCGCGCCCGGGCCTGCGCCGAGTAGGCCGTAAACGCGCTCTGCGCGCGCCCGTGAACGCGCTCTGCGCGCGCCGACCATCCCAATGAGGGACGTCGTCGGATTGCGCCATTTGCAACGACGCGTTGGATCGGCACGAGACCGTCGCTTTCGATCAACCCGCTTGTTGAAGCTCTACAAGCACCGGCATGCTCTTCGGCCGCCGTTCGATCTGCCGGACTCGCTTCGGGGTGAACGAGCCCGTGATCGCCTTTACGCGAAGGCGATCGTCCGAGTCGGCTCGCGCTGACGAGCGCGTTCGTGGGATTGCGATCACGGCGACCAGCGCCGCCGCACGAGTGCAGTCGCCATCGATAGCGATCGTCCCGACGTAGTCGAACGGCCGCTCGCGGCGGCGCTGATGGGAGCGCGCGAGCTGTCGTCCGGGCTTGTGCGTTCGGCTCAAAGCAGCAGCGGGCGGCGACGTCGCGAGACGTTTGCCGGCGCATGCGAAAGCAGCGCTCCCCGATAAGAGAGGTGGCAAGCCTCGGAGACCTACCGCTCTCCGACCACCCATAATCGTCGCCCCAATGAACGAACAGCGGCGACGCGATGGTGTCCGATCGCTACGAAGCCCATGCGCGACAATCACGCCAGGTCACTCAGACAAGCGGCAAGCCAAGTGCGCTCTCAAGCCCATTGATCGCAGGCTCATAGGAGTCAGCGATCCGTCTCAGGTACCCGAGCGCCGCGATTTGGTTGATGAAGGGTACATCGCGGACTTGCCGCACTAAACGCAATGCGACACGGGTGCGAAGCTCTGGATCACTCGGCAACGACGCAAGCCTCGATCTTGCAGTACGACGGAACCCCTCGGATTAAACGACCGCGCCCCGGGCTGGCCGGGGCGCGGGAACGTCCGCCTGAGCAGGGATAATGCGGGTTACCAGGCTCGCTTTCCCGAACTTCAGGAGGATCACCCATATGGTGGCGCATG
>JBKQKK010000037.1:0-4533 GCA_052147535.1 Solirubrobacteraceae bacterium | reverse complement strand
GCAAGACGTAGGACGTATAACAGACGTCGCCCTTTCCCTTCGTCTTGATTGTGGCTACATGAGACGCGCCGCCACGCTTAGCCATACCCTGAATATAGCAGCTGTCGCGACGGGCCACTGGCGCAGCTTTGGCTACATCATACCGCCCAAAAGAGCACGATCTCCCGCAAACACGGGCGATCGGGCCTCAAACCACCGAAAGGGGAGGAAAGTCCGTCACCGTCCGAGGGTCAGAAACGTCGGGCGCGGTCAACATCCGCATGATCGTCAGCGGTGAGCCGCTCAGCTGGCCAACCCTCTTCCGGCTCAAGCCCGGAGTAACACGCGCCGAGTTCCTCAAGATTGCCCACCGCACAGACCTCCTTAGGATCGGCCTATACGGCTCGATCGTGTTCGACGCCAACGCCCCGGCCGGCACAAGCAGCGCGCAGACGATCCTCCAGCCCGGCAACTACTTCGCCGACGACCTCTACGGCAACGTCGGACCCTCCCCGGAGTTCACCATCAGGCAGGCGGCAAATCCGGCGACGCTGCCAAAGCCCGAGGCCACGATCAGCGCAATCGCCTTCGCCTTCGGCGGCCCGACCACCCTCCACGATGGCGAACTCGTCCGATTCCAGAACACCGGACACATAATCCACATGATCGCGTGGGCCAGCACCAAGGACACTGCCACCGCAACGAAAATCGAATCGCTCCTGCGCGCTGGCCAAGGAATGCAGGCGAAGAAGTACGCCACCGGCAAAGGCACGTTCGCCGGACCGCTATCTGCCGGCGCGGTCCAGCAGCTGACGATCGACGAGAAGCCAGGCGTCTACGTGCTCTACTCGCCATGGATCACCAAGGACGGGCGCAAGCAATACCAACTCGGGATCCGCACCATCCGCATCCTCCTCAAGTGGCAAGCCGGAGCCCGGGCGATCACTCGGTCCCCCGGCGGGCTGCTCGCACACCCAACCCGACGCGCGCCCTCACCTAGCGACCGGTCACCCGAGGCCGGTAGCCCAGGCCGCCGTGGCTGAGACATCCTCTTGTAGTTGGACGAGCATCTGGACGCCGCTGCGTGTCGCCCTGCTAGCTTAGCTAAGCTAGCGCGGAAAGCGTGGGCGGCGGAGAGCGGCTTCTAACGCTCGTTAGTCGCAGGATCTAGCCGGGTTTCCTGCTACTAATCCGCTGGTGACGACCTCGCAGCGAGCGAAAAGCACTTCTACTAACAAGGGCAGCGGCGCCGGCTCGAGGCCGCCCGGTCGCGAGGTCGGACGAGCGGCCGTCCGGCTGTCGTGACCAAGCGCAAGCTCGCCGGCGCTGACGATGCGCGAGATCGTGGCGAACTCGGCGTCGGTGAGGCCCACGCTCCATCGGCATCTGGCCGACCACCGTGCCAAGCTGGGGGGCCTTAGCGGCACTTCTCGTTCGATTGTTCCCCACGGGCCAGCGCGGCTGGTGAACCTCGGCGGCACGGAAGGGAGAGTGGGCGCGAGCGCGACAATTGGGGCGCGCATGAATAAGGCCCTCGAAGGGCAAAGCAGCGCGGCAGACCACTAGCCCCTGACGTCTGCGCTTCGCTGAGGTCAGTCGCCTGCGCCCACCAACAGTCTAACCCAACCTTCGCGCCGGTCAGCGCAGGCGCCGTGCGACCTGCTTGGCGGAGCGCTGTTCGATGTGCTGGCGATGGGCCAACTGCGACACCAGGTGCTCGGCGGCGCTCCGCACCCTCGGCAATCAGCGCACAGCTCGGATCGTCTGAGACGCTCGCCATCGCGGCCAGCGTGTCGACCCGGCGCAGCACCGAGCGAGCGTCACGCAGCAGCGCTTCAGTGCGCTTCATCTCCGCCAGCACCGCAGTCGGATCGGAGTGACTCATCACGGCAGAGTATGCCGGTTCGCCTGTACGCATTACCGGTCGGGCTCGGCCGCCTTTACGGAAGCGGTCGCCGCATGAAACCAGCATTTTTGCAGCTAAGTAGTCATAATCTGCCGTTATCAAGCGTGATATGATGTTCATCGCCCTCCACCTGGTGGACCCGCGCGACACCGGACCGGCCGGGTGCCGGCACCGGGCTTCTACGGGGAGGTCCCCGGCGGGGACCTGGTGGTGCCTCTTCGATCACCCCGAGACAGTGGCGGGTCCAGCTTCTACGGGGAGGGTCCCCGGCGGGGACCTGGTGGGCCGCGACGCCGATCGCCTCCAGCGCGTTCGCGAACGACCCGCCAGCCGGGGGGATCGGCCCGAGCTCCGCGTCCCGCGCGAACGCCCACCGCGTGAAACGCGATCGGATCGCCTCAGCGTGGCACGAGAGCCGCCGTAACCACGCCTTGACCGTGCCCACCGGAACGCTCAGCTCCCGCGCGATCCGCACGTACCCCGAGCCCCGTGCCTTCGCCTCGATCGCCGCGCCGATCAGCCCGACCTCGTACTGCCGGCGCAGCAAACACAAATCCGGCAACAGAACATGCGTTCCCTCACAGCACCGGCACCTCGCTCGCCGCGGCACCAACGCCGCCGGCTCCCCGCACCGCAGCCGGACGGACCGCACACGAGCGTACCCCCATGGCGCCAACACACCCGAGCACGACGGGCACGACGGGCACGACAACAACCCACCCCGAAGCTCAGACTCGACCTCGGCCGCGATCACACCTACCATCAGCATCTTGGGTGCCACCTCCGGCATCCGGAGAGCCCTCCCGACTCACCAAGCTGGCGGGAGGACTCTCGCGCGTCTAGGAACGCGCAAAGTCTGACGGGCACACCACGACGGCAGCCTCAACCATGCCGACGCTCGATGTCACAAGCAGCCCCTCCCATGCCGAACGAGCGTGTCGTCCAACAGCAGGCGGGCCAGATGGCTGATTGATCAGATAGCTTCTGCGAGATGGCAGCTCACCGCAACCATCGGCTGAGCGTCCTGCGAGTGTCCTGGGGGCGAGGGAATCGTCGATGAGGCGCACGATCCTTTCGGGCCCACCGAGGTCGTGGCGGGAGTTGCTTGGGACCGGGCTCCCGCAGCTCGTATGGGCTGCCTCCTCGTTGCTCGCCGTGACGTTAGCGCTAACGCTCGCACTCGCTTCCCACGCGCTCGGAGCTGACCACGTCCGGTCGCCAGCGGTGAAGGTGCGTTGGGTTCTGCAAACCGAGCTTTCAGCCGATTCGACGCTGACTGCTGCGATCTCGTGTCCCACGACACGGACGTGTTGGGCGTTGGAGAACGATCACGGGGGGCTCTACAAGACCACGGATGGTGGCGTGCGGTGGCGCAGAGTCTCCTCGCGCAGGTTGCCCTCGTTCGTCTGGTCGGTGTCATGTCCGTCGGCGACTGAGTGCCTGATCACATCCGATACGAGTGATCTCGTGAGCGTGGCAGTATGGATGACGCGTGATGGTGGAAGGTCCTGGTCCACACACACGCTTCCCACCCCGGCGGGCCTGTCGCCGAAAGTTCAGTGCGTCAGCATTTCCGATTGTTGGGTCCAGGGCGAACATGGCATCTTCTTCACCCGCGATGGTGGGCGCACTTGGCGCTCCCAGCGCTCCCCATCGTTTCGCAGCGATCTGATCGACGACTTCGAGTGCACCACGGTGAGGCGCTGCTGGCTCGAAGTCGTGCCCAATCTGAGTAGCGATCATACCCCTGAGCGGATCTTCGCCACCAGCGACGGCGGGCGGGACTGGACGCAGGCGTTGAGACTGTCCAACTCGAGCGAAGGTCTGTCCGACCTGTCCTGCAATGCGCCACGGACCTGCTGGGCGTTCGAATCGCTGCCCACCGGCGAGCGCATCCTGAGCACTGATGACGGCTGGAGCCACTGGCGTGCCCGCAAGCTCCCACACGAACTCGAACTCGCGCTGATCAGGTGCTCGACGGCCGAGGTCTGCTACGCGCTCGGCACCAGGATCGCCGAGCTGTCGACCGATGGCGGTGAGCACTGGCGGGTCGTGCCGCTTCCCCGGCAAGTGGCCGCATGGGGCGCCGTCGCGGCCATCAGCTGCCCCACAGCGACGCGTTGTTGGGCCGTCGGGGTCGCAGGCCTCGCGCTGACCTCGCAGGGCTTCGTGGGCACCCCCGGCGGAATCATCGCAACTGCAATGAGCCCGAGGTGACGACTCCGGCCGCGGCGACAGGCGATGTCAAGTTCCCGTGTTGCCGCTGTTGCTCGACGAGCCTGTGTTCGCGGAGCCGGTGTTGCCGGATCCGATGTTCCCGGAACCGGGCTCTCGAAACACTCATATCGGTTCTCTTTCTCGAAGCTGGGCTGGGAGGCTGCAAGGTAGCGAGACCATGGCGGGTGCGCCCTGCGGTTTGGTGGGCGGAAGTCGCAGAACGGCGACAGCACGGCAGCCCCCGGGACCGGTGGGCCGGCGCCCCTGACACGAATCGCCCATCGGCGTCAGGCGGCAGAACAATGGGCTCCTCGACGGTTTCAGTGGGTAGCCACCCGCGCAACCGATAGACGAAACGTAGCGCGACGGGCGGACATCGAGGAGGCAACGATCATGATCCACACCGCTGTCCTGTCCTCATCGTGTCGTTG
>JBKQKK010000036.1:0-5419 GCA_052147535.1 Solirubrobacteraceae bacterium | reverse complement strand
GCGCGCGGGCCGGTTGCTCGCTCAAACACGGTTTTCCTGTCCGAACGCGCAATCCGCGGTCTGACGGGAGCGGTTGCGCGCTCAGACAGGTCCGAGGGGATGCCGGCGAGCGCCACGACGAGCGGGCGAGCGGGCGAGCGGGCGAGCGGGCGAGCGGGCGAGCGGGCGAGCGGACCACGGTTACCGGGTTGCGGGACACGCCGGCGCCATCCACGGCACGGGCCGCTCCCATTTCCCAACGGTCTCGCGACCCCTGGAAGTGCGGCTAATCCCGACGTCGTGGGCGACCACTGAAAGATAGGAAGGACCGAAGGCTGAAGGACCAGAAACCATGGAGAAGCGAGCGCTTGACAGCGCGGGCTTGAAGGTTTCGGCCCTGGGCTGGTTGCATGGACACGGCATCAACATCAACTGCGGGCAGCCCGAGGGCAGGCAGGAGATGATCGACCGACCTGCGAGGAGCACGGGATTGACTTCGTTCCCGGGAACCCACTCGCGCAGGGCTTCTTCACGGGGAAGGTCGCCGCCACCACGTCTGTCGCCGGCTCCGACGTCAGGAGCTGGTTTCCTCGCTTCACAGCCCTGATTCACGGAGGGCCGATCAGCCGAGAGTCGGCCTGCTCAGTCAGATTGCAGTCCGGCATAATGCGACGCCCGCTCAGATCGCGCTTGCATGGCTGCTGGCGCGGAACTTGGGAAGGAAGAGCGTGCCCGGGATACAGGCTATGGTATTCTTGATCAATTGAATTGAGTTACTATCCTTTACTGACTGACCCAATGCGAATCGATGTTCATCAACACATCTGGACCGAGCCGTTACTCGATGCGCTCGCTGCACGGAGCTCGCTGCCGTTCGTGCGCCACACCGACGGGCTGATGGTGCTTCACAGCGCCGGCGAGCGGCCGTACATCATCGACGTTGCGTCAGAGGCACCGGACCGCCGCGCAAGGCTCGTGCGCAGCGACGGCCTCGACCTGGCGCTGATCGCCGTCTCTAGCCCGATCGGGATCGAGTCGCTGCCGAGAGAGAGCGCGTGCGAGCTGATCGCCGCGCACCTTGCGGGAGTCGAGTCGCTCCGCGAGGAGTTTGCGCCGTGGGGCCCGGTCGCGCTGGAGGAACCCGACGCCGATGATGTCGACGCGCTGATCAGGCGTGGCTGCATCGGTGTCTCGATGCCGGCGGCGGCGCTCCGCGGACGGGATGCGCTCGACGCCGCCGAGCCGTTACTTGAACGCATCGCGATGCGAAGCGTTCCACTGCTTGTGCATCCGAGCCAGCCTGCCACTCACGCGTTCACGAAAGAACCCGTTTGGTGGCCTGCACTGACAGATTACGTAGCGCAGATACAGGCCGCGTGGCTGACGTTCGCCGCGTTCGGCCGGCTAGCGCATCCGGAACTGGTGGTCGTGTTCGCGATGCTCGCCGGCGGGGCTCCTCTGCTCAGTGAGCGGCTCGTCGCCCGGGGCGGCCCGACTGTCGATCTCCACGATCCGCTCACCTTCTACGACACCTCGAGCTACGGCCCGGCGGCCATCCAGGCGATGGCCCGGCGGGTCGGCGGCGATCAGCTCGTCTACGGCTCTGACCGTCCCGTCGTGGAGCCGGTCCGGACCGGACGCGAGGCGCGCCTCCAGGCCAACGGCGCCCGGCTGCTGGCGCCGATCGAGGTAGCGGCATGACCCTCGCCCTGCAGGAGCTTGAGCGCTTTGTGGGCTGGCTCGCCGACTCGCCGGAGCGCTGGCAGCATCACGTCCGGCACGCGGGCGATGCCCGCGTCTATGAACAGGTCTGGGAGTGCGAAGACGTCAACGCATGGGTGATCTGCTGGAGTGCGGGCCAGGACACCGGCTTCCACGATCACGACGAATCGGGCGCCGGGATCGCCGTCATTTCGGGCCGTGTCCGAGAAGAGCGCCTTTCGCTGGGCGCGCCCCCGCGCTCGCACGAGCTCGGCCCAGGGGCAATCGTCAGCATCCCGCCCGTCGCGATCCACCGTGTGCGACACGCTGGCGCTGAACCCGCGGTCACGATCCACGCGTACTCGCCGCCGCTCAGACGGACCGGTTCCTACCAGATCGGCTCCGACGGCTCGCTCGAACGGCACTCACAACCGTACGAGACCGAACTGGTCGCAGGACAAGCGCTCAGCTGAGGTAGCACGGCGCCCAGGTGCCAGAGCGGTTCCTGCGGCGGCCGACAACCCGGCCGCTTGCGGCAAGGGCCGAGTCGGCCTGTCGCTGGCCTTTGGCAGCAGCGCGCGGATCCGCGATGTGAACAATAACCGTGCGAACTGGACGGGAGACGGGTCGGTCGTAGTGGTTTTAGGTCAGAAGCCGTAGCGCAGCGGTGACCCCGATCGCGACGATGAATACGACGAGGAACCCCTGCCTGAGGAGCAGAGCGATGGTGGCCGCTCCGACGCCTGCGAGTGTGTGCGTGTCGATGCGGTAGCGGCCGTTGGCGTCGAACAGTTGGACGGCGACGAGGGCGGCGAGCATCGCGACGGGGAGCAGCGTGGCCGTGTGTTGCACGGCTGGGTGGTTGAGCGCCGACCGCGGAAGCGAGAGGCCGGCGAGCTTGAGCAGATAGCAACCGACCGCAGCGACGATCAACGCTGTCCACAGCGCGGTCATCGGTCCTCGCCGCTGCGCGGGCGCTCGTGTGCGCGACGGCTGGTGGAGATGATTCCGGCTGCGATGGCTACCGTGGCTGCGGCGATTACCGGTACCCCCGCGGGCGCGAGCGGGATCAGAGCCAGCGCGACGGCGGCCCCGAGGAGCGCGACGCCGGGCGCCGCGGGACGGCTGAGCTGCGGCCAGAGAAGCGCGAGGAAGATCGCGGGGGCTGCTGCGTCGAGACCGAAGTCCGACGGGTTGATTCCACGTCCGATAAGCGCCCCGGCGAGTCCGCCAAGGACCCAGAGCGCGAACAGCATCAACCCGGTCGTCCAGAACGCGTACCGTCGTGCTCTCGGGGTGGATTGCGCGACGGCCATCGCCGTCGTCTCGTCGATCACGAAATGAGCGCTCCACGCTCGCGCGAGCCCGCGGGGTCGCAGGATGCCCGTGATCGGCACTCCGTAGAAGGCGTTTCGTAAGCCGAGCAGCAGCGCGACCGGAATCGCGGCGAACGGAGATCCACGGGCGGCGATGACCCCCACGAACGCGAACTGGGACGCGCCGGTGAACATGACGATACTGAGCAGCATCGTCTGCGCGAGACTCAGCCCGGAGCTCACAGACACAGCGCCGAACGTCATGCCGAACGCGCCGGCGTACAGACCGATCCCCACCGCCGCTCGCAAGATCGCTCTTCTCTGCGGAAACAGCTCGTCCCGCTCGCGATCGGGCGCCGCGCAAGCGCTGACTGTGTCGGCGGAATCGGTCATTGGGGCAGCGCTGGGGGGGCGTCAAGGGAGTCGCGGACCGCGATCGTCACGCGAGTGCATGTGCGTTTGAACAGGATCGCCCAAAGTGGACTGCTTGGCAATAGCCAATCCTGAGACCTTGAGACAATGAACCAATGCACGCGATGCACGCCGCGCGGCTACGCGACCTGCTCGGCGATCTCCCGCCCAACGCGGAGATACCTCCTCTCGTTCCGCACTTCTCGGGCGTCATTTCTCCCCCACCCCTCGGCAGCCTGAGCGGCTCGGATCGCGAGCGCTTCGAGTTCGCGCACGAGGATGTGTAGGCGTTTGTCGTTTTGTAGCCAGGGCCGGTAGCGGTCGGCCTGTTCTGGGGTGAGGAGCTTGCTTGTGTTCTTGGCGGAGACTTTGCGCGTCCAGTAGAGGTAGGGCCATGTCGCTGGTCGCTGTCCTGGTCGCGGCAGCGGCAGCGTGGCTCGACTTTCGCAGTTCATAGCCCGGCCGCAGCCCATGCGTGTTGGACTTGCTGGATTTCTGCTGGTGTGGGGGTGAGGCCCCGTCCTGGGTGATATTGGGTGGCGATGATCACGCGGCGGAGCTTTGCGAGCATGTCAGCGAACGACGGGGTGGTCTTGGTCAGGTACCAGGGAGAGCGCGCGAGGTGCTCGGCGACGACGTCGGGGTGGTGTCCTGAGGCGGCGTACCAGATGATCGTGAGGTTCATCGCGAGAAACTGGAACGGGACCGTCCTCTGGACCGCTTTGGGGGTGCGATTGCGGGCGTGTCCGACCCCAAAGATCTCTTTGCCTTCTTCGAAGGCGACCTCGATTGGCCAGCGGTCGGCGTAGCGTTCGACGATCTCGGTTGCGGTTGCGTTGAGGTCGGTGGTGATCAGCGCGATCTGGTAGCCGCTGCTTTTGTTGGTGTCTTGGACGAGGATCACGCGGACCGGGGTCTCGGGCCCGAGCGGTGCCCACAGGCAGTCGATTGTGTGGAGCATCAGCGTCTCGGTTTTGCCGTAGCGCCGGACGGCGTGCTCGGTCCAGCTGGTGGCGGGGTCGAGCGCGAGCTTGGCGAGGCTGGGGAGTTGCTGGCCCCTTTTCGCGGGCCGGCCCTTCTTACCGGTCGGTGGTGGCGTGCGTTTGTAGAGCGCGGCGTTTGAGCGCAGGCGCGAGGTGACCGTGACGCGGGCGTTCACGCCGCGCCATGCCTCGGTGGCGTACGCGGCATCACCGACCACGTTGATCTGGCGATCGGGCAGGCGCGCGGCGAGCAGCTCGATCATTTCCCTGGCCAGCTGCACTTTTCCGGGTCGTTCAGGGTCGCTTTTGCCCTTGGCGAACTGTTTGCGTTTTGGTTGCCAGAGCCGGAACATGACCGGCAGGCAGACCGACCGCTCAAGGAACGCGAGCCGCACGACGATCCCGATAACGACCCAGTTGTTGCCCCACGCGACCGCCGCTTTGTCGCTGTTAGCGGTCGCGTCGTGATGCCAGAAGCAGCCGTGGATCTTGCGTCCCAGACGGTGCAGCAACGTGTCATCAACAGCGACCAGGATCGCAACCCCTGGCTCGCTGAACCTGGCCGCGATCAACACCGCCAAGCGCAGCCCGAGCTCGTCTGCAGACCAGCGCGCGTGACTAAAGAACCGATGACAGCGACAGTGATGCCAAGCCCCCGACAAGCGCGCGCCGACCAGCATCCCCGTCACCGTCCGCAGCCCTGTCTGGGAGATCTGCCCGCCGACCAGCGCCCGAAACGTCTGATAGGTCGGACGCGAGAAACATGGCGCGAACAGGAGCAACAGCTCGTTCAGCGAAGATGGCAGGCAGAGCATCGGCGGTGACCCCCGTGGGCAGCCGCGGACCGGGCGGCAACCCGCCCGCGGCATCGACTATTGGACGCCCACGACTTCGGGGAAACCGCCGATGCTCCTTCCCTCAGAGCGACACCTTCGACCGCTCAGCAGCACAAACCCTGCCCTAACGCCACACGCCGCCGCGATGGCCGCTGCCAGTCAGCCCCCACTCCCAAAAAGTGCGAAACCCGAG
>JBKQKK010000035.1:0-2887 GCA_052147535.1 Solirubrobacteraceae bacterium | reverse complement strand
GGTCGAGCGCGGTCGTCATCGCTCCGGCCGATAGGCCGGTCTCCTCGGCGAGGCGCCCGGCGGTGATCGGGCCCGCCCGATGCAGAACGTCGATGCAGCGCATGTCGGTCCGGTTCAAGCCGAGCGCGTCGGCGACGGCCTGGTCGAAACGGGCGGTCGCGCTCTGCGAGCGGCGGACCTCGTCGATCAACTCGGCGAACGCTTGCCGCTTATCTCTTGACAATCGAAACTTTCCACGCTAGAACTATTCCACGTTCAAGACATTGTATGACGCCTGACCACGGGAGCACGTGATGGACACAGCGATCGAGGCATCGGCTCTGATGAAGACCTATCCGCCGGCGGTGACAGCGCTCGATGGCGTCAGCCTGTCCGTGCCGACCGGCACGATCTTCGGGCTCCTGGGGCCCAACGGCGCGGGCAAGTCCACGACCGTGAGAGTGCTGTGCACGCTCACGCGCCCCGATCGCGGCAGCGCGCGGGTTGCCGGAGTCGATGTGCTCGCCGAGCCGCTGCGGGCGCGACGGGTGATCGGCGTGGTGGGACAGAAGCACGGTGCCGATCCGGAGGCGACCGGGCGCGAGAACCTGGTACTACAGGGCGAGTTCTACGGGCTCACCGGCGGTGAGCTCAAACGGCGCGTGGCCCAGTCGCTGGAGCGGTTCGGTCTCGCCGACGCGGCGAACCGGCCCGCGAAGACGTACTCGGGCGGGATGCAGCGCCGGCTCGACATCGCGATGGGTCTGCTGCACCGGCCGCGCGCGCTGTTCCTCGATGAGCCGACAACCGGGCTCGACCCGGAGGCACGGGTGGAGATGTGGCGGGAGATCGAGCGACTCGCCGTCGAGGAGCGCATCACGATCCTGCTGACGACGCACTATATGGAGGAGGCGGATCGGCTCGCATCGCAACTGGCGATCATCGATCGCGGCCGCGTCGTCGCCGAGGGAACGCCCGAGCAGCTGAAGGCGGCGCTCGAGGGCGACACGATTCAGATCCAGCTCGCCAATCCCGAGGACGCCGCCGCACGAGCAGCGCTAGACGGTGTGGCCGGCCTCGACGAGATCACGCTCGAGGGCCGGAGCCTGCGCGCCCGTTCACGTGACGGCAGCGTCGCGATCCCCGCGGTTCTGGCCGCCCTCGAGGCACGTGGCGCCAGGGTCACCTCGGTCACGCTCGCGCGCCCGTCGCTCGACGACGTCTACCTGCGTCATGCGGGCCGGGCGTTCCAGCAAGCAGACCGCGAACGCGCGGCGGTGGCGGCATGACCGCGCTGAGACAGAGCTGGCAGGTGTATGTGCGCGGCGTGCGCGTGTTCCGGCGGCAGCCAGCCTACCTTGGCATGACCCTGTTTCAGCCGATCATCTGGTTGCTGCTGTTCGGCGCGCTATTCAAGTCGGTGGCACGGATTCCCGGCTTTCACGGCTCGTACATCAACTTCCTGACTCCCGGCGTGGTCGTGATGCTCGCGGTGTTCTCGGCCGGCTGGACCGGCATGGGTTTCGTGGAGGACATCGAAAGCGGGGTCATGGACCGGATGCTCGCCTCGCCGGTCTGGCGCGGTGCGCTGAACGCCGGGACCGTCGCCTACGGCGCGTTCATGGTGGTCCTGCAGACGAGCTTGATCGTGCTGCTGGCGCTTGTGCTCGGTGCGGATTTCAAGGGCGGCGTCGTCGGCGTGTTGCTGCTGATCCTGATCGCGGCTCTGCTTGGCGCGGTGTTCTCGTCGCTGTCGAACGCCGTCGGCGTGCTCGCGCGCCAGCGCGAGACCGTGATCGGTGCTGTCACGTTCGTGCAACTGCCGCTCACGTTCCTGTCCGTGGCGTTGATGCAACCGAGCCTGCTCCCAGGCTGGATTCGCACTGTCGCGAAGTTCAACCCCGTGAACTGGGCGGTCGAGGCCGGTCGCGCCGCGGCGATGGAGCAGATCAACTGGGGTCTTGTCGCAAGCCGCATCGGGCTGCTGCTCGCGCTTCTGATCGTCGCCGCCGTCCTCGCGACGCGAGCGTTCACGAAGTATCAGCGGTCACTCTGAGCCGCCGGTGGGGGCCGCCCGCCCGTGTGGTGGGCGCGCAATCCACGGCAGCCCCTGCCCGCGGCATCCGGTCAAGAGCTGGCAGGCGCTTGCTCGCGCTCGTGCGCGACGACGTGCTGGACGGTCAGACCGGTGAGCTGCTCGACGCGGCGCGGCAGGTCGATCCGCAGCCAGCGTGACAGGTGCTCGGGCAGCGTCGAGACGATCACCTCGTCAAAGCTCTGCGGGTTCCAGATCGCCTTGACCGCCTCGAACGGGTCCGCTTCGCCACAGACCGTACGCGTCTCGATACCGGCGCCCGATAGCTGCTCCGCGGCGGCGCGCAGGCGTCTCAACGCTGACTCGCGGCCACCATGCGGGTCGGTGACCTCCCAGGCGGCCGGCGCCAGCAGCGTTGCGGCGATGGGTCCCTGCGCCTGACGCTCGACCAGGGCGATGTGCAGCTCCTGGGAATCGGCAGTGCGATCAGCGACGACGAGTATGCGGGCCGTTGCGGTCATGACGAACCTCCTCTTAGTTACGACGACGTTACCACCGTGTTTGCGTGCAAGCGTGGACCTCACCCAGCGGCCGCGCTTCACTTGGTGAAGCGCCGCGCTACACTCGATCTGGGATGTCCTCCAATCAAACCTGCCCGGTCTGCCGCACGGCGGAGATCGTATGCGGCAAGTGGACGCTTCTGCTGATCAAGGACCTTTCCGAGGGTCACTCGCGGTTCTGCGAGCTGGAGCGCTCGCTTGGCGGCATCAGCCCCCGGACGCTGTCGCTGCGGCTGCGGGCGCTGGAGGAGGAGGGCATCGTCGCGCGCAGGACGTTCCCGGAGGTACCGCCGCGGGTTGAGTACGCGCTCAC
>JBKQKK010000034.1:0-3540 GCA_052147535.1 Solirubrobacteraceae bacterium | reverse complement strand
GCGTACCACATGAAGTAGTAGGCGATGAGCAGCCGGCGACCCTCGAAGACGTCCAGCAGCGTGACCGGCCCCTGTGGGCCGATCAGGGCGCTGCTCGCGTCGACCTCGACCATCGGGAGCCGGCGGCGCGCGGCGGCGAGCGCGTCGCCGGCGCGCATGTACGCCTTCTCTCGGACGCGCAGCGCGTCCAGCTCGGCGTGAAACGTAGCCCGGTCGACGACCACCGGGACGGCAGCATCGTTGATGTCAGTGCTCACAGTCCGGTCACTCCGGTTCTATTGCTGGGTTGGGGCTGGAGGATGATCAGCGGAATAACGGTGTGGTGGAGCAAGAGCAGCGGCGTTCCCTCCCACATGCCGCCAACGCGCCCTTCATTGGCGCGGAACTCATCGATGATCATGGCGTTGTACTCAGCCGGTGTCTCGGGCATCGAACCGCGGCCGTCACTCGCCGCTGTACTCGTCGTGGCGCTTCCACCAGGCGTCGCGCGCCTCGTTGCGTCCGCGGGGCGCGCGATCGAGCCAGTGGTACATGCCCCAGATGCCGTCGATCCCGCGCGAGTAGGCGGAGTAGGTGTGGTAGACGACGCCGTCCTCGAGGATGAACGCGCTGAGCCCTGGCAGCTCGCGCCTGTACGTCGCCCAGTCGACGTCGGTGCCGTCGAGGAAGCCGGCTGGCCAGTCGGCCCTGACTGCTGATGCGATCTCGCTCCGCATGTCGACGGGCCTGAAGTTGTAATCGCCATCTCCGGCGCTCTGCTGCTGCTCGGTGACCCCGGCCTGGAAGTCGTAGTTGAAGTCGCTGCCATAGGCCGAGGCCCACGGAAAGCTCCAGCCCATGCGCTTCTTGTAAGCCTGGATCTTCGGCAGCGGCGCCCGCGAGACGGTGTGCAGCGTGACATCGTGGTGCGCGAGATGGACGACCGAGCCGCTGAAGCCGTCGGCGATCGACGAGCAGGTCTTGCACCCCGCTGCAAAGTCGGGCCCGAACATGAAGTGGTAGACGATCATCTGCGAGTTCCCGCGGAAGAGGTCGGCGAGCGACGCCGGGCCCTCGTCGGTCTCAAAGCCGTAGGCCTTCTCGACCCGGACCCAGGGCAGCTCCTGGCGGCGCCGTGCGAGCTCATCGCCGCGCCGCGTGTGCTCCTTCTCGTCCTTCAGCAGCTCGTGCCGCTGGGCCAGCCACTCCTCGCGCGTCGCGGTCCTGTGCTCAGGCATCGCTTCTCTCCTCACATCGGGGGGGTGTAAGCCGGGACCCACGAGGGCGCGACGATCAGCAGGACGCCCAGCGCGATGATCGCGACCGCGACCGGAACGTCGACCGCGCCACGCACCGGTAGGAGCTTCTGCGCGACGATCACAGCGGCTAGCACGACCATCCAGGTCACGCTCATCACACCGAGCGCTACGAACACCGCCATCAGCCCGACGCTCGAGCCGACGCACTCGACCCCGAAGCCGAGCCCCGAGGCGTGCCGCTCGCGGCAGCGCTCCCGGAAGTAGCGCTTGACCGGCGAGAGCTCATACACCCCGCCCGCGATCACGATCACGCCAGCCGCGTTCGAGCCGGGCGGGCTGTAGATCTCATAGAGCACGAGGCCGACGAGCGTCCAGACAGCGATGTAGGAGGCGAGAAATAGCGGCACCCCTCGCACGCTCACGCGCGTCTGGGAGACGACCGCCGGCACCGCGCCCGGGAGCATCATCGCCGCCATCATCGCCGCCCAGACACCGACAAAGAAGCCGAGCGAGCCGAGGTCGTTAGTCCCGCCCATCTCCAACGCGTTTGCGCTCATGCTCATCGAGTCCATCTGGTGAACCGCGATGACCCAGCAGGCGGCCGCGAGCGCGAGCGTCGTCAACGCTGCTGCAACCGGGGCTGTCCTGGCGCTCGTCATCCCGTTCTCGCCGATACAGTTAACCAAATGGCTAATCTCGACAAGGCGTTCGCCGCATATGCCCATCCAATCCGCCGCGGGATCATCGAGCGCCTCGCCGAGCGCGAGATGACCGTCGCGGAGGCGACGAGCGACTTCGGCGTCTCGAAGCCCGCGATCAGCCGCCACCTGCGGGTCTTGGAGGAGGCGGGCGCGATCGTGCGCGTCATAGACGGCCGCCAGCACCGCCTGCGCCTGCGCGAGGCCGGCCTCGACGGCCCCTACCACTGGCTCGATGACCTACACGCGATGTGGGAGCGCAAGTTCGAGGCAGTCGAGGAGTTCCTGGCGGAGCGGCGGCGGTGACCGAGCCGCTGCGTCTGCAGCACATCTTCGACGCGAGCGCGGAGGAAATCTTCGACGCCTGGACCAACCCGCTCGTCCTCGTGCGCTGGTGGGCCGCCTTCCCCGACTGGGACTCGCCGGGCGCCGAGGTCGATCTGCGCATCGGCGGCCGCTACCGCTTACAGATGCACAACCCGCAGACGGACGAAGTCGTCGTGGTCACCGGCGAATACCGCGAGATCGATCGTCCGCACCGCCTGCTCTACACATGGTCCTACGAAGGCGAGGAGCACGAGAGCCTCGTCACGGTCGAGTTCACGGAGAGCGGCGGGCGAACGACCGTCGTCCTCGTCCACACCGGGCTTCCCTCCGACGAATCGCGCCGCCGCCACAACGAAGGCTGGCGCGGGACATTCGACAACCTCGAGCGACGCATCCTCGACGACGAGCACCGCCACTGAAGCTGCGGACTCGAACTCACAGCTTGCGTGCGACAGCGCCGGAGCGCAGGCCGTTAGCGGGTCCGGCTAGCACCTGGACCGGCGTCGAGCCGGGGTCACCGGTGCCTGGCTTGCCACGACCGGGAGCGCAGTCGTCCGGGCTACAGCACGCGTGCTTCCGCGTTGAACCAAGGCGCCGGTGCCGGCTGCTCTCCGCTTCCGCTCCGTCGCCAAAGCGGACACCAGGCCAGCGCTTCCGCTTCCGGCGGAATCGGGCAGTCGTGCGCAGTCCGTCGTCTGCTTGCTCGACCTGCGAAGACGCTACCGCCAGCAAGCGGTGCAGCGGCAACCCGGCGAAACGATGAGTCTCGCGCTCGCGTGTGGCGCTCATAGCGTTTTGCGGCGGGTGGCGGCGAGAAGCTTGAGCCCATCGGGCCGCAGCTCGCCTGCCGGAGAGACGTGCCGGTAGAGGGTTTGGCGGCTGATCTCGAGCTCGGAGCAGAGCTCGGCGACGTTGGTGTAGGGCTTGCCCATCGAGGCGGTGGCGAGACGCAGCTTGGCCGGGGTCATCTTGTACGGGCGGCCGCCGTGGCGGCCGCGGGCGCGGGCAGACGCTAGGTCGTGGGTGAACGGTCGCGCACGGCGCAAGTCTTAGCCGGCCGATCGAAGTACTGTGCGATGCACAATGTCAGGGACGTCGATTGGGATGCGGTGCGTGAAGTGATCGCTGAGCGCAAGCAGGTAGCCGCGCCGGTAGTCTGATGGCGGCGATGTGAGCGACGCAGCGAGCGGTATCCGTGCGCGGCTGCTTGCTGCGTGGCGCGACGAGGTTGAGGCGTCGATCTTCTACGAGTTGATCGCGCGGCGCAAGTCCGACCC
>JBKQKK010000033.1:0-2715 GCA_052147535.1 Solirubrobacteraceae bacterium | reverse complement strand
GACCGCGGCGCCGCTCGAGCCCGAGCTCGACGCGCTCGCGCACGCCGCCCAGCAGCTCCTCCGCGCCACCGTCGACGAGCACGACATCACCGAAACCCAGCACGCCGTGATCAACGCCGCAAGCGCGGCGATCGCCGCCGGAATCACGCTCAGCGCGATCGCAGCGGCCGAGCAGATCGGGCAAGACCGCGCCAAAGCCGAACTCGGCAACGAACTGCTGCGCCGCGTGGAGCGCACCGCCAGACGCGCGCGCGAAACCGCAACTGAACGGGATCACACCATCGCACGCGCCGCCAGGCTCGGGCTCGCGCACCGCGACATCGCCAGCAGCGCGCAGATCCCGCACAGCACCATCCGCGCGATCATCGCGCGCGCCAACAACCAACACGAGCAACCCACCCCGGCCGACCCCGCCGCACCCAACCACACCCCCGACGAGCGCCACGACGACGAGCGCCGCGGCGACGACTGACCCCGCGCGCCGCCCACCACCCCTCTACGCGCAGAACTAATCGGCGCGAGCATACCAAAGTCCCCAACAACACCAACCTCGCATGACAGCCACCCGACGCGCAACCGGGCCAAAACGTGCGCCTCGGCGCGTTGGTCAATCGCTCCATTCCCGCGGTGAGCGCGGCCGGCGCGCGAAGTGCAGGAATCGCGCGACACGCCCAAACCGACCAGGCGATCAACGTCGCAGAACCAGCGCACACGCCGCGACTGCGACAACGCGCTCATCTGCGATGCGGCGCGCGCCAGCGCGCAGTCCGGCAGCGCTCGGCACGCCCGCATTGCGGCTCGCGGGCGCCGTCGGGCGGCTCCAGGTGTTCGACTTTTCCTCGTTCACCTACACGCCGGCCGCCGGGAAGGTCCTGGGCGCGGGCAGCCGGACGCTCTCGGTCGCCTTTACCCCCACCGACACGACCGACTACACCAGTGCCACCGCAACCGCGACGATCAACGTCACGCAAGCGACGCCGACGATCACCTGGGCCAATCCGGCGGCTATCGTCTACGGTACGGCCCTGAGCGGAACGCAGCTCGACGCCACGGCCAGCGTGCCGGGGACGTTCACCTACACGCCGGCCGCCGGCGCGGTCCTGGGCGCGGGCAACAACCAGAGCCTGTCGGTCTCCTTCACTCCCACCGACACGACCGACTACACCAGAGCCACCGCAACCGCGACGATCAACGTCACGCAAGCGACGCCGAAGATCTCCTGGACCAATCCGGCGAACATCGTCTACGGAAAGGCCCTGAGCGGAACGCAGCTCGACGCCACGGCCAACGTGGCGGGGACGTTCACCTACCCGACGGCCGCGGGGACGGTCCTGGGCGCGGGCAACCAGGCGCTCTCCGTCAGCTTCACCCCCACCGACTCCACCGATTACACCACCGCAACCGCCTCAACGACCATCAACGTCAACCAGGCGACACTCTTGATCACGGCCAAGCCTGCCACCAAGGTTTATGGCCAGCAAAACCCCGCCTTCGCCGTCACTTACGCCGGGCTCACCAACGGCGACTCATCCTCGTCTCTCGGCGGGGCCCTCCACTTCAGCACGGTGGCGACCGCCTCGAGCCCTGTCAACACGTATCCCCTTGTCCCGGGCGGCCTCACGTCGCCGAATTATGCCATCACTTTCGTGACCGGCAACCTCGTGGTCACCCCCGCCTCCCTGACGATCACAGCCAAGAACCAGTCCCGCGTCTATGGCCAGCCGAACCCGCCACTGACGGTCGCCTCCTACCAGGGCTTCGTCAACGGTGACACCTCGGCGAGCCTGACTGCTCCCGTGGCCCTCTCGACTACGGCGGTGCTCGACAGCTTTGCCGGTTCCTATCCGATCGTCGTCGGGGGCGCGGCGTCGCGCAACTACGCGATTCGCTTTGTCAGTGGCACGCTCACGATCACGCCTCCGACCGATCCAATGGTCCTGGGGCGCATCGCTTTCGTGACAAGCCTCTACCGCGACTTGCTGCTCAGGTCTCCTGGAGCCGCGGAGCTCTTCTCCTGGCTACAGCAGCTCAACACGGGCAGGTCGGAATCGTACGTCGCGTCCGCCATTTACTGGCTGCGTTCGCACCAATTCAGCTTTACTGTCGCACTCCAGCACGCGATGAAGGCCCAGCAGCTTGCCATCCAGAAGGCGCGGTGAGCCCTTCAAGTTGGTCCTCCTCAGGGCTAAAGCGTCCCTGGTCCAGATCTGAATTTGGCCGGAGGACCTGAGTGAGAGTTCCTCGAGATTTTGTATCGACGTGTGGCTACCATTCCCAAGCACCAAGATTCAGGAGTTCCGACGATGCCCTGACTTTCACGCCTCCTTCCGCAGAGCCCCGGTCTTCAGCGCCTCGCCCACCACACCCACCGGACCCGGCAGGGCCAGCGACGCCGCCGGATGGCCACCCTGGAAACCCTGGAGGGCCGCACACTGCTGAGCAACGTGGCCATCAGCTTCACCCACGACGCCATCACCGGCGCAGTGTGATCAATGGCCTGCGGCCGAGGGGTTCTGGCGACGGTTCTTGAGTCGCCAGGCATGGGGGCCGCGGAGCACGGAGGTGCTTCCGATGGGCTGGGCGGGCAGGGGGGTGACGGAGGCATCGCCGTCCCAGTGGTGGGCGTTGAGGCTTTTCAGGATCTGGTCGGCCAGGCGCATGGCGCGGAGGGCGTCGTCACCGCCGACCCGGGGGCGCGTCCCGCCGCGAAGGGCT
>JBKQKK010000032.1:0-11374 GCA_052147535.1 Solirubrobacteraceae bacterium | reverse complement strand
CGCGCCCGGTATCCGGACCTCACTGGACATGTCGAGCGCGATTGCGTGCGCGTCTTCTATGAGGTGCACGGGTCCGGCAATCCGACCATCCTGCTGCTTCCGACGTGGTCGATCGTGCACTCGCGGTTCTGGAAG
Organism: Solirubrobacteraceae bacterium; assembly: GCA_052147535.1. Classification (GTDB taxonomy): domain Bacteria; phylum Actinomycetota; class Thermoleophilia; order Solirubrobacterales; family Solirubrobacteraceae; genus Palsa-465. The sequence continues at coordinate 11,239 of JBKQKK010000032.1, read as the reverse complement.
GCGCAGATCCCGTACCTGGCGCGCCACTTTCGCGTCCTGACGTTCGACGGCCGCGGCAACGGCCGCTCCGACCGGCCGGTCGGAGCAGCCACGTACACCCCGGACGAATTCGCGGCGGACGCGCTCGCGGTGATGGATGCGACTGCCACCAAGCGGGCGGTGCTGGCGGCGGTCTCCTGCGGCGCGCTGTGGGCCACCATCCTCGCGGCCGACCACCCGGACCGCGTCGACAGCGTCATCTACATCGGCCCCGCTGTCGGCCTCGCGCCCGGCCACCCCGAGCGGGACGTGCATCCATTCGACAAGTCGCTCGCGACCGAGGAGGACTGGGCCAAATACAACAGCCGCTACTGGCAGCGGGACTACCTGGGGTTCCTCGAGTTCTTCTTCGCCAAATGCTTCAACGAGCCGCACTCGAGCAATCAGATCGAGGATTGCATCGGCTGGGCGCTCGAGACCGATCCCGAGACGCTCGCCGACACCACCCGTGGGATCGGCCTGGCCTGCAGGACCGAGAGCTTCCGGGACACGTGCGCCCGCGTTCGGTGCCCGACGCTCGTAATCCACGGCGACGAGGACCTCGTCCGCCCGCACGCCCAGGGGGCTGAGCTCGCCAAGGCAACCGGCGGCGAGCTGGTCACGCTGCGCGGCTCGGGACACATCCCGTCCGCCCGCGATCCGATCAAGATCAACCTGATGCTGCGCGAGTTTGTCGAGGGACGGCCTCGGCCGACCTCCGCCTGGACGCGCGCCCGCGGCCGCCGGCGGCGGGCCCTGTACATCTCATCGCCGATCGGACTCGGGCACGCGCAGCGCGACGTCGCCATCGCCGACGAGCTGCGCACGCTGCACCCCGAGCTCGAGATCGACTGGCTGGCCCAACACCCGGTCACAAACGTGCTCGAAGCACACGGCGAGCGGATCCATCCGGCAAGCGCGGAGCTCGCGAGCGAATCCGGCCACATCGAATCCGAGTCGGCCGAGCACGATCTGCACGCCTTCCAGGCGGTTCGGCGGATGGACGAGATCCTGGTGGCGAACTTCATGGTCTTTCACGACCTAGTCGCGGCCGAGCAGTACGACCTCTGGATCGGCGACGAGGCGTGGGAGCTCGACCACTTCCTGCACGAGAACCCGGAGCTGAAGACGGCCGCATACGTGTGGCTGACCGACTTTGTCGGATGGCTGCCGATGCACGACGGCGGCGCGCGCGAGGAGTTCCTGACCGCCGATTACAACGCCGAGATGATTGAGCAGATCGCGCGCTACCCGCGCGTTCGCGACCGCGCCGTGTTCGTCGGCGATCCCGACGACATCGTCCCGGAGCGCTTCGGTCCCGAACTGCCCGCGATCCGGGACTGGACCGAGCAGCACTACAGCTTCGCCGGCTACGTCACCGGCTTTGACCCGGCGGGATTCGCCGACCGCGAGTCCCTACGCAGTGAACTCGGCTACCGCCCCGAGGAGCGCGTGTGCATCGTGACGGTCGGCGGCTCGGGCGTCGGTGCCGACCTTCTACGCCGGGTGATCGCGAGCTTCCCCGAGGCGAAGCGCCTCGTCCCCGAACTGCGGATGATCGCCGTCGCCGGGCCGCGGATCGACCCGGAATCGCTCTCCGGGCACGACGGCCTCGAGGTCCGCGCGTACGTGCCCGACCTCTACCAGCACTTGGCAGCGTGCGACCTCGCAGTCGTCCAGGGCGGGCTGACCACCGCAATGGAGCTGACCGCCACCCGGCGGCCGTTCATCTACTTCCCGCTCAAGCACCACTTCGAGCAGAACTTCCACGTCCACCACCGGCTCTGTCGCTACGGCGCGGGGCGGCGGATGGAGTTCGACGAGTCGCCCCCGGATGCGATCGCCGCGGCCATCGCATCCGAGCTCGGCCGTGAGGTCGACTACCGCCCCGTGGAGTCCGACGGCGCCGCGCGGGCGGCGGCGCTGATCGCCGAGATACTCTGAAGCGCACCCAGCTGGGATCGTCGCCGGCGCGTATGAGTGCCGCTCGCTCGCGGAAAGCAGTCCCCAATCTCGACGCGCAGGACGTGCCGGAGACTGCCGGTGCCGGACACCACCAGCGACGGTCGCCCGATCGGGGCGCGTGCCTGCATCTCGCGCCGAGCGGCCACGACGGGTCCTCCGCGCCGTCGTGACTCGCTCGCTCCGCCGCTGGCGGCAGTTTGGTAGCGCCGCCCCGATCCCGCGATGTTCGCGGCGTCTGGCAAACAAAGAACCCTCCGATTTGCAGGGATTTCTCGAAGCGGCTGAAGGGCCTCGAACCCTCGACCTTCTGCATGTCAAACCGAAGCGGGCCGTCTAGTTGCCGGATCTAACTGCGATTCCGTCCGGCGAAACCCCAGAAAAAACTGGGTTTCCGACCGGGACGGTTGCCCGGCACCGTTGCCCGCGAACGGTTGCCAGACCGTTGCCCGACCGTTGCCCACGCGATAGAATGAGTCCTGACCGCAGAAAGAAGCCCCCGCGACGACGGCAATCGTCCGAGGGCATGGACACCCCGGAGGTAACCCGAAATGTCAGGACCAAACGCTACAGGCCGGCCGTTTGTCAGGCAACGCGAGACCGGGCCGCACTGGTACGCGAAGTGGAGCCGCAACGGCAAGCCGGTTATGCGCGCGCTCGGCCCGGCGTGGATGGAGCCCGACGGCAACGGGGGATGGAAAGCCAAGCGCGGGAGGCCGCCCGCCGACGCGCTGACGCAGGCGCAGGCCGCCGAGAAGATGCTCAAACTCGTGAAGGCGCACCATGCGGAGGCGACGCTGATCGAGCAGGATGCCGACGAACGCCGCCGCCGCGGCGTCACCTTCCGGGAGCTGGCGAACGACTACATGCGGTGGCTTGAGGACGTGCGGGGCGCTAAACCCTCGACGCTGCGCGACCACCGCTCGATGCTCGCCGAGCCCGGCACCCCGTACCGGCGCGGATCGGGCACCACGCAAGGGCACATCATGGCCGCGCTCGGCGACCGGGCCGCCCGCGAGATCACGAAGCGCGAGATCGAGCACCTGCTGACCACGATCCAAGACACCGGCGTGAGCGCACGGTGCCTGAACAAGTACCGGGCGACCGTCGTCGCCATCTACAACTTCGGACTCAGGAAGCCCGAGGACTACGCGCTCGCCGCGAACCCTGCGGAGAGCACCGACCGCCGCCACGAACCGGCGCCGGGACCGCTCGCCTTCTACAGCGTCGAGCAGGTAGAAGCCCTCGCCCGCGCGCTCGCCGCGGGCGCTCACCGCGACCCGCAAGCTCAAGCTGTAGGTGACGACGAGCTTGCCGCCCGTGCCGCCGAGGACGCGCAGGACGGCGAGTTGGTCCGCGTGGCCGCCAACTGCGGGCTCAGGCGCGGGGAGTTGATCGCATTGCGCTGGCGGGACGTGGACTTCACCGGCGCGAAGCTGACCGTCCGCCGCGCGCTGTCAGGCGACGTGATGACGAACTCCACCAAGAGCGGGCGGGCGCGCGAGGTGCCGCTACCCGATCAGGCCGCCGCTGCGCTGGATCGCCTGAGCCGCCGCCTCGACTACACCGGCCCGGACGAGTACGTGTTCGTCAGCAGGTTCGGGCGGCGGCTCGATCCATCGGCGCTTCGCCGCCGGTTCGAGCGGGCGAGGGACGCCGCCGGGCTCCCGCCTCTGAGATTCCATGACCTCAGGCACACATACGGAAGCCTGCTCGTGGCCGCCGGGATCGACCTCCGGAGCGTCAAGACCGCGATGGGGCACAGCAGGATCAGCACGACCGAGCGCTACCTTCACGCACGCCCAGCGACCGAGCAGGCCGCCCGGTTCACCCGTGCGCTTGGCGGGAGTCTCGAACCCGTCGCCGCGGATGTGCTCCTCGACCGCGTAAGACAACCTTCGTAGCGGCAACGCGCTAAGCCGCCCATCGAATCGGGGAGGGCCGCGGGCGCTCATTCCCTCCGCTTTCCGCTGGAAATGCAGGGAAATCCAGGAAATCCGCCTTCTTGCAGGCGATTACGGCATTTGAGGTCGGCCAAAGCCTCTCGGATCGATCAGGACTACTTCACAGCCGACGATGCGGCCCTAACTACGTCTATCTCGCCGTCGCGGCCGATCCCGGCAAACCGATCTAGACGGGGAATGGGTGCTCCGCGCACGGGGGCGGACGAGAGTGATGCTGCGGCGCGGACTGGCTGCGGGATTCCCGCACAGAGACACGTGGGAATTACCGATGTCGCGGCGGCCTGCAGTGGGAATCTTTAGGCTCTCCGGATGATCCGGGGGAGGATTACATAAAGTGTAGTGTCGAGGATTGTCTTAGCGGCTTTTAGCTTGCAATACGGTTGGGTCGTGGCACGGATGTCCGCTTGGGCGATGCTTGTCACGGGAACGGTGCGTTGAGGCTCTCGATGCACTCGAGGGAGGGTTTGCATCATGGCAACCGTCTCCGCAGGACCGGCCCAGTCGCAGGCTGAGCACGGCGGCGCGCAAGCGCGCGCGGTGACTCCTGAGCCTCTGCGAGGTCTCCTACGGCTGGACGGTGCTGCCTGTCTGGCGCCTGACCGGACACTTGACGATTGCGAGCAGCACGGGGTGATGCGCGATGGCTGGGTTGACGGGGGGTGTCTGAGGACCGCTCTAGGAGGATCGCTGCGGTTTGGGCGCTCGGTGGCAGGGAGGACTCTTCTGGCGCTGGTAGTTGTTGGCTGCCTGATCGCTGGGCCACTAAGCACGAATGCGTGGGCTACGTCGGTGAGCGGGGCGTCGGTGTCGCTGAGCCCATCAACGGCGGCCGCGAGCGCCCAGTACACGATCGGGTTCTCGGTCGCAACCGCGCTGACCGGCGGGAGCGACACGATCACGATCGACGCGAGCAGCGGCGCCCCCGGCACCGTGTTTCCTAGCAACGCGAACGAGTATGTCGTCAGCGACCTCAGCAACCCGTCCAGCAGCGGGACGGTCAGCAACTCCCCAACAATTTCAAACGCAGGCGCGACCGTCACGATCGTGGTCCCGTCCAACATCGCTGGCGGCGACGCGATCTCGCTTGTGATCACCGGCGTGACGAACCCCGCGAGCGCGTCCACGTCGGCCACGCTGGCGGTCTCGACCTCGCAGGACGGGACTCCGGCAGCCTCCGCGCACTACGCGATCACGTCATCGGGCGCGGGCGCCGTGTCGGTCTCGCCGAGCCCGTCGACGGCGGGCGCGACCTCCCAGTACACGATCGGGTTCTTGACCGCGGCCGCGCTGAGCGGTGGGACGGACACGATCACGATCGACGCCAGCGGCGGCGCCCCAAGCACTGTGTTTCCCAGCGAGGCTGGCGACTACCTCATAAACGACCTCACCGACTCCGCCGGCAGCGGGACGGTCAGCAACTCGCCGACGTTTACCAACGGCGCTGAGACCGTCACGGTCGTGGTCCCGTCCAACATCGCCGCCGGCGACGCGGTCTCGCTCGTCATCACCGGGGTGACCAACCCCGCGAGCGCCTCCCCGTCGACCACGCTGGCGCTGTTCACCTCGCAGCACACGACCCCGATCACGTCCGGCGCGTATGCGATCACCGCCTCTCCGGTGACCATCGGCCCCGTCAACGGCACCTTCTATCCCAATCCGAACAACAGCGGACCTTTCGACACGAGCCAACTCAGCAGCCCCGTCTTCTCGGAGCAGTTTCCAGTGATCAACTTCAACCCGCCGGTCGTGGCCCAAGGTGCGTGCGCGAACGCCACCGGCGTCGACGAGTGGAACCGCCCGTACACCGACGTGATCACGGCCGCCAACGGCCAGTGCGGCACGGAGGTCGCGCAGGGCAACGGCAGCCAGGCCGGCTGCGGCGACCTCGAGACCCCGGACTGCCTAAGCCTGGTCGACCTCTATCAGTTCGAGGCGGTCTACCGGACGATGCTCAACGTCAGCCAGACCGGGCAGGTCACGTTTGACTTCTACTCAGACGACGGCTGGATCCTCGCGATCGGCCCCAGCGGCTCCGGGAATCAGCCGACCTACGTCTCGGGCTCGCTCTACAACGCCCCGTCCACGGGCGGCGCCGTCTCCGGATACCCCGTTGTCGGGGCATACAACACCGGCAGCTCTCCGGTCGAGAACACCGTCACCGTGTCCTTCCCCAACGCGGGAACCTATCCGGTAGAGGTCGACTACACCGAATGCTGCGGCGGACAGGACGCGTTGCTGATGGGCACATCGTTCGGGACCCCGTTGCCGCCGGCCACGCCGCCGAGCGCGCCGACCATCACCAGCGTCTCGCCCAACGCCGGTTCGGTCGCGGGCGGCACTTCCGTGAGCATCACCGGAACAGGCTTCTCGACCGTCCCCGGGGCAACCATCTTCAACTTTGGGGACGGAAACCCAGCGACCAACGTGTCCTGCCCCACCACGACGAGCTGTACGGCGATCAGTCCAGCTGGCAGCGGGACGGTTGATGTCACAGCCACCGTAGACGGACTTGTTTCCGCCCGCAACGCTGCGGATCAGTTCACCTTTGCCCTAGCGCCCTCGAACACCGGGCTGCCGACGATCACAGGGAGCACAATCGAGGGTCAGACGTTGACCGAGGCGCACGGGACGTGGACGAACAACCCGACCTCCTACGGCTACCAATGGGAGGATTGCGATATCTCTGGCAACAACTGTTCAAACATCCCTGGGGCGACTTCGCAGACCTACCAGCTGACCGCGAATGATGTCGGGCACACTCTTCGGGTGCAGGAGACAGCGACGAACGCTGGCGGTACGAGCACACCAGCGACCTCGGCTCAGACGGCCGTGGTCACCGCCCTCCCACCGGCCTGCCAGCCCACAATCACTTCGGTGAGCCCCATTTCACCCACTGCCAATCAGACCATCACCATTACGGGATCTTGCTTCGGCTCTCAGCAGCCGTACGACGGGGACTCACGATATATTCAGGTTACGGACCTTACTAAGAACTGGGCCGCAGGTTACTGTGACCCGTCACTCAATCCGCCAGGTAGCTGTGTCCCTCTCTCCAGCCCGTCGGACGCGGTCGGGCTAAACGTTGTGACCTGGACCGACACCCAGATCCAGATCGCAGGCTTCACGGTATCCTACGGACAATACAACTGGACGTTAGACCCCGGCGACCAAATCCAGATCCAGGTCTGGAACCCACAGACACAGGCGGGCCCCGCCGTCTATACGACAACGGTCACCGCGCCAGCAACTCAGCCTCCCTCGATCAATAGCTTTTCGCCGAGCTGCGCGCAGACGCTGGCCTCCTCCGGTGGTAACTGTAGGTTGCAGTGGACCGTGTCGAACGCGACGACGTGCAGCCTGTCCAGCTCCCCGGACGTGCTCGGCGGCACCCAGTCCGTCGGGTGCGCGGCCAGCGCCACGAACACCAAGCAGGTCACATTCCCCGCCAACACGGGGACCTCGCCGGTTAGCTACACGTTCACGCTCACCGCCGCTGGCGTGTCCGACACCACCCCGGCCGTGACGCAGACTACGGTCACCGTCACGGCGCCGCCGTCTTACGAGGTCCGAAAGTTCAGCTTTCCACCGCCTCCTCCTTTAAAGGGATGGAATTTGCCGACGCCCACGCCCGGTTTCTTTCAGCTTCCATTCGGCCTGGAGATCGCTCCCCATGTGGATATCAATGTAAGGTTCGTCGCAGGCCAGGACCCGCCGGTTTTTGATTCCAACCCTGGAGCACAAACCCTCTTTACGTTCGATGGGCTTTGCTTCGATCTAGCTCACTACGCGCTGCAAGTGTGCGGATCGACCGGTGCCCACGGCTTGTTTTCAGGTCTCACTGTCGGCCTCCAAATCGGGCCTCAAGGACTGCCGGAGATCGAGAGCGACGACACCAATCCGTTGCTTGGCACAGACGTCGCGGAGACGGTTTCGAGCGTTTCGGCTACCTTGCCGCCATGGTCGTTGCCAGCGATCGGTTTGGCGACGCCGCAAGTCGCGCTCGGCGGCGGCGCCGACCTAAAAGCGCAACTCTACGTAGCCCAGGCAGTAGTTTACGTTGGCGAGAAACTTGTGGAGGGGGCGGTGGGAGGCGCTAGCGCGGTCGCCACCGACGGCGTGGACGCGCCGCTTGTGGTTGAAGCGCTCGAGTTGGAGGCCGATTACGAGTGGGCAGCGGCAGCTGCGAACTTGGTCGCCTGGGCCAGAAGAATAGAGGCGGCTTGGAATTTGGGCGTCGACTACGGCCGTCCTGCGCTTCAGCTTTTCGGCGACCTCATAAATATCGAGGCGCCGAAGCTTGTGCCACAGGTTCAGGCCTACGTATCGAAGATCTGGGGCCAAGCTGTCACGCTGTCAGGGGACATCCAGCAAGCGGCAGGCTCGGTGTACCGCCAGTCGGGGAGCATCGTCTCGAATGGCTGGCACTTTGTTGCGGGCCTTGTCAGCGCCGCCGGGCCGGTCGTGCCGCAAGGAGGTTTTGAGGTTCTTCCGGTTCAGCCGCTCAGACTGACTGTGCTGCGGTCGATCCGGAGCCTGGCCTTTGCCCCGGCCGTTCTATCGCGGGCTTCGGCAAATGCGGCAGCGCGCGCGCTTGTGAAGTACGCCTTCAGAACAGTTACGGTGCGGCCCCTGCTGGTCAGCAGTTTCGCGCCTCACGCAAACCACTCACTGTGCATGGCCGGAGGCCGTCTCAGCCAGGCGGGTACTGCCGTTGTCGAGCTTAGTGGTCCCCAATACCGCGGGGAGAAGCTCATTCGCACGCGGGCAGGGGTCGCAGGCGCCTGTGTTGACCTGCCGCAACATATGGCGGCCGGACGCTGGTTTGTCGCCATCGTGGACTACAACCAACATCAATCGCGTAGCGGCGTGCTGGTCGATGCGTTTCCGTTCTTAGTGAAGAAGACCCAGCGAAGATGAATCGGGTGCAGATTCCCTGGAGGGACGTGGAGCGCAGACCCCAGATCTCCGGTAGTGGCTTGCATCGGGATGTCATGGCGTGGTCGTGTTGCAGGTGATTTTGCGGTTGTCGCCGGGTAGTGTGAGTGGGTTGTCGTTGAGCTGGTCGATGGGAGGTTCAGGGCGCGTTGGATGCGGGGTGCGTGGGGTTGGTCGATGGTGACGCTGATGCTGGTTGAGGTGTAGTGGATGTGTCCGGGTTGGTGCAGTATTGCGTTGACCTGCAGGCTGAAACCGAGGTTGTTGGATGTGGCGCATTGCAGCAGTCTGGGCCGGATGGAACCGGCAGTTGCTCGTCGGCACTGCGCGTGGCTGCTTTGTCGCTAAGCTAAAGCGGCCACGGCGGATCGGCCCGGAGTTAGCTGACCCGCCGCCAGCAAGCTAGCACTCCGAGAGCGCGCCCGGGGCGGCGCGGGCTTTGAGCCCGGGGGTCGAAGTTCTAACGCAGCCAGCGCAGGCGGGACGCGGCGACGCCGCGGCGCTACCCACCGCCGCGGGATCGATAGACCAGAAAACCAGGAGGTTGCTCCCTAAATCCTTCCCCAAGCGTCTCACACAACTTGACAGGTTCCGAGCGTCGGCGTCTACGTCCGGGAGGATGGCCGTTTGGTTCCAGCCTGCCGTCAGGGTTGACGATCCCGTCGAGCACCAAGGATGAGATGCCGAGCTGCTCAGCCGCCATCGCGTGGTGCGGAGCAAGGCCGTCGAATGTTCGCCATGCGTGAAAGGCGCCGGAGCCCTCGACGAGGAACTTGCCCACCGCTCCCGGCTCCCACGGAATCAGCGGTTTACCGCCCCCGGTCAGGGACAGGGCGCCGTGACCCCTACGTGCCATGACACCGACAGGACACTGACGATCACGCCCATGAGCGACGAGCGAGCATCCGACCCCAGCTTGCCGATCAGCCTCAAAGTAGCGCTTAAGGCTGAGGCTCACCATCGAAGAGGAATATCGCACAAGCCTCCCCAGCCTGATCGCCGACGGTCCTCTCGGGGTGTCGATGCCTCCTTCCGGCCCGGCTCACACCCAATCGCTTGAGATTCTATAATTCTATATATCCAGCGCTAAAATGATGGATATATCAAGCTCGTCGCTTATTGCAGAACGAGCACGCAGAACGGCGCTGGCTCGGACTCGCTTGAGGCTCAAGAGCAGGCCTGCCGAGATTGGGCTACTGCCAACGGACACGAGGTCGTGATCGTGTTTCGCGACGACGCTCTGAGCGGTACGCTCGGGATCGAGAACCGCCCCGGCCTCGCGGCCTCGCTTGTTGCTCTTGACGACGGCCTCGCCGAGGGCCTGGTCGTGCATCGACCAGACCGGCTGGCACGCGAGCTTCACGTCCAGGAGGTCGCTCTCGCGCGCGCCTGGGCTGCCGGGGATCACGTCCGTGTCTTCGAGGCCGCCGAGGGTGCCGAGATCGTACGGGATGATCCGAACGATCCGCAGCGGCGATTCCTTCGCCAGGTCATGGGTGCGGCCGCAGAGCTTGAGCGCGGACTCATCAAGGCTCGGCTGCAAGCTGGCCGACGTCGCAAAGCGGCCAAGGGCGGCTACATCGGCGGCACCCGCCTTCATCGACGCTACGGCTATGAGCTGGTGGATGGCGAGTACGTGCCTGTCCCGGAAGAGCAGAAGACAATCGATCAAATCCGGAAGCTACGCGAAAGCTCAGCGACTTGGGACGGCATCGCACAGACGCTCAACGGGCAGGGAATCAGTCCGCCGAGCGGCGTAGCGTGGTACGCGATGACGGCGAGGAGAATCGCCGAGCGGGAGCAATAGCAAGGCAGCCCGAGACGTAAACCACCGTCACTCCATCGACGATATGTCCGCCCCTCAGTCGCCAGCCTACGAAGCCGCCGAGGCAATGCTGCACCTTATGCTCTCGCAAAGCACGGGCGGAATCGTGCCGGACTCCGAGTACACGCGAGTCCGAACCGCTTTGCTGGCGGACGAGGCCATCCGCTCGCTCGTTCCGAGGTTTGTTCGAGCGTGCCGAGACCCCAGCGCGTTCTGGTCGTTCATCAAAAACAAGTACTCCGGTCCAGGTTCGTATGAGGCACGCCGCGAGTTTCTTCGCACGGAATTTGAGCCGCTTCTAAGCGCACTTGAACGCTTTGAGGCGTCGCCCGTGGACGAACTCGTCGTAGAGTCCGTCGATGCGCTTGGTTCGGCGTCCGTGACCGCCGCTTGGACGAAAGCGCTTCACAGGCTGGCTTGTGAATCCCGTCGGTGCATGAGCCGGTCCGAGCATGCGAAAGCGGGCCACCGTTGTGGTGGGCCCGGTGAGCATTGTCGGATGTCAGGTGTGGCTGGCGGGCTCCCGGGACGTAGG
>JBKQKK010000031.1:0-10310 GCA_052147535.1 Solirubrobacteraceae bacterium | reverse complement strand
CCGGAAGGACCGGAGCTCGCGGTGGCGCTCTGCCAGGAGACGAGGACGCAGACACCCAACACGGGCTTGAGGTCCGTCCAGAGCCCGACTAAAATGCGTCGCAGAGATTTCGTTCGGCGCCAGCGGCGCCTATGTATTCGGGAGACCGGGCTGCCACCCGGTCTTTCGCGTTTCCAGGGGTCTGGCGGCCCACGAGCGAGGCCTCCCTGGTGGCGGTCCGCCCGAACGAGCGGGGAGGATGGGCCGCTCACCTCACGGCCTCCTCGAAGCGCGCGTCGCCGCGGCGGCCGACGATCACGACGGTCCGGTCGGCCAACGTCCAGATCACGTCCCCGTGGATCGCCGGCTGCCCGGTAAACATGCCGTAGCGGTCCCACACCGGCGCCTCGAGCGCGAAAGTCAGCTCGTCACGGCTCGTCCACTGCTCGACGTCGACCAGCTCGTCGCCGTCAATGCGCGAGAGCCTGATCCGGCCGGTCTCGCCGCCATGCCCGGCGCGCCCTGAGAACGGCACGACGGCTATCGACGCCCCGCGCCGTTCGAGCTCCTCCCAGATCGCCTCACGGCGCAGCAGTTCATGCCGACCGGGACGCAGCCGCGCCTCGTGGATGTGCGAGGCCTGGCGTCCGGACGGCGTCGTGCAATCTTCTCTCGGCGGCGCCATGCAGGTCGGACAGGCTCGCTCGCGCCAACCCCGCGCGATATGGAGGTGGCGGAGAGGCGTCGACCGAGTGGCAGCGCTCCGTGGGCTCCATCTCCAATCGCAGCATCGCGCGTCAGAAGCTGCGCCACAGGTCGGGCACGGCTCGTCCAGCCAGGCGCGGCGGCTGCTCATCCGAGCTCCACCGAGTCTGGGAAATGTCGTCGAGCCGGTCTCTCGCGGAGCTGCGTTTTCCGCCAGCGACCTGTCCCCGACGCGGATCTCGAGGGAACGGCTGAGGGAACGAGTCCCCGCGAAATGAGGCCTACGCTGGCCTGCGCTGGCCCAAGTCGACGACTTCCCGGACCGGCCCGCCGGTGACCGTAATCCCTTATGGAGGCTGGGGAAACCCCAGATTCAAACGGAGAGGGGGGGATTCGAACCCCCGATGGACGGAAAGCCCATACCGGTTTTCGAGACCGGTGCACGATCGCGCAAGCGCCCGTGGTTACTGGGAATTCTCTCCCAGGGGAACGAAAAAGGGACTGTGAGAGCTCATTTTGCGGCCGGTTGGCGTGGTCACGCCGCCGTGCTCGCAGGTGGTCGTGCGCGAGGCCTGTTCTGAGGTGGCGGCGCCGGAGGGCATAGCCGCGGCCTTTACGCTCGATCACGGCGTTATCGACGGCTCCGTGAGTCATCCGCGTAGCCGATGTGAGCAGGCCCGTGTTGGCCTTCGTTGGCCTGCCGAAGGGGCCGGTGATGCCGCGCTCGCCGCGTCCCTCGACGGCGCCAGCATTGTGGAGGGCAGCTCAGAGTGAGTTTCGGAGCAGCAGCTTCAGCCCTGGTCGATCCAGCCTTCGAGACTGCCGCGTCGCGCCTCCAGGAGTCACGACGTCGCGGCTGCTGCTCTGCCCTCATTTGCAGTAGCCGACGGGCGAGGGGCCGACACTCCTGCGGCCGTTCCATTCCGCGGCCGCGCGGCCGCGCGGACACTTCTGCTTCGGCCGAATCGCTTGCCGCGACCTTTGCTAGCGCTCGAAGACGGCCGCTACCGCTTCCGCGTCGATGCGGTCGTGTTGGCGATGGTCCCCGCGGCCATAGCGGTTCTGCTCAATTGCGACATTGTCGATCGCGATGCACCACGCGCCTGCTTCAGTGGCCAAAGCGCAACGCCGCGCCGTCCTGGCGGTCGCTCTCGGACTGCTAGCTCGCGTGCGGTCGGTCAGCTAACTCCGGGTAGTTCTGCCGTGGCCGCTTGACCTATGAGCGGCGACGAGCCGCGTTGACCATGCAGAGGGCGGATTGTGTCCGCGCGGCGAAAATCGACTACCGCGTCGGGAGCCGTCGTCGCGGCGTACGTCCGCCTGCCCGGCGCCCGTCTGAGCCCAATAGCGCCCGTCCGAGTAGGTTAGTTTGCGCGCCGATTTCCCGCTGCGTACACGGTGCGAAGCCGAGCCAGATGCCGCGACCCCAACAGGCTCGTGTCCGGCGACAGGCAGTTGGCACGGGATGCGACAGCAGTTGGCATCGCTGGCCCCCGGCTCTTGGTTCGAGGTCGCCCTGGCCATCGAGCGGCCGCCGGTCGGTGGCACGACTCCGCCGCTCGAGCCGTGGCTCAGTTGTGCCAGGAGCAGCGAGGACGCCGGCGCGGATCGCTTGGATGCATCACGCGTTCATGCGGCAGCCTTGGCGTTGATGGTCTGCCCCCGGTTTCGTGGACACGGTCTTGGCGAAGTCAGGCCAGTTCAGTTGGGTGTCGTGGGGTCCCGCGGGAGGCGTCGTATCAGGTCGCTTGCTTTTGACTCTGACGGGCGACTGTAGGTAAGACGAATGGTCAGTCTGCGCGTGAGGGTTGGGTGTCTGGCCTTGGCGATCTTGACGGTGAGGGTCACGGCGAGCGTGTGGCGGGAGCGAAGCAGCGCGAGGCCGTGTCGGGTGAGCTTCAGCTTCAGAATCGCGGTGGCTCCCGCGGCCACACGGAGCGAGTCGCTGCCGATCGTCAGGGTGCTGGTCGTGCGGTGTTTCGCGGATGTCGTGCGCGCGGCGGTTGCCGTCGCGCTCGTGAGGGTGCCCGTGGTGGTGACGGCGCACGGCGTGGACGATCCGCTTGAGCAGGTCACGGTGATCGGAAGCGTCACCGTCGTGCTGGATGTCGTTGCGGTGCTCGATGGGCTGCTGATGGTCGTTGTCGCCGGGCCGACGCTGACGCAGGTGGAGAACTGGGATGTCGGGGCTGAGGCGCCGCTTCCGTGGGTGATGGTCGCGGTCAGCTCCGTCCCCACTGGCTGTAGCGGGAGGGTGGGCAGAAGGATTCCGGTGTACGGCACCGCGAGCGTCCGCAGCAGGGTCCGGCCCTGGGCCGAGGTGGCCGTGCAGGAGTTCGCCACGAAGATCTGCAGGCTCCCGCCGGCGTCGTTAGGGTGGGTGAGGACCTGCAGGGTGGTCTGGTTCGCGGCGATCAGGTCCGGTGGCTTGATCCCACCGTTGGCGCCGCTGCCGAGCACGATCCCGCCGCCGGCGTTGTCGTAGATCGAGTCCGAGAGCATGCTCACCGGACTGGTGCCGGCAAGGACGTCGATCCCGGCCTGGGCGTTGTTGGCGATCGTGTTCCCGCCCGCCGCGGCGGTCGTTCCCTTCCCGCCGGGGAAGGTCGCCCCGAGTGTCCCCTGCTGGTCGATCAGGATCCCGTGGCCCTGGTTGGGGACCGCGGTCGTACCGTTAGCACCGACGCCGATCTTGTTGCCCTGCACGAGGACGGCACCGTCGAGCACGAGCGCATCAGCCGGGTTGCCGGAGATGACATTGCCGAATCCGGGGAGCATCCCGCCGATCTGACTCCCCGCCGCAGCAGCCTGGGCGAACACGGCCACCGGCGTCGTGTAGGTGCCGGTCAGGTCCTCGGGGAGTGTCCCGGTGAACGGGCCGATCGGCGCGTTACCCAGCGACGTCGTGCCGATCAGGTTGTTCTCAACGGTCGCGTTGGCCGCGATGACGACGTCGTTGAGGTTGCCCGAGATCGTGTTGGCCTTCGTTCCGGGCACTCCGATCTGGGCGTTCTTGCCGGTGATGTTGACCCCGGTGCCGTTCGGAAGGGCGAGCACACCGCTCGGGTTCGTCCCGATCAGGTTCCCGACCACCGACTCGCCGCTGCCGCCCACCGCGATCCCGACCTCGTTACCGGACACCTCGTTGTTAGGTCCCGCGGTGTCCCCGATCCCGGCGAGATTGATCCCCACCGGCTGTGGCCCTCCGCTCCACAGTGACGTGCCGGCGGCCAGCGGGCCGATGATGTTGCCGCTGATCAGCGTCGACATCGTCGTCGTGGCCGTCTGATTCGTCCCCGGGAACACCAGCGGCGGCGTCACGGTGAAGTCGGTGACCAGCGTGCTGGCCGTGACGACGCTGATCCCGCCGCCCGAATTGCCAGCGATGACGTTCGCCCCGGCACCGGGCGTGCCGACCGTCGTGTGGGTCGCGCCGCTGACCAACACGCCGATCGCTCGCCCGCCCGGCAGCGTCGACCCGGTCGGGTCGGTGCCGATCAGGTTGCCGAGCACCTGCGTGCCGGTGGTTGAGGTCCCGTCCACGGAGACCTCCGCCCCCGTCGCGCCGGTGATCACGTTGCCGTCACCGCTGGAGCCACCTCCCACGATCGTCCCCGAGGTCATCCCGGCCGACCCCACTCCGATCGCGAAGCCGGCAACCGTCCCAGCGGGCTCGGGGCCGTTGGCCAGGAGCCCGACGATGTTCCCCTCGACCGTGTTGCCGGTCGCGGTCGCCGTCTCGCCACCGATCAGGACGCCGAAGCTCTGAGCGGCTCCGTTCCCGTCGATCACGTTGCCCGGCGCGGTTCCCGGAGCCGAGGTCGGCCCGCCGATAGTGTTGCCCGAGGCGTCGATGACGTCGATCCCGCCGCCGTCGCCCGCCGCCTGCGTCCCAGTCGAGTCGGTCCCGATCAGGTTCCCCTCGACCACGTTCCCGCTCGACGCCACGCCGCTGATCAGCACCGCTAGCGGCACCTCGGAAATGAGATTCCCAGCCGCCGCCGTCGGGCCGCCGATCGTGTTGTTCGGCGATCCCTCAACGTCGACCCCGATCCCGGTCACCCCCTCACCACCGGTTCCCGTGGCCGCGATCCCGATCCGGTTTCCCGTGACCGCGTCCCCGCCGGCCGCCGAGTCGAGCTTGATCGCCGTGCTCCAAACCTGGAACGCCAGTCCGTCGACACCATCGCCACCGCCGGAGAGCTCCAGACCGACCGTGGAACTGCCGGGCACGTTGATCCCATCGAGCACCACCCCGCCAAGACCCGGACCACCGTCGATCGTCACCCCCGCCGCGGTCACCGCCGGCAGAGCTGAGGCCGGGATGATCGTCCCGTTCGCCGACGCCGGCAACGCGAACGTGATCGACTTCGCGGTCACCGAGCCCGCATTCTCGGCCTGAATCGCAGCCCGCAACGTGCACTCCGGCACCTGTTGACCGCCGACAGTCACGGTGTTGCCGGTGGTGCAGCCCTGCATCCCGCCGCTGATCGCGTCGCCGTCCCCGGCGGAGTTCACGACGGGCGGGGTCGGAGGCGCAGCCGTGGCGATCAGAAAGCCGTGCTCGACGCCGTTGAGCTGACCGGTCCCGACGACGTACCCCACGTCGTTGATCGCCTCCGGCTGAAGTTGGGTCCAGCTGCCCGGATCTGAAACCTGCGAGAGCAGATCTGAGTCTGTCCCGCTGCTACTCCAGATCAGGCCCGTCTCCACCGCCGGACCGGTCTCGTTGTACACAAACCCGACCGCGCTCCCGCCCGCGTTCACATCAGTAACGGGGCCGTCCTCGCCCGTGGGCTCGGACAGCGACGTCTCCGAGCCGCTCGCCGTCCGCACGGTCGGCGTCAGACCTGCGCCTGCGCCTACAGCGCCGCTCAGCGTGCCGTTGTCCGCAAAGCCGATCGCTCCCCCCTCGCTCGGATAGAGGTTCGTCGTCGTGGCGGTCTGGGTCTGGCGATCGATCAGCACCTCGGGGTGAGTATCGGACTCCGACGCGTTGGCATCCTCATAGCCCGCGCTCACGCCCTCCAACGAATGAATCGCCGTGCCATCGATGCTGGCGAGCACCTGCGAGGCGCCCGTCGGCATCGCATCGTTCCCGGCGACGAACAACCCCGCGGTGTTCGCGGACACATCGCCCGCACTTCCCGAGCTGTTGTAGACAACCCCGACCGCGTCACCGGCGGCGTCGATCGCCTCGAAGAAACCGCCCGTGGCAGGCTGTGAGTTGACCGTCAACCCGGCGAGGCTGACCACGGTAAACGAGGAGCTCGCCGTGTTCCAATACGCCGGTACGACCGTCTCGCCCGTGCCGCCTACCGTAATCGCCTCACCGACGACCACGCCCGAATCGTTGATCTGCGTGCCGTCCTGGTCGCTGGGAACGGTGAACGTCGCTGTCGGGGCCGAGCTCGGTGCCTGCGACGTAGTCACGGTCCCGTTACTCCACACGCTGCCGTTGTAGGACACCACCTGCTGATCAGCGTTGACAGCGACCGGCAGAACAGACGCGCCAAGGTCGATGATCGAAGGCTCCGCGGCAGCAGCGGCCGGCCTCGCAAGCGAGATGCCGAGCTCGCCGTCCACGGTGTCGCCCCACGACTGCAGCGTGCCCGGGATCGTCGATAGGGGCGACACCGCCGCTGCCGGGACGGCCTCAGAAGCGACCAACATCCCAGCCGCTGCCACGGCCAGCACAGCACGCGCTACCGCCCTGCGAGATCCCAGCACCAGCATTCACCCCTAACGTGCGAGTCATTCAGACAGCGGACACCTTACTATCGCGCCGAGCGGCCCGAGCACGGGTGTGTGCGTAGTGATCACGTAGCACCAAGCGCGGCCGGCTGGGCTGCCACGCGCCATGATCCAGCTCACCAACAGGGCTCGGGGCTCCTCGACACCGGATCGAGCCGTCGACCTCTGCACCGAGCTGATCGTAGGCGACCCCGGCGGTTGCGAGCCCTGCCTCGCGGAACGCGGGCTCCGTGGCTTGCGCTTTGATCGCGATCAAGTCGGGCAGGTCGCTTGAAGTCGGGCAGGTCGCTTGTGCAGACGCGTGATAGGAGCCGCGACCGGCCGGACTTCGACGCGCGCACTCATGGGCGAAGAGCAGTCACGCTGGTGACGTCGACGCAACCCTCACAGGCGACCCCAATCGGACAAATCGGGCCGCGCATATGCGACGCCGCGGACGACTGCTTTCATCGCCCCCAGTCGCGGAGCTCACGAGCGCAAAGGCGACGACCCGATCGCGCCGGTCACCGGCGCCCAGGGCAGGCGACTCTGTTCGGCGTCACAAGGTCGGCATCCCTGGCGCGTCAGTCGCCACGTTGCTGGTTTGCCGCTCGAGCGGCCACGGCGACTCTGCCCGGAGTTAGCTGACCCGCCGCGCGCGAGCTAGCAGTTCCAGAGCGGCCGCCCGGGCGGCTCCGGGTTGCGCTCTGGCGTGGAGAGCAGGCGTGTCCCGCGTCGCGATCGAGAATGTCGCGTTGGAACGAAACCGCGCATCTGCTCGGCCCGGCGACGCCGACGTGGTCGGATCGCATTCAAAGCGGTCATCCCCTCGTTGGCTACCTCGAACGTTCGCCGGCCGTAGACGATCACGCCGAGCCCGGGTGGAATCACGATCGCCTTCGCTTGTGGTCGGGCGCGGTGGTTGGGGCTTGGCGTACCACGCGAACACGCGGTCGACACCGCCGTCACTGTCGGCGATGAAGCCGTCGAGCGACATCGACATGTCGGCGACAACAGTCGCCACGCGCTGCTGCTCGACGTCGTCGGGGTGGTGCTGGGACGTCGTGGTGCTCATCTGTGCTCCTGGTGGTTGAGGTTGCGAGACGCAACCAAGGTTTCACGAGCTTCGGGTCAGAACATCGGCCGGGTGGCCGATCTTGCGGTCGGGACACCGGCCGATCCTCCTCACGCAGACTGGATAATCGAGCGATGGCATCCGAACAGCCAGAGAGCGGCGCGGCAAGCAAGGTGCACGGGATGAGTCCGCGGGCGCACGCGCCGGGCGGCCCGCCGGTCTGGTTGACCAGCTTCGTGGGACGTCAGGCCGAGCTGGCCAGGATCGGCAAGTTGTTGCGCGGGACCCGGCTGCTGACGCTCACGGGCGCTGGCGGCAGCGGCAAGACGCGACTGGCCGCGCACCTGGTCGGCGCCGAATCAACCCGGTTCGCGGACGGTTCCCGATGGGTCGACCTGGCCCCGATCACTGATTCAGCACAGGTTGTTGAGCAGGTCGCGGCCGCGG
This sequence comes from Solirubrobacteraceae bacterium, assembly GCA_052147535.1. Taxonomy (GTDB): domain Bacteria; phylum Actinomycetota; class Thermoleophilia; order Solirubrobacterales; family Solirubrobacteraceae; genus Palsa-465. The sequence continues at coordinate 2,371 of JBKQKK010000031.1, read as the reverse complement.
CTGGCGTGGTGATGCGGCCAGGAGCGGGCGCGGTCCGTCTGCTCGCATCGCAGCTTGCCGATCAATCGCTGCTTCTGTGCGTGGACAACTGCGAGCACGTGCTGGACGCCGTCGCGGATGTCGCGCGTGAGCTGCTCATGTCCTGCCCCGGGCTGTCGGTGCTCGCGACCAGCCGCGAGCCCCTACGGCTCGACGGGGAGACGGTCTGGACCGTTCCGACCCCGTCGGCGGAGGACTCGATCGCGTTGTTCCTGGAGCGCGGACGCCAGGTGCGGCCAGGTTTCGATGCTGATCCGGCCGCCGCGTTGGCGGTCATGACGTTGTGCGCCCGGCTCGATGGTCTTCCGTTGGCGCTGGAGCTCGCCGCGGCCTGGCTACGGACTTTGACGGCTCGCGAGATCGAGACGGGGCTCGATGATCGCTTCGCCCTGCTCGTCCGCGGGCCCCGCGGGGTCATCGCCGGCACGAGACGCTGCTCGCGTCGATGAGCTGGAGTCACGACATGCTCAACCCAGAGGACCAGGCCGTGTTCCGCAGGCTGGCGGTGTTCGCGGGGAGCTTCAGCCTCGAAGCGGCGCGTCCGGTCGGCACTACCGCGAGCCAGAGCGCCGAGGGCATGCTCGCCGCCGTCAGCCGCTTGGTCGACAAGTCGCTGCTCGCCGTCGACCATGACGACGGGGTCGCGCGCTACCGGATGCTCGAATCGGTACGAGCGTACGCCCAGGCTCGGCTTGCCGAGGCCGGGGAAGAGGCCGCCGCGCGCGAGCGCCACCTCGACTACTTCCTCCAGCTGGTCGAACGGGTCGAGCCTGAGCTCGACGCGGACGCCGACACCTGGCGACTGCGGCTCAAGGTCGAGCACGACAACCTGCGAGAAGCGCTCGATTGGGGGCTTACAGCCGAGAATCCGGAGCGTGGTCGACGGCTGGCAGCCGGTCTCGCGTGGCTGTGGCATCTACATTACATGGCCACGGCCGCGAGGGGTTCGCAATGCTGCGACGCGCGATCGCGCGCGATCCTACGAGCCGATCGCTGTTGCAGGCACGGCTCCTGACCGGCTTCGCGATCGTGGCGGACACCGCCGACCCGCTGGACCTCGAGCTCGACGCCGCTCAGAGAGCGCTCGAACTGGCGGTCGAGCACAGCGACGAGCGACTCCGCTCGCTGTGTCTGCGCCTGACCGCCATCGGTCAGCTCTACACCGATTTCGACGCGGCGTGGCGACTGAACCTCGAGGCCGAGCAGGTCCTCCAGCAAGGCGGCAATGGCCGTCTCAGCAACGGCGCGCAAACGCTGCAAGGAGCGATCCTCCACCTGCGCGATCGCCACGACGAAGCCGAACCGTTGCTCCACGGTGCCACCGACGGGCTGCTCGCCCGCGGCGAGCGGCACATCGCTGCCACGACGTTCGCCTACCAGGCTGGCAGCGAGGCGTACACCGGTCGCCTCGATGCCGCGCTGCGCACTGCCGAGCAAGCCGTGGCGATCGCCGAGCCACTGGGCGACTATCACCGCGTCGGCACAACCCGCAGCACGGTCGCGCTCGTACAGGGCCTCCGCGGCGAGCTCGACGCGGGCCTGCGCACGATCGCGCCGGTTCTCTGGCGCGTCGAGGTGGTCCTCGACGATGTGTTCATACCCTGGATGGCTCTCGCCGTGGGGACGCTGCACCTGTGGGGCGATCAGCCGCTGCTCGCACTGCCATGGCTCGAGCGCGAGGCCAGCTCCACCAATCGCGGGCGACAGACCTACCTCACCGCCCAGGCGCTCCCCGTGCTCGGCGCCGCGCTGCGCCATCTGCACCGGCACGCCAACGCCAACGAGACGCTCGAGCGTGCCGTCGCGCTCGCGCGCGAGCTGGACATGCCGCGCATCCTCGCCGACGCGCTCGAGCAGCAGGCTCACCTCGCCCAACCAGACGACCCCGACACCGCGCTCGAGCTGCACCACGCAGCGCTGACGATCCGCACCGAACATCGCCTACGGACGTTCTATCCCGACAGCCTCGACGGGCTGGCAGCACTTGCCGCCATCAACAACCGGCCCGACCGTGCCGCACGCCTGCTCGCAGCTAGCGACCAGGAGCGGGAAACGATCGGCTACCCCCGCCCCCCGCTCGCACAACCCCAACACCAGCAGCTCATCGCCAGCACCCGTGAAGCACTCGGCGCCGACTCATTCGCCAAAGAATGGGACGCGGGCGCCCAGCTCCCAATCGACGCGGCGCTCGCCTACACACGCCGCGGCCGCGGTGTGCGCGAGCGGCCATCCACCGGCTGGGCGAGCCTGACCCCCACCGAACAAGAAGTCGCACAACTCGCGACCGCAGGATGCACCAACCCCCAGATCGCCGCCCAGCTGTTCATGAGCC
>JBKQKK010000030.1:0-2829 GCA_052147535.1 Solirubrobacteraceae bacterium | reverse complement strand
TTATCTGTATCTCGAGTCTGAAAGCTGAGCTTTTCCCTGCTCAGATCGTTGAAGACGTGTCTTGAACGTCGTAACGCGGTACGCGATAAACGACCGAACTCCGGCCGGGAGGATCGACGATCGTGGGTCTGGCCAGCGGGCGGTCAGGTGCAGGCTGGCCGGCCGTGGTGGACGCGCCAGAGCTCGGCGGGGCGGCCTTGCTGCTGCTGGCGCTCGGCGTGGATGCGGCCGGCGGCGGCGAGCCGCTCGAGCGCCTGGCCGATGTCCTTGGAGCGGCGGTTGCGGCTGAACAGGTCGCGGACCTGTGAGCGGGTCAGCCCGTCGGGCTCTTCCAGCAGCGCGCGATAGATCTCGTCGGCGAGCGTGTCGCCGAGCGTGTCTCCAAACACTCAGCGGGCTGAGGCGGCCGCGTATTCCCACAGGGCAAGCGCGGCCTCTAGGTGCGCGAGCCTGATCTCGTCGGCCTGTTCGAGCAGCGCGTAGAGCAGCGCGGGCGCACGACGTGCGCCTCGGCGCGGGCGCAGACGGCGCCGGCGAGCCCGGGTTGGGGTTCGGTGAGGCTGGGGTAGAGCTGCCACCAGCGCCGACGGGCGGGCTCGTCGAAGGCGAGCCGTCCAGCGCGTCGTGCCGCGTCGATCGCGGCACGAAGTCTCATAAGCAGCGGTTCCCAGTCGACCTTGTCGATGCGTCCGCCCTCGGGCAGGAGCTTTGAGCGGCGCACCCCGAACAGGAGAAATCTGTTGAGGAACCCGTTGGCGGCCTCGGTCGCGTTCAAGAGCCTGACGAGCTCATCGGCGGTGATGTGCCCGACGATCGCGATGTGCGCGCCGGTCGCGCGGGCGGGGCTGTTCTTGGTCAGCGCCTGCAGCGGCTTGCCGTCCCAGGCGCAGCGGACCACCGGCGATAGCGTGTTGCCGTCGCGCGCGACCATCTTCAAGACGGACGCGAACTCGGCCTCGAGCACCAGCAGCCGCTTGTCTTGATCGTCGTGATTGTGGGCGCGCTCGCGGGCGGTGGTGTCGCGGTCGCGCACCGACCAGATAAGACCCTCGCCACTGGAGAGACCGGAGACGATCCGCTCCGAGGCCCAGCCGGGGTCGACCTCGGCGAAGATCCGCTGCACGTGATCCCACGATGAGCCCTTCCTGGCCTTCGCGCTAGGCCCCACGAGCAGCGCGAACTCGTTGCCGTGGTGCTCGGTTGCCTCGACTGCGTAGTGAGCGCCGCGGCCGATGACCGAGCCGAAGCAGACCAGCAGTTGGGCGAGGATCGCGAGCGGGTCTGACTCGCTGTGCGGCTCGATCGCTGAGATGATCTCGCCGGTCAGCCCGGTGAACGCGGCCGTCCGCGGCGGCCGGGGCCAGTTATCGGCGGCGAGGGGCAGCGGGATCACGTTCGTGGCGGGCAGGTTTGTCATTCGGTCACGGCTCCCTTGTCGGGTGAGGAGAGGGCTTGGGGTAGCTGGCGGCGCAGCGTCAGTAGCTCGCCGTGCGCGGCGGCGAGCTGCGCCCTGAGTTCAGCTATCTCGGCGCGGGATTCGCGCAGGCGGGCGGTCAGCGCGACGAGGACGCCTCGATCGTCTCGACCCGGCTCCGGCTCCGGCTTCGCGAGCGAGGGTGCTTGCTGCTGGCGGGAGCGCAGATGCTCGATCCGCACTCGCAGCTCGGGGTGGCGGTAGAGGAAATCGACCGACACGCCGGCGGCCGTCGCGACCGCGCGGAAGTTGATCTCCTCACCTGTCTTGATCAGCTCGCGCAGCGCGACCTCGGCGCGCTTGGTCGCGGCGGTGCGCTTGGCCGCCGCGGCCTGGCGCAGCACCTCGGCCCGGCGCTCAGCGCTCACCGGGCCGCTCCTCGCGCTCGCCGACCGCGTCGGTCTCATCCGGCTGGCCTGCCCTGCCGGCGACCCCGGCGCCGCGCACCGCCTGACGTTCCTCAGCGGCGTGCAGCGCGGCGATGATCGACACGAGCGAGCGGCCCTCGGCGAGGCGCTGCTCCAGCCAAACGTTGTCGTCGGACATCTGCTGGCCGGTGCGTTTTAGATGCTGGGCGCGGCGGCGTTCGATCAGCGCCTCGGTCTCAGAGCGCTGGGCTTGTAGTTCCGGGAGGTGGCGGGCGTCGGTCGCGAAGTGGTCGCAGGTCAGGCACGCGTTGCCGCGCTCGCAGCGTTTGATCGGCGGTAGCAAGCACACCCCGTTGGGCAGGATCCGGTCGGTGTGGCGGGAGAGCTGCACGATCTCGTAGATGTCGGCCGGGTCGAGTGAGAGCTCGCGGCCGTCTGAGCCGAGCTTTTTGAAGCGCAGGAACTCCCGCTCGTGGGTCTTGGGCAGCGTTTCGGCGTAGCGCATCGTCATCTCGGGCGATAGATGGCCGAGATAGCGCTGCACGACGTGGATCGGCACGCCGCCGTTGAGCAGCTCGGTCGCCCTGGTGTGGCGCATCCGGTGGGTGCGCTGAAAGTCGACCAGCCGGCCGTGCGGATCGCGGATCGCAAGCTCCCTGGCAAGCCCGCGCAGCAGGGTCCGCAGTGTGTTGGCGCTGTAGGGCTGGGCGCCGAGGCGATTGGACTGCCAGGCGATGAACAGATATCGCGGCGCCGGCGGTGATGGCGCCTGTGCGTCGGTGAGGTGCTCGGCCAGCCAGCGCTGTTGCTCGGTGATGATGTTGACTACCTCGCGCTCGACCAGGATCGTGTCCGGCGCGCCGGCGATCTTTGACTGGCGGTAGCGCAGCCGCGCGACGAACGCGTCGGGGTCGTGCTCGGCGCCGGCGTCGATGCCGGGCAGCGGGGAGAGCGGCTCGGGGTCGATCAGCAGGATCTCGTTGATCC